>NZ_JBEXYC010000028.1:0-89011 GCF_040630835.1 Kitasatospora sp. NPDC005751
GCACATCCGCGCGGGCGTAAAGGCATTCGTAGAACTCGACCCGAAAGCGGGACAGGACGCCCAATGCATCACCAGCGGGCACATCGGCAGGCAGACTCATACACAGCGGCCGTTCTCTTGTGCTTCGTGACTCAACACCTCGAAGCGTGGAGAACGGCCGCCTCTGCTGTCCCGGGAAGAACCGCAGATCAGCAGGTCGAGTGACGTGCGTGGATAAACGCCAAGCTGAGACCCGGCCCGGGCCCACGGGGCCGCGCCTACGGCATCGCGTGCAGGTGCGAGCCGACGGTGCCGGCGATGCCGCCGCCGGCCTTGGCGTCCCAGTTGGTCGACCAGGTCATCGCCCCGCCGATGCCGGGCCACTTGGAGTCGGGCTTGAAGCTCCCGCAGTTGGTGCCGGCGGCCAGGCAGTCCAGGGCGTTGTTCACCACGGACGGGCTGACGTACCCGCCGCCCGCCGCGCTGGTGGAGGCGGGCACCCCGAGCCCGACCTGGTCGGGCCGCAGTCCGCCCTTGAGCTGGATGCAGGCGAGCGCGGTCAGGAAGTTGACGCTGCCCTGCGAGTACACCTGCCCGTCGCAGCCGAGCATCGCGCCGGAGTTGTAGTACTGCATGTTGACGATGGTGAGGATGTCCTTCACGTTCAGCGCCAGCTTGAAGTACTCCATCCCGGTCGACTGCATGTCGATGGTCTGCGGCGCCATGGTGAGGACGAACCCGCTGCCCGCCTTCGCCGCCAGCGCGTGCAGGGCCTGGCCCATGTAGGTGGCGCTGACGCCGTTCTCCAGGTCGATGTCGATCCCGTCGAAGCCGTAGCTCTGCATCAGGGCCCAGGCGGTGTTGGCGAAGGTGGTGGCCGAGGCGGAGCTGTTCACCGAGACGGTGCCGTTCTGGCCGCCGATCGAGAGCACCACCTTCTTGCCGGCCGCCTTCTTGGCCGCGATGTCGGCCTTGAACTGCGCGTCGGTGTAGCCGCCGAGCTTGGCCGACAGGGCCGGGTCCAGGGTGAAGCTCAGGCCCCCGGGTGTGCCGGTGGCGTCCGCGAAGGAGACCGCGATGATGTCGTACGCGGCCGGGACGTCGCTGATCCGCTGCACCGTGGCGGTGTTGTCGAAGTTCTGCCAGTAGCCGGTGAGCAGGTGCTTGGGCAGCCCCGGCCGGGTCGGCGTGACGGTCGGCGTGACCGTCGGCGTCCCGGTGGGCGTCGGGGTCGTGGTCGTGGTCGGCGTCGCGGTGGGGGTCGCGGTCCCGGTCGGGGTGGGCTTCGGGTCGCCCGGCCCGATCAGCGAGACGTCGTCGGCCAGGTAGGAGGGCTGGCCGTACCAGCCGTGCAGGTAGACCGTGACGCTGGTGGTGGCGGCCCCGGTGGTGAAGGTGGTGGAGAGCTTGGACCAGCCCGCCGAGTTGGTCCAGGTGCCGGGGTCCGTGCCGCCGGTGCCGCGGGCGCCGAGGTAGACGTAGGAGCCCTGCACCCAGGCGCTCAGGGCGTACGTGGACGAGGGCTTCACGGTGACGGTCTGGGTGCACTCGCCGGTGTCGCCCGAGCCCGGGGTGGCGCGCAGCGCGTACGAGCCGGAGTGGACGGTGGCGGTGTCCGCGGCGGCGCCGGACGGACAGGTCCAGTGGCCGAGGTGGTCGGCGGCCTCGAAGCCGCCGTTGTCGATCACGTCGACGTCGGCGGTCGCCGCGCCGGAGGCGCTGGTGGCGACGACCAGGCCGCTCAGGCCCAGGGCGATCGCCGAGGCGCCGGCGAGCAGGGTGTGGACGACGCGGGCGCGCCGGTGTCGGGCAGGTGGCATGACTCCATCTCCTGTGGGGGGAGACCGTCGGCTCACGTGGGGGAGAGCCGTCCGGCTGTCGCTGGTGCGGGAGCTACCGACATCTCAAGTCCCTGTCGGGGGAGGAGACTTGCCCTCACAAGGTGGAGTAGACCAATCCGGCTGTCAAGAGTGCCTGTCCGGGCGTCAGGCGGCGGCGGGCTCCGACCGCGCGGCGAGCCCTGCCGTGAGCCGGGCGATCCGGGCGGAGGCCAGGCCGTCGCCGTACGGGCTCGGGGTGGCCGCCAGCCGGGCGAGCCGCTCGGGGGTGTCGGCCAGCCAGGTCCGGGCCAGCCCGCCGAGCTCCTCGCCGGGGGCGACCAGGGCGGCGAACCCCGCGTCGACGGCCTCCGGGCGTTCGGTGGAGCGGCGCACCACCAGCAGCGGGCGGCCGAGTACGGTGCACTCCTCCTGGACCCCGCCGGAGTCGGAGACCAGCAGTGCCGCGTGCCGGGCCAGGCCCAGGAACTCCGCGTACCCGACCGGCGCGGTCACGGCGATCCGCTCCAGCAGGCCGTCCAGCGCGAACCGCTCGACGGCGGCCGCGGTCCGCGGGTGCATCGGGAACAGGACGGGGGTGCCGGCCCGGGCGATCCGGTCCAGTTCGGCGAGGACGGCGCCCAGGGCCTCGGCGCTGTCGGTGTTCTCCGGCCGGTGCACGGTGGCCAGGACGTAGCCGTCCGGCTCCAGCCCGTGCGCGGCCAGCAGCGCGGCCCGGGCGGCCCGGTCGGGCAGCCGGCGGTGGACCACCTCGACGACGGTGTTGCCGGTGACGGTGATCCGTTCCTCGTCCAGCGACTCGGCGCGCAGGTTGGCCGCGTTCTCCGCGGTGGCGGCGCAGAGCAGGTCGGAGACGTGGTCGACCATCACCCGGTTGTGCTCCTCGGGCATCGCCCGGTCGAAGCTGCGCAGCCCGGCCTCGACGTGCACCAGCGGGATCTCCCGGGCGTTGGCGGCCAGCGCGCCGGCCAGGGTGGCGTTGGTGTCGCCCTGGACGACGACGGCGGCGGGCCGGTCCTCGGCGAAGGCGGCGTCCAGCTGGCCGAGCGACTGGGCGATCTGGCCGGCACGCGGGCGGCCGCCGACCCCGGTCAGCAGCTCCGGCCGGGGCAGGTCGAGGTCGCGCAGGAAGCGGCCGGACAGCGCCTCGTCCCAGTGCTGGCCGGTGTGCACCAGCCGGGTCGCGGCGCCGAGCTCGTGGATCAGCGGGGCGAGCTTGACCAGCTCGGGGCGGGTGCCGAGGACGACGGCGACACTGGCGGGCGGCAGCGGGGGAAGGCACGGGGACACGGTGGAACTCCGGACGGGTCTGGGCGGGACGGCGGGATCGCCTGCGGGCATCGAGGGTGTCGAGGACGCCGAGGCGCAAGCGGGTGGAGGGCGGAGCCGGCGCGGCTCAGGTTTCGAGGGCGGTGGGGGCGCCCACCGCGACCTTCTCGGCGTTGCGCCTGGTCTTGGCCCAGCCGTTGCGGCCGAGCAGCAGGCGGACGGCGGCCCGGGTGGCGACCAGGAACAGGTGGTAGGCGTAGAGCCAGACCAGGACGCCCCAGAGCAGGCCGGTGAGCCGGCTCCGGTCGGGGTGCACGCGCCGGCGGTAGGCGAAGCCCCAGAGCACCATCGGCAGCGTCGCGATCACGAAGGCGGCGGCCATCAGCGGCCCGAACCGGGCCTGGAAGTCGACGGTGTCCTCGGGGAACAGCGCCAGTCCGGCGGCCGTGATCCCGAGCGACAGCGGGGTGAGCACCACCAGCAGCACGCAGACCACCGGCTGCAGGAAGGTGTACAGCACCTCGGCCTTGCCGGCCCAGCGGTAGTGCGGCGAGCGCAGCACCCGCCCGGTGTAGCGCAGGCACTGCATGTTGCCCTGGGCCCACCGGGTGCGCTGGGTGAGGAAGCGGCGGAGCGAGACCAGCCCCTCCTGGGACACCCGGGCCTCCGTCACGTGTGTCAACCGCCACCCGGCCAGCCGCAGTTCGAGACCGGACTCGTAGTCCTCCAGGAGGGCCCGCTCCGGCCAGGGGCGGCCCTCGCGGCCTTCGTCGGCGGTGAGCGAGTCCAGCGCGGTGAGCCGGACGAACTGGCCGTTTCCGCCGAGACCGACGCTGCCGGTGCGCCGGCGCAGCAGCTGCATGCCGGCGTTGTTGGCCTGGAACTCGACGTCCTGCATCCGGACCAGCGCGCGGGCCAGCGCGTTGGCGGTCCGGCCGCGGCCGGGCAGCGGCCGTTCGTCGTCCGCGTTGCGCATCCGGACGCCGATCTGCACGGCGCCGGTGTCGGGGCGGGCCAGCGCGTGGTCGGAGCAGACCAGGCCCAGGGTGCCCGGCTCCAGCTCGCCGTCGGCGTCGACGACGCCGATGATCACCCGGGCGCGGTCGGCGTCCTCGGGCAGCCAGGCGTCGACGCTCCGGTAGGCGGCGTTGAGCGCGGCGCCCTTGCCGATCCGCGCGTGCGGACGGCGGCGCTGGACGAGGTGGATCCGGTCGTCCCGCTCCGCGGCGGCCAGGACCAGCTCTCGGGTGCGGTCCTCGCTGTCGTCGTCGATCACCCACAGGTGCGCCTCGGGGGCGGCGGCGCGCAGCCCGGCGAGGGTCTGGGTGACGACGGCCTCCTCGTCCCGGCAGGGGATCAGCAGGTGCCACTGGAAGGCGGCCGGATCGCCCGGCTCGGCGGGCCGGTCGTGCCGGAAGGCGTGCCGGGAGCCGGCCCAGTAGAGGAGGAAGCGGCCGAACACCAGGACCATGTAGGCGAGGAGCACCAGCGACAGCAGCTCGGCGAGCTGGACGACACCGCTCCGATGGACCAGGAACGACTCGCGCAGGGCGTCGGGCATGGGACTGTCCTCCTGGTGATCAAAGGTGATGCGTCTCCCTGGGGTGCGAATCGATGCTTCATTGCCGTCTGAACTCGCTGAATCAATAGTAAATCGGGTGAATCGGAAAGTCAGGGCAAAGTGGTGGTTCTCACCCCGTCGGGAGCGCGCGACGCCGCTCCGTAGACTGTGCTCGTGAGCGACAAGGCCGACCCGAACCCGTACACCCTCCGCCCCGCCGACGACGGCTCCGGCGACGCCCTGCGCGACGTCGAGGTGGAACTCTCCAAGCGCTGGCCTGAGAACAAGCTGGAGCCCTCGCTCGACCGGATCGAGGCGCTGATGGACATCCTGGGCCAGCCCCAGCGGTCCTTCCCCTCGATCCACATCACCGGCACCAACGGCAAGACCTCCACCGCGCGGATGGTCGAGCAGCTGCTCAACACCTTCGAGCTGCGCACCGGCCGCTACACCAGCCCGCACGTGGAGTCCGTCACCGAGCGGATCAGCCTGGACGGCGCCCCGATCACCCCCGAGCGGTTCGTCGAGGTCTACCGGGACATCGAGCCCTACGTCCGGATGGTCGACGAGCGCGAGCCGGTCGCGATGTCCTTCTTCGAGGTGCTGACCGGCATGGCCTACGCGGCCTTCGCCGACGCCCCGGTGGACGTCGGCGTGATCGAGGTCGGCATGGGCGGCTCCTGGGACGCCACCAACGTGATCGACGCCGCCGTCGCGGTGATCGCCCCGATCTCGCTGGACCACACCGACAAGCTGGGCGAGACCACCGGCGAGATCGCGGTCGAGAAGTCCGGGATCATCAAGCCGGGCTCCATCGCGGTCGTCGCCCAGCAGCAGCTGGACGCCGCCCAGAACATCCTGCGGCGCGCCGTCGAGGTGGACGCGACGGTGGCCCGCGAGGGCATGGAGTTCGGGGTGATCCGCCGTGAGGTCGCCATCGGGGGCCAGCTGGTGACGCTGCGCGGGCTCGGCGGCGAGGAGTACACGGACGTCTTCCTCCCGCTGCACGGCGCCCACCAGGCGCAGAACGCGGCGCTCGCGCTCGCGGCGGTCGAGGCCTTCTTCGGTGTCGGCGGCGCGCGCGGCGGGCAGCTGGACGCGGACAAGGTGCGGCAGGCGTTCTCCGGCGTCGCCTCGCCGGGCCGCCTGGAGGTCGTCCGCCGCAGCCCGACCATCGTCCTGGACGCCGCGCACAACCCGGACGGCGCGCACGCCACGGTGGCCGCGATCGGCGAGTCCTTCGGCTTCACCCGGCTCGTCGGCGTGATCGGCA
The DNA here is from genome assembly GCF_040630835.1 of Kitasatospora sp. NPDC005751. Lineage (NCBI taxonomy): Bacteria > Bacillati > Actinomycetota > Actinomycetes > Kitasatosporales > Streptomycetaceae > Kitasatospora > Kitasatospora sp. NPDC005751. The sequence goes on from NZ_JBEXYC010000028.1 coordinate 5,921, forward strand.
CCAGCGGCGACAAGGACGTGGCCGGCCTGCTGGAGGCCTTCGAGCCGATCCTGGCCGAGGTCGTCATCACCCAGAACTCCACCCACCGCGCGATGGACGCGGACGCGCTGGCCGCGCTCGCCGTCGAGGTCTTCGGCGAGGACCGCGTCCAGGTCGAGCCCCGGCTCGACGATGCCATCGCCGCCGCCGTCACCCTCGCCGAGGAGGACGGGGACCTCGGCGGCGCCGGGGTACTGGTCACCGGTTCGGTCATCACGGTGGGCGAGGCCCGCCTGCTGCTCGGGAGGAAGTGACGATGAGGACGCTCTGTTCCTCGACGCTGATCGGCGAGGCGCTGCTGGCGCTCTTCGCCGGGCTGGTGGCCATGCAGCTGTCCGACGTGCCGACCGCCACCGTCTGGACCGTGACGGGCATCGCGATGGCGCTGTGCGTGCTGCTCTGCGGCATGATCACCCGCCCCGGCGCGGTCGCGATCGGCTGGGTGCTCCAGCTCGGCCTGATCGCCAGCGGCTTCATCCTGCCGACCATGTTCGGCCTGGGCGTGGTCTTCGCCGGACTCTGGTGGTGCTCGGTGCACTACGGCCGGAAGATCGACGAGTTCAAGGCCGCCCGCGCGGCCGGCGCGGTCCCGGCGGCATAGGGCCCGGGCTCGCCCAAGGCCCGCTGCTCACGCAAGGTAACCTCTGCGGTAGTCGCACTCCGCACCGCGAACCGGGTGCGCGCCGAACCGAATTCCCAGGAGACGCACCGTGTCCCAGCGCACTCTCGTCCTGCTCAAGCCCGACGCCGTCAAGCGCGGCCTGGCCGGCGAGATCATCAGCCGCATCGAGCGCAAGGCCGGCTGGCGGCTCGCCGCCGTCGAGCTGCGGACCTTCGACCGGGCGACGCTGGAGCAGCACTACGCGGAGCACGTCGGCCGCCCGTTCTACGAGCCGCTGCTGGAGTTCATGACCTCCGGTCCGTCGATCGCGCTGATCGTCGAGGGCGAGGAGGTCGTCCCCGGCATCCGGATGCTGGCCGGTGCGACCAACCCGCTGGAGGCCGGTGCCGGCACCATCCGCGGCGACTACGCGACGATCACCCGGGAGAACCTGATCCACGCCTCCGACTCCACGGAGTCCGCCGAGCGCGAGATCAAGATCTTCTTCCCGACGCACGCCTGAGAACCACCCAGGACCTTCGGGTGCCCCGGTCGGGACCATTGGCCCGGCCGGGGCATTCTTATCGTGAAATAGGGAACTGGGGACGCCGACACGGCGTCCCAATGCTCGGAGAAGCGATCACGCTCCGGACAATGGACGGTATGCCCCACGTCGACGTCCGTACTGGCGGGCGTGACTACGATGGACGCGACTCATGGGCCCGGTACGGCTGGTCAGCTCGTCTTCGCCCAAGCCGTGGGCGTGCTCCCTCGTCCACCCCCCGCAATGACTCCGAGCCCGGGAAGGCACCTACACCCCATGGCAACCAACCTGTCGTTCATCGGCCGCGATCTGGCGATCGACCTCGGAACCGCCAACACGCTGGTGTACGTCAGGGGCAAGGGGATCGTGCTCAACGAGCCGTCCGTGGTCGCGGTCAACACCAACACCGGCGGCATCCTGGCGGTCGGCGCCGAGGCCAAGAAGATGATCGGCCGCACGCCCGGCAACATCGTCGCCATCCGCCCGCTCAAGGACGGCGTGATCGCCGACTTCGAGATCACCGAGCGGATGCTCCGCTACTTCATCCTCAAGATCCACCGCCGCCGCTACCTGGCCCGCCCCCGCGTCGTGGTCTGCGTTCCCTCGGGCATCACCGGGGTCGAGCGCCGCGCCGTGATCGAGGCCTCCTCGCAGGCCGGCGCGCGCCAGGTGCACATCATCGAGGAGCCGATGGCGGCCGCGATCGGCGCCGGCCTGCCGGTCCACGAGGCCACCGGCAACATGGTGGTCGACATCGGCGGCGGCACCACCGAGGTGGCCGTGATCTCGCTCGGCGGCATCGTCACCGCGCAGTCGATCCGGGTGGCCGGCGACGAGCTGGACAACGCGATCGTCCAGCACATCAAGAAGGAGTACTCGCTCCTCCTGGGCGAGCGCAGCGCCGAGCAGATCAAGATGAGCATCGGCTCCGCCTTCGCGCTGGAGGGCGAGAAGGACGAGCACGCCGAGATCCGCGGCCGCGACCTGGTCAGCGGCCTGCCCAAGACCGTCGTCATCTCGGCGGCCGAGGTCCGCGAGGCCATCGACGAGCCGGTCAACTCGATCATCGACGCGGTCAAGACCACCCTCGACCAGTGCCCGCCCGAGCTCGCCGGCGACGTCATGGACCGCGGCATCGTGCTCACCGGCGGCGGCGCCCTGCTGCGCGGCCTGGACGAGCGGCTGCGCCGCGAGACCGGCATGCCGATCCACATCGCCGAGAACCCGCTGGACTCCGTGGCGCTCGGCTCCGGCAAGTGCGTCGAGGAGTTCGAGGCCCTCCAGCAGGTACTCGACGCCCAGCCGCGCCGTTAGCAGAGACGTCAGACCTTGTAGTCAACTGAACGGCCCCCGCCCGGGCCCACAGCCCGGGTGGGCGGCCAGGTACGAAGGGGCAGTACCAGCACCGTGAGGGACACACGAGAGAGCCGGCTGCTGCTCATCCTGCTGGTGGCCGTCGCCTTCGCGCTGATCACCGTGGACATCAAGGGCGGCGAGAGTTCGCCGCTCGGCGGCGCCCGGCGCGCCGCCGCAGGCGTCCTCGGCCCGGTCGAGCGCGGCGCCGCCACGGTGGTCGACCCGGTGGCCGACACCGTCCGCGCCTTCCGCGACGCCACCGGCCACAGCGGCCGCACCGACCAGCTGGCCCGCGAGAACACCGAGCTGCGCCAGAAGCTGGCCTCCTCCGACATGGCCGGCGGACGCACCAAGCAACTCGACGACCTGCTGCGCACCGCCGGCTCCGGCGGGTACACCGTCAAGGCCGCCCAGGTGATCGCGATCGGGCCGGCGCAGGGCTTCTCCTGGACCATCACCATCGACGCCGGCGGTGACGACGGCCTCACCCGGGACATGACGGTGATCAACGGCCAGGGCCTGGTCGGCCGGATCACCACCGTCGCCCCGACCACCTCCACCGTCCTGCTCGCCTCCGACCCGGGCTTCAGCGCCGGGGCCCGGCTGGAGGGCACCGGGGAGATCGGCTTCGCCTCCGGCGGCGGCACCAGCGCGATGAAGGTCTCCCTGCTGAACGGCAAGGCCCAGGTGAAGGAGGGCGACCGGCTGGTCACCTTCGGCTCGCAGAGCGGCCGCCCGTTCGTGCCCGGAGTCCCGGTCGGCAAGGTGGTCCAGGTCGAGGCGACCCCGGGCCAGCTGACCAAGACGATCCTGGTCGAGCCCTTCGTCCAGTTCACCCGGCTCGACCTGGTCGGCGTGGTGGTCGTGCCGCCGCGCACCGACCCGCGCGACGCCGTCCTGCCGCCGGCCCCGGCCGCCCAGGGCCAGGCGGCGGCACCGGCCCCGGCCGCGCCCGCCGTCCCGGCCGCCGCCGCCCCGCCCGCCAAGACCACTGGGGGGAACTGAACCATGCGCCTCGCCCGCGTCCCCGTCACCGCCGTCCTCGTCCTGCTCGGCCTGATCCTTCAGGTCAGCGTCTTCGGCAGGCTCCAACTCCCGGGCGCCACACCGGACATACTGCTCCTCGTGGTGGTCGGCCTGGCGATGGTCTACGGGCCGACCGGCGGTTGCCTGGTGGGCTTCGCCGCCGGCCTGCTGGCCGACCTCGCGCCGCCGTCCGACCACGCGATCGGCCGCTACGCGCTGGTGCTCTGCCTGATGGGCTACGCCGCCGGACTGCTGCGCCCCGACCACGGTCGGCAGCGCTCGGTCTCCAGCGCGCTGCTGGTGGTGGCCGCCGCGGCGGTCGCCTCCACCCTGCTGTACGCGATGGTCGGCGCCCTGGTCGGCGACACCGCCGCCCGCCACGTCGGCCTCGGCAGCCTGGTGCTCACCGCCCTGCTGTACGACCTGCTGCTGGCGCCGTTCGTCGTCCCGGCGGTGATGCTGATCGGCCGCCGCTTCGGGCGCGACCCGGTGGCCGCCGCGGCCGGTGACGACGAGGGCGGCCCCGGGCTGGGCACGCTCGCCCGCTACCGGACGACCCGTGAGACCTCGTCCGGGCCGGGCTACAAGAAGCGGCGCTCGCTCGGCTTCGCCAAGCGGCCGTAGCCCCCGCCCCCGCCCATGAACCCCGGAACCCCGCACTCTGGAGCGCACGAGACGTGAGCAACATCCCCGAGACCGGCCGTACCCGGCGGGTGACGATCCGTCTGGTGGTACTGCAGATCCTGGTGCTGTCGCTGCTCGCCACCCTCGGTGGCCGGCTCTGGTACCTGCAGATCCGCAACGCCAGCGTCTACACCGCCAAGGCGACCGGCAACCACATCCGCGAGGTCGTCGAACCCGCCGTGCGCGGCGAGATCCTCGACGCCTCGGGCCGCATCCTGGCCGGCAACGAGACCCGGCTGGTGGTCTCGGTCAGCCGCACCTCGCTGCTCCAGCAGAAGGACGGCGGCAAGGCGGTGCTGGGCCGGCTCGCCGAGGTGCTCGGCATGCCGGCCAAGGACGTCCAGGAGAAGGTCCGGCTCTGCGACGCCAAGACGCCGCAGCCGTGCTGGAACGGCTCGCCGTACCAGCCGATCCCGGTCACCAAGGAGGCGACCACCCAGCAGGCGCTGCAGATGATGGAGCGCCGCGAGGACTTCCCCGGGGTGACCGCGCAGCCCACCGCCGTGCGCCACTACACCGGCGTCGAGGGCGCCAACATGGCCCAGGTGCTCGGCTACCTCTCGCCGGTGACGGACGAGGAGGTCAGCAAGACCGCCGACAAGACCGGCCTGGACCGCTACCTGCCGGCCGACCAGATCGGCCGCGCCGGCCTGGAGTCGGTGTACGACCGCGACCTGCGCGGGACGGCCGGGATCACCAAGCTGGAGGTGGACAACCTCGGCCGGGTGATCGGCAACGCCGGCATCGTCGAGCCGCAGACCGGCAACAACCTGGTGACCAGCATCGACGCCCGGGTGCAGAAGGTCGTCGAGGACAACCTGGCGCAGGCGATGAACGACGCCAGGAAGACCTTCGACAAGGTGACCAACCGCAACTACGAGGCCGACTCCGGCGCCGCGGTCGTCATGGACGTGCACACCGGGCGGATCGTGGCGATGGCCAGCGCGCCGACGTACGACCCCAACCTCTGGCAGGGCGGTATCTCCGGCAAGGACTACCAGGCACTGACCAGCAAGGACTCCAACTTCCCGCTGCTGAACCGGGCCATACAGGGTCAGTCCGCGCCCGGCTCGACCTTCAAGGTCATCTCCACCACCGCCGCCGTGCAGGCCGGCTACTCGCTGGACGGGACGTACCCGTGCCCGAAGAGCATGACCATCGGCGGCCGTGAGTTCAAGAACTTCGAGAGCGAGAGCTTCGGCTCGATCACGCTGGAGAAGGCGCTCGAAGTCTCCTGCGACACCGTCTTCTACGGGCTGGCCTACGACCAGTGGATGAAGGACGGCGGCATCAAGCCGAAGAAGGAGACCGCCGACTGGTTCTTCAAGACCGCCCACCAGTTCGGCCTCGGCGCCAAGACCGGCATCGACCTGCCCAGCGAGGTCACCGGCCGGGTGCCGGACCGGCAGTGGAAGCAGTCCTTCTACGACAACAACAAGGACGCCTGGTGCCGGCAGGCGGAGAAGGGTGGCAACACCTTCTCCGACCAGATCGCCCGGGAGAACTGCGTCGACGGCTACCAGATGCGCGCCGGGGACTCGGTCAACTTCGCGATCGGCCAGGGCGACACCCTCGTCACCCCGATCCAGATGGCCCGGATCTACTCGGCGCTCGCCAACGGCGGCACCTTCTACCGGCCGACCGTCGCCAAGGCGGTGATAAGCCCGGGCGGGGAGCTCGTCCGCGAGATCGCCCCGCACGAGGACGCCAAGTTCCCCGGCGACCAGAAGCTGCTGAGCTACATCGACCAGGCCACCGCGGGCGTCGTCACCAGCGGTACCGCCGCCTGGAAGTTCACCGGCGCCGGCTGGCCGCAGGGCAAGATCGAGCTGCACGCCAAGACCGGCACCGCCGAGGTCGAGGGCAAGCAGACCACCTCGTGGCTGACCACCTACAGCGGCGACTACGCGGTCGTGATGACGATAAGCCAGGGCGGCACCGGCTCCGGCGGCTCCGGCGACGCGATCCGACGGATCTACCAGTCGCTCTACGGCGTCGACGACAAGGGCAACATCGACAACGGCAAGGCACTGCTGCCCAAGCCGCAGGCCGAGCTGCCGAAGTTCAACGCGGACGGCACCGCCATCATCAAGCCGGCCGGCTTCACCGCCGCCGCTGGGGACCCGGGCGTGACCGGCGGCTCGCCGCGGGTCTTCCTGGACCCGGCACCGCCGGCCGGCCCGCCGATCGCGCTCGCCGCGGTGGACGCCGCCGCCGTCGAGCCCAACCGGAGCACCGGAAGGAGCCGGACATGACCTCCTACGGCTCGTACCGCCAGCTGCGGCTCGCCCCGCAGCGCAGCGGGGTCTCGAAGGCCCTCGCCAAGGACTCCCCGCTCTGGCGGATCGACTGGATACTGCTGCTGGCCGCGATGGTGCTGTCGCTGGGCAGCTCGCTGCTGGTCTGGTCCGCCACCCGGGGGCGGGACTCGCTCACCCACGGCGATCCGCAGTACTTCCTGTTCCGGCACCTCACCAACGTGGTGATCGGACTGGTGCTGTGCGCGGTGGTGATAGGGATAGGGAGCCGGCGGTTCCGCACGGTGGTGCCGTTCCTGTACGTCGCGGTGATCCTGCTGCTGGTGGCCACGCTGAGCCCGCTCGGCTCGACCATCAACGGCCAGCACTCCTGGATCCAGCTCGGCGGCGGCTTCTCCGTCCAGCCGGCCGAGTTCGCCAAGCTGGCGATCGTGCTGGCGATGGCCGTGGTGCTGTCCGACCAGGTGGACGCGGGGGAGCGGGAGTTCCCCTCGCACCGGGCGGTCTTCCGCGGACTGGTCTGGGCCACCGTGCCGATGGCGATCGTGATGCTGATGCCGGACGCCGGGTCGGTGATGGTCATGGCCGTCATCGTGCTGGGCATCCTGCTCGCCTCCGGCGCGGCCAACCGCTGGGTGTTCGGGCTGATCCTGGCCGGCGTCGGCGGCTGCGTGGCGATCTGGAAGCTCGGGGTGCTGAGCAAGTACCAGATCGACCGCTTCGCGGCCTTCGCCAACCCGGCGCTGGACCCGTCCGGAGTGGGCTACAACACCGCCCAGGCCCGGATCGCGATCGGCTCGGGCGGGCTCACCGGCAAGGGCCTGTTCCACGGGACGCAGACCACCGGGCAGTTCGTGCCGGAGCAGCAGACCGACTTCGTCTTCACGGTGGCCGGCGAGGAGCTGGGCTTCCTCGGGGCGATGGCCATCATCGTGCTGCTCGGCGTGGTGCTCTGGCGGGCCTGCCGGATCGCCCGGCACGCCACCGACCTGTACGGCACCATCGTGGCCGCCGGGGTGGTCGCCTGGTTCGCCTTCCAGGGCTTCGAGAACATAGGGATGTGCCTGGGCATCATGCCGGTGGCCGGCATCCCGCTGCCGTTCGTCTCCTACGGAGGGTCGTCGATGTTCTCGACCTGGGTGGCGATCGGACTGCTGCAGGCGGTGCAGAGCCAGCGGCCGATAGCGGCCTGAGCGAACGGACGCACCGGCGGGGCCGGTCCGGGGTCACCCCCCGGACCGGCCCCGCCGCCGTGCGGGCGGCCCGCCGCTACCGGCTCCGGCCGCGCAGGCAGGCGGCCGCGGCGAGCACCGCGCGGGTCTGGTGGGCGGTCTGGACCTCCACCGGCACCCAGCGGGCGCCGAAGCGGTGGCGCAACTGGTCCAGGCTCTCGGTGACGATCCCCAGCGCACGCTCGCGGGCGGCGTCCACGGCCGGACCCCCGGTGTCCGCCAGCAGGCGCAGCAGCACCGAGGCCACCCGCAGCGGGATCCGCGCGGCGGCGAGCCCGGCGGTGGTCACCCGGGAGACGGTGAGCGGCTGGGCGCACCACTGCTCCAGCCACTCGTCGGCGACCGGCGAGCAGACCGCCAGCGTGAACTCCACGGCGCGCACCATCGGGCCGTAGGCCCGGCGGGCGTGCGGCGGGACGTGCACGAGCAGGCCGGACAGCTCCTCGGCGCGGTCCCGCAGCACCCGGGCGGCGGTCCCGACCGCCTGCCGGACGGCCGGGTGCCGGCGGCCGTCCCCCACCGCGTCGACGGCCCACATCGGCACCTCCAGGACGGCCGTCACCCCGCCGTGGCGGCCGGCGTACGACCAGGTGGACAGCTCGGGCTCGTCCGGGAGCGCCCGGGACAGGCCGGAGCCGCCGGGCGCGGGCATCAGGTACGTCCCGGGGGCGGGGCTGGCCCAGCCGACCGCGTCGTACGAGTCGACGTCCAGCGGGACGGCGCCGCGCGCCGCCGAGCGGCCGAAGCGCTCGGACAGGCCCGGGACGGGCCCGGTGAGCTGCACGAAGGCGCCGCCGAAGTCCACGCCGTGCAGGGAGCACTGCAGGAACGGCCGCAGCTCGTCGATCAGACCGGTCAGCGCCAGGCTCTCCGGCATCGGCGCGCGGTCGGCGCCAGCGGGCGGCAGCAGCTCGGGCTGCTCCTCGAAGGAGGGCCGGAAGAAGTGCTCGTAGTGGCGGCGCATAGTGAGCGGGCCGTCCAGCCAGCCGGCGTTGAACGCGGCGCCGTCCGGGTCCAGGCAGGGCAGGATGTGCCAGGAGACGCCCGGCCGGGGCGGGTGGTCCAGCAGCCGCTCGGCCAGCCGCAGGGCGCTGCTGACGCCGACCGGCTCGTTGGGGTGCGGGCCGCCGACCACCAGGACGGCGTCCGGGCCCGCGTCCACGGAGAGCAGCAGCAGCGGGTGCCCGGCCCGGGAGCGGCCCACCTCCCGCAGCCGGCAGCGGCCCGGATGGCGGCGGGCGAGCCGGCGGGCCGCCGCCTCGGCGCGGGCCACCGTGAGGTAGCGGTCCGCCTGCTCGGGCGCGGGGTGGCACTGGGGCACCCGCCGGCCGGTGTCGGTCATGTCAGGAGGCCGGTGTCGGTGCCGTCGTGCATGGTCAACTTCCTTGTCCCGATGGCGTGCAGGGCCTCCCGGCGGAGCCCTGCCAGTACCGCATGGGCCGTCCGGGGCTGTCAACAGCCGATTCGACCCCCGCTCGGGGGCCGGCCCAGGCCCGCGGCCGGCCGGAGCGTCCCGGGATTCGGCTACCCTTGAGGGTCACCCCTCCCAGCCGTCGCGCACCACCCCACCGGGTCCGATGCCAGCGACACCATTCAACGTCGTAAGGGTTCCTAGTACATGACTGTCGAATCGGTCTTCCCACGCCTGGAGGCCCTCCTCCCGCACGTCCAGAAGCCGATCCAGTACGTCGGCGGCGAGCTCAACTCGACCGTCAAGGACTGGGACGCCTGCGACGTCCGCTGGGCGCTGATGTACCCCGACGCCTACGAGGTCGGCCTGCCCAACCAGGGCGTCATGATCCTCTACGAGGTGCTCAACGAGCGCGAGGGCGTGCTCGCCGAGCGCACCTACAGCGTCTGGCCGGACCTCGAAGCGCTCATGCGCGAGCACGACGTCCCGCAGTTCACCGTGGACGCGCACCGGCCGGTCAAGGCCTTCGACGTGTTCGGGCTCTCGTTCTCCACCGAGCTCGGCTACACCAACATGCTGACCGCGCTCGACCTGGCCGGCATCCCGCTGGAGGCCCGCGACCGGACGGTGGACGACCCGATCGTGCTGGCCGGCGGCCACGCCGCGTTCAACCCCGAGCCGATCGCCGACTTCATCGACTGCGCGGTGGTGGGCGACGGCGAGCAGGCCGTCCTGGACATCACCGAGCTGGTCCGCGGCTGGAAGGCCGAGGGCCGCCCGGGCGGGCGCGACGAGCTGCTGCTGCGCCTGGCGCGCACCGGCGGCGTGTACGTCCCCCGGTTCTACGACGTGGAGTACCTGGCCGACGGCCGGATCGCCCGAGTGGTGCCGAACGCGCCGGGCGTGCCGTGGCGGGTCTCCAAGCACACCGTGATGGACCTCGACGAGTGGCCCTACCCCAAGCAGCCGCTCGTCCCGCTCGCCGAGACCGTGCACGAGCGGATGTCCGTCGAGATCTTCCGCGGCTGCACCCGCGGCTGCCGCTTCTGCCAGGCCGGCATGATCACGCGCCCCGTGCGGGAGCGAAGCATCACCGGCATCGGCGAGATGGTGGAGCGCGGGCTGAAGGCCACCGGGTTCGAGGAGGTCGGCCTGCTGTCGCTGTCCAGCGCCGACCACACCGAGATCGGTGACATCGCCAAGGGCCTGGCCGACCGCTACACCGAGGACAAGATCGGTCTGTCGCTGCCGTCCACCCGGGTCGACGCCTTCAACATCGACCTCGCCAACGAGCTCAGCCGCAACGGCCGCCGCTCGGGCCTCACCTTCGCCCCCGAGGGCGGCAGTGAGCGCATGCGCAAGGTGATCAACAAGATGGTGTCGGAGGAGGACCTCATCCGCACCGTCTCCACCGCGTACGGCAACGGCTGGCGCCAGGTGAAGCTGTACTTCATGTGCGGCCTGCCCACCGAGACCGACGAGGACGTCCTCCAGATCGGTGAGATGGCGAAGAACGTCATCCAGAAGGGGCGCGAGGTCACCGGCCAGAACGACATCCGCTGCACCGTCTCGATCGGCGGATTCGTGCCCAAGCCGCACACCCCGTTCCAGTGGGCCCCGCAGCTGTCCGCCGAGGACACCGACGCCCGGCTGGCCAAGCTGCGCGACTCGATCCGCGGCGACCGCAAGTACGGCAAGAACATCGGCTACCGCTACCACGACGGCAAGCCCGGCATCGTCGAGGGCCTGCTCTCCCGGGGTGACCGCCGGATCGGCGCCGTCATCCGGGCGGTCTACGAGGACGGCGGCCGTTTCGACGGCTGGCGCGAGCACTTCTCCTACGACCGCTGGATGGCCTCGGCCGCGAAGGGCCTGGCCGGCACCGGCGTCGACGTCGACTGGTACACCACCCGCGAGCGCACCTACGAGGAGGTGCTGCCCTGGGACCACCTGGACAGCGGCCTCGACAAGGACTGGCTCTGGGAGGACTGGCAGGACGCCCTCGAAGAGGTCGAGGTCGACGACTGCCGCTGGACCCCGTGCTTCGACTGCGGTGTCTGTCCTCAGATGGACACGGCCATCCAGATCGGCCCGACGGGCAAGAAGCTCCTGCCGCTGACGGTCGTCAAGTAGGGCGGCGCACGCCATCGCGGGACCCCGGCCGGGCGCTCCGGCCGGGGTTTCGCGCATCCGGGCTGACCAGGGGCGGAGCGAAGGTGGCGCGCGGGCGCGTACCCTTTGGGTGACAGAGTCCGGAGAGTGGCGCGATCGTGTCACGCCGGACGGGGACATCTGACTAAGGACTGAGCGACTCTGGCACGCCGTACGCCCGACGGTCCGCCGCCCGCGCCGACGGTGCAGCGGATCCGTCTCCGCTACACCAAGCGCGGCCGGCTCCGCTTCACCAGCCACCGCGACTTCCAGCGCGCCTTCGAGCGCGCCCTGCGCCGGTCGGCCGTGCCGATGGCCTACTCGGCCGGCTTCACGCCGCACCCGAAGGTGTCCTACGCCAACGCGGCCCCCACCGGGGTGGCCAGCGAGGCGGAGTACCTGGAGATCGGCCTGGCGGCCCACCGCGACCCCGAGGAGCTGCGCGCGCAGCTGGACGAGTCGCTGCCGAAGGGCCTCGACATCATCGACGCGGTCGAAGTCCGGACGCCGAACTTCGTCGAGCGTCTGGAAGCCTCCGAATGGCAGGTCCGGCTGGACGGTGTCACCGGGCCGGAGGCGTCCCGCGCGGCCGCCGCCTTCCTCGCCGAGGAGCGGGTCGAGGTCGAACGCCGCACCAAGAACGGCGTGCGCGTCTTCGACGCGCGCGGCGCGGTCGCGGCGCTGGAAATCCTCTCGCCGCAGGTCGACGACGGTGCGGACACGGAGGGCGAAGGGGCCCGCGATGTTCGGACCGGCCGTGCCTGTGCGATACTGCGCCTGGTAGTACGACACGCCACACCAGCCGTACGACCCGACGACGTATTGTCCGGTCTCCGTGCGACGGCTGACCTGGCGCCGCCGGTCCCCGCAGAGGTGACCAGGCTGGCGCAGGGGCCGCTCGACGAGGAGACCGGCACGGTGACCGACCCGCTGGCGCTCGACCGCGCCGCGGCTCCGGTCGGCCCTGTGGCCGCCGACGAGCCGCGCGCAACCGCGTCCGCCTAGCGGGCGGAGGCCTGGTCCAGTGCCTCACTGGACCCGTTGGTCCTCCAGGCCCCCGCGGCTCCCCAGGGGAGCGAGCGTCGTCGAAGCACAGGCCGGCCTCTTGCGGCCCGCCGACCCGGATGGTCGGTGGGCCCGAGGTCCCCGTCCGGGAGCCACCCGGGGTTGGGGAACGGCGCAGCTTGGGAAAACCTCAGAAGACTGGGCAGACCAGAAGACTTTCGACACCCCGCCGCGTGCGGGGCGCCGAGCGAGACTACGAGCCCCTGTGCGGCCTCGCGTCCGCACGGCGGCACCAGGAAAGGGTCCGGCCCGAGCATCCTCGTGATGCCGGCCGGCCACCGGTGCCCTGCCGTGCCCGGATACGGAGCCCGGGGGCCTGACGGGAGATCCACCCGCATGCTCGATAACACCGATCCGCAGCAGAACGCGGCGACGGAAGCGAACGAGAACACCGCCGCCACCGGCGACGGCACGACCGGCGCACCGCCGCGCCGCCGCCGCCGTGCGGTGTCCCGCCCCGCGGGCACCCCGCAGGGCGCGGCCGCCGACGGCGCCGAGACGGTCATCGCGACCGAGGCGCCCGCCGCCGAGGCCCCCGCCGTGGAGGCGCCGGCCGTGGAGGCGCCGGCCGCCGAGAAGCCGGTCCGGGCCCGCCGGACCCGCAAGCGGGCCGAGGCGCCCGCCGGGGCGCCGGAGGCCACCCCGATCGTCGTCACGCCGGCCGAGGCCGAGGCGCCCGCCGCCGAGGCCCCCGCCGCGAAGGCGCCGGCCGCCGAGCCGGCCGCCGAGCCCGTGGCCGAGAAGCCCGCCAGGGCCCGCCGGACCCGCAAGCGGGCCGAGGCGCCGGTGAGCGCGCCCGCCGCGGCCGACGCACCCGTCGAGACCCCGGTCGAGGCCGCACCCGCCGAGGCGCCCGCCGCCGAGGCCGCGCCGGTCGAGGAGGCCCCCGCGGCCCCCGCCCGCCGCCCCCGTCGCCGCCGCGTGGCCGAGGCCGCGCCGGCCGTCGAGGAGGCCCCGGTCGAGGAGCCCGCCGCGGAGGAGGAGCCCGCCGAGGAGGCCGAGGCCGTCGCGCCCGCCGCCGAGCCGGAGCCCGCCCCGGCCCCCGCGCCGGTCGCCGAGGCCGAGCCGACCCACCGGGTGCGCCGCCGTGCGGTCCGCCCGTCCACCGCGATCTTCCAGGCCCCCGTCTTCCAGGAGCCGGCCCCCTACACCGCGCCGTCGGCCCCGGCCGCCGCCGCCCCCGCCGCGGCCGCCCCGGCCGAGACCCCGGCTCCGGCCGAGGCCCCCGCCGTGAAGAGCACGGAGGAGGACGAGTACGAGTACAGCGGCGTCGGCCGCCGTCGCCGTACCCGCACCCAGGTGCGGGTGCAGACCCCGAACCGCCGCAGGTCGGCCGCCGCCGCCGCTCCGGTGGCGCCCGCCGCCCCCGTGGTCGAGGCCCCGGTCGCGCCGCCCGCCCCGGTCGCGGCCCCGGCCGCCGTCGAGGCGCCCGCCGCCGGTCCCGAGGCCGAGGACGAGTGGGAGGACGGTCGTCCGTCCCGCCGTCGCCGCCGGGGCGGTCGCCGCCGCCGTCGTGGCGAGGCCGAGGACTTCGAGGCCGAGACGGCCGAGACCGAGCAGCCCGTCCAGGAGCCGGCCGCCGAGGCCGAGGCCGAGGACGAGGACGGCGAGGACGACGACGACCTGTCGGTCGGCCTGGCCTCGTCCCGTCGTCGCCGTCGTCGCCGCCGTCGCAGTGGCGAGGCCGGTGCCGGCGAGGCGGCCGAGACCACCGAGGACGGCGTCCGCACGGTGGTGAAGGTGCGCGAGCCGCGCCGCCGCTCCACCGAGCCGTCGTTCGACCCGGACGAGGTGCAGTCCATCAAGGGCTCCACCCGCCTGGAGGCCAAGAAGCAGCGCCGCCGTGAGGGCCGCGAGCTGGGCCGCCGCCGGGTGCCGATCATCACCGAGGCCGAGTTCCTGGCCCGTCGCGAGTCGGTCGAGCGCGTCATGGTGGTGCGCCAGAACGGCCAGCGCACCCAGATCGGGGTCCTCGAGGACGGCGTGCTGGTCGAGCACTACGTCAACAAGGAGCAGGCCACCTCGTACGTCGGCAACGTCTACCTGGGCAAGGTCCAGAACGTGCTGCCGTCGATGGAGGCCGCCTTCGTCGACATCGGCAAGGGCCGCAACGCGGTGCTGTACGCCGGTGAGGTGAACTTCGGCTCGCTGGGCGGCCACGGTGGCCCGCGCCGGATCGAGTCGGTGCTGAAGTCCGGCCAGTCCGTCCTGGTGCAGGTCTCCAAGGACCCGATCGGCCACAAGGGCGCCCGCCTGACCAGCCAGATCTCGCTGCCCGGCCGCTACCTGGTCTACGTGCCCGAGGGCTCGATGACCGGCATCTCGCGCAAGCTGCCCGAGAACGAGCGGGCCCGTCTGAAGCAGATCCTCAAGAAGATCGTCCCGGACGACGCGGGCGTCATCGTGCGCACCGCCGCCGAGGGCGCCTCCGAGGACGAGCTGACCCGTGACGTCCAGCGCCTCCAGCAGCAGTGGGAGGAGATCCAGAAGAAGGCCGCGACCGGCAACGCCCCCGCGCTGCTCTACGGCGAGCCGGACATGACCGTCCGGGTCGTCCGCGACATCTTCAACGAGGACTTCACCAAGGTCATCGTCTCCGGCACCGAGGCGTGGAACACCATCCACGACTACGTCTCCAACGTGGCCCCCGACCTGGCCGAGCGCCTGCAGCGGTGGACCTCCGAGGTCGACGTGTTCGCGACCTACCGGATCGACGAGCAGCTGATGAAGGCGCTGGACCGCAAGGTCTGGCTGCCCAGCGGCGGTTCGCTGGTGATCGACCGCACCGAGGCGATGGTCGTCATCGACGTCAACACCGGCAAGTTCGTCGGTCAGGGCGGCAACCTCGAAGAGACCGTCACCCGCAACAACATCGAGGCGGCCGAGGAGATCGTGCGCCAGCTGCGGCTGCGCGACCTCGGCGGCATCATCGTGATCGACTTCATCGACATGGTGCTGGAGTCCAACCGGGACCTGGTGCTGCGCCGTCTGCTGGAGTGCCTGGGCCGGGACCGGACCAAGCACCAGGTGGCCGAGGTCACCTCGCTGGGCCTGGTCCAGATGACCCGCAAGCGGGTCGGCCAGGGCCTGCTGGAGTCCTTCTCCGAGCCGTGCGTCCACTGCAACGGGCGCGGCGTGATCGTCCACATGGAGCAGCCGAGCAGCCACGTCCACACCGGTGGCGGCCACGCCGTCGCGGCGGGCGAGCCGGCCCCGGGTGGCGGCAAGCGCCGGCGCCGGGGCAAGGGCGGCGGCGCCCAGGACGAGGCGCAGACCGTGATCGAGGCCGACATCGAGGCTCCGGAGCACGAGGAGGTCGAGGGGCAGCTCGCGATCGACGTGCCGGTGGCCGAGGTCGAGGTCGAGGCCGTCGTCGAGCCGGTCGCCCAGCCGGTGACCGAGCCGGTGAGCGAGCCGGTGGTCGTCGAGGAGACGGCCCAGCCGAGTCTGGTCGAGATCCCCGCCGCCACGGCGGCGCCGGCCGGCCGCACCCGCCGCCGGGCGGTGCGCAAGGCGACGGCTCCGGCCGGGGCGCCCGCCGAGGCCGAGATCGTGGTGCTGCAGGCCCGTGCCGACGCGGCGCTGCAGGCGGCCTTCGCGGCCGTCGAGACGCCCGCCGAGGCCCCGGCCGAGCCGGTGGCGGAGGCCGTCGAGGCACCCGTCGAGGCGCCGGCCGCGGCCGAGCCGGTCGCGACGGAGCCCGAGGCCGTCGAGGCACCCGTCGAGGCGCCGGCCGCGGCCGAGCCGGTCGCGACGGAGCCCGAGGCGGCCGCGGAGACCGGTACGCCGGAGCCCGCCGCCGAGGCCGCCCCGGCCGAGGAGCCCGCCGAGGAGGCGCCGGCCCCGAAGAAGCGGGCCGCCCGCAAGACCACCGCGAAGAAGACGGCCGCCAAGAAGACCACCACCACGGCGGCCGCCGCGAAGAAGACCACCGCCCGCAAGACCGCCACCAAGCGGACGAGCGCGGCGGCCAAGAAGGCCGCGGCCGCCGAGGGTGATTCGGCAGCCGAGTAGTGCGTCGGTCCGGGGCGGGCTCGCGCCCGCCCCGGACCGGGACGGCCCGGTTTGCCCCCGAGGGGGCCGGTCCGTATTCTTGACCCTCGGCGTGTCTACGCCGTCGCTCCCGAACACATCACCTTCCGGGCCCCTCGTCAGAGGAGTCGGGGAGAGGCCCCTGTGTCCGTACCCAGGTGGCTGGCATCTGGAGCTCCGACCGAGTTAGGAAAGTGGGTACCGCATGTACGCGATCGTTCGCGCAGGCGGCCGCCAGCACAAGGTCGCCGTCGGCGACGTGCTGGAGATCGACCGTATCGAGGCCAAGCCGGGTGACTCGGTGGAGCTCTCCACCATCCTGGTCGTCGATGGTGAAGCTGTCACCTCCGACCCGTGGGTGCTGGCCGGCGTGAAGGCTCACGCCGAGGTGGTCGACCAGACCAAGGGCGACAAGATCGTCATCCTGCGCTACAAGAACAAGACCGGTTACCGTCGCCGCCAGGGTCACCGCCAGCAGCACACTGCTGTGCGGATCACGAGCATCGACTCCGTCAGCAAGTAAGGGGATAGCGAGATGGCACACAAGAAGGGCGCAAGCTCTACCCGGAACGGCCGTGACTCGAACGCCCAGCGCCTCGGCGTGAAGCGCTTCGGCGGCCAGGTCGTCTCCGCCGGCGAGATCATCGTCCGCCAGCGTGGCACCCACTTCCACCCGGGCGCCAACGTCGGCCGTGGTGGCGACGACACCCTGTTCGCGCTGTCCGCCGGTGCGGTGCAGTTCGGCACCCGTCGCGGCCGCAAGGTCGTCAACATCGTGGCCGTCGAGGCCTGAGTCCGACAAGACTCACAATGAAGGGTGGGCCGGAATGATCCGGTCCACCCTTCATGCTTGAGAAGCAGGCAACACTTTCTTCGCACTGGAGGCACAACCATGACCACCTTCGTGGACCGCGTCGAGCTGTACGTCGCCGCGGGTAACGGGGGCCACGGCTGCGCCTCCGTTCACCGGGAGAAGTTCAAGCCGCTGGGAGGCCCCGACGGCGGCAACGGCGGTCAGGGCGGCAGCGTCATCCTCACCGTGGACGCGCAGATCACCACCCTGCTGGAGTACCACCACTCGCCCAAGCGCAAGGCGACCAACGGCAAGCCCGGCGCGGGCGGCAACCGGACCGGCGCCGAGGGCCACGACCTCGTCCTGCCGGTGCCGGACGGCACCGTCGTGATGGACCGGCAGGGCAACGTCCTCGCCGACCTGGTCGGCCACGGCACCAGCTTCGTCGTCGCCGCCGGCGGCCGGGGCGGCCTGGGCAACGCGGCGCTGGCCTCGTCCCGCCGCAAGGCGCCCGGCTTCGCGCTGCTCGGCGAGCCGGGTGAGGCCCGTGACATCGTCATGGAGCTCAAGTCCGTCGCCGACGTGGCCCTGGTGGGCTACCCGAGCGCCGGCAAGTCCTCGCTGATCTCGGTGATCTCCGCCGCCAAGCCGAAGATCGCGGACTACCCGTTCACCACCCTGGTCCCCAACCTCGGTGTGGTGACCGCCGGCGACTTCGTCTACACCGTCGCCGACGTCCCCGGCCTGATCCCGGGCGCCAGCCAGGGCCGCGGCCTCGGCCTGGAGTTCCTGCGGCACGTCGAGCGCTGCTCGGCGCTGGTCCACGTGCTCGACTGCGCGACCCTGGAGCCCGGCCGCGACCCGCTGACCGACCTGGAGACCATCGAGGCCGAGCTGGCGCAGTACGGCGGCCTGGAGGACCGGCCGCGACTGGTCGCGCTCAACAAGGTCGACGTCCCGGACGGCCAGGACATCGCCGACCTCACCCGGGCCTCGCTGGAGGAGCGCGGCTACCGCGTGTTCGAGGTGTCCGCCGCCTCCCGCAAGGGCCTGCGCGAGCTGAACTTCGCGATGGCGCAGATCGTCGCCGAGGCCCGCGCCGCCAAGCCGCTGGAGGAGTCCACCCGGATCGTGCTGCGGCCCACCGCCGTGGACGACGCGGGCTTCACCATCACCGAGGAGGACGGCGCCTTCCGCATCCGCGGTGTCAAGCCGGAGCGCTGGGTCCGCCAGACGGACTTCTCCAACGACGAGGCCGTCGGCTACCTCGCCGACCGGCTGGCCCGCCTCGGCGTGGAGGACAAGCTCTGGAAGGTCGGCGCCCACGAGGGCGACACCGTCATCATCGGCGCGGAGGACAACGCGGTCGTCTTCGACTGGGAGCCGACCATGGCCGCCGGCGCCGAGATGCTCGGCCGCCGCGGTGAGGACCACCGCCTGGAGAGCCCGCGTCCGGCGGTCGACCGCCGCCGCGACAAGCTGAAGAACCGCGACGCGGCCGAGTCCGAGTTCCTCGCCTTCGAGGCGCTCTCCAGTGGCCGCCAGGCCGCCGTCGAGGGCGACGACGACGAGGAGTAGGACCGGCCGGTCCGACCCGTGCAGTGCCGCGGCCCCGCCTCCTCCCGGAGGCGGGGCCGCGGTGCGTCGGGGCGTTGATGAACGTCACTTCGCTTGGCGGGAGCCGGACTTGGCGGGACCGCCCCCGGCCCGGGGGCGGGACGGGGCCCGCCGGGCGGGTGCGGTCCGCCCGGCGTCCCGCGACCGGTCCGGGCCGGCCGGTGACCGGGGAGGGGCGCGGTCCAGCCGGTGAAATGCCCTGCGGACGGGCTGCGCCGATCGCGTAGATTGCGGGGGTGACGGCCGGGCCCGGGCCCGCCGTACCCGCACCACACCGGAAGGGCGTACAGCGAGATGAGCGAGGACTCACTGCGGCAGGAGGTCCTGACCGCACGACGGATCGTCGTCAAGGTCGGTTCCTCCTCTCTCACCACGGCGGCCGGCGGCCTGGACGCCGACCGGGTCGACGCCCTGGTGGACGCGCTCGCCAAGGTGCGCAGCGGCCCGGACGCCCCCGAGGTGGTCCTGGTCTCCTCCGGTGCCATCGCGGCCGGCCTGGCCCCGCTGGGCCTGGACCGCCGGCCCAAGGACCTCGCCCGCCAGCAGGCCGCCGCGAGCGTCGGCCAGGGCCTGCTGGTCGCCCGCTACACCGCCTCCTTCGCCCGGTACGGCATCCGGGTCGGCCAGGTGCTGCTGACCGCCGAGGACGCCAGCCGGCGCGCCCACTACCGCAACGCCTACCGGACGCTGGACCAGTTGCTGGCGATGGGCGCGATGCCGATCGTCAACGAGAACGACACCGTCGCCACCGCCGAAATCAAGTTCGGTGACAACGACCGGCTGGCCGCGCTGGTCGCCCACCTGGTCCGGGCCGACCTGCTGGTGCTGCTCTCCGACGTGGACGGGCTCTACGACGGCGACCCGAGCCGCCCCGGCACCAGCCGGATCGCCCAGGTGGCCGGGCCGCACGACCTGGACGGCGTCTCGATCGGCAGTGCGGGCAAGGCCGGGGTCGGTACCGGCGGCATGGTCACCAAGGTGGAGGCGGCCCGGATCGCCACCGGCGCGGGCATCCCCGTGGTGCTCACCGCCGCCAGCCGGGCCGCCGACGCGCTGGCCGGCCGGCCCACCGGCACGCTCTTCCTGCGCACCGGCAGCCGCTCCTCCGACCGGCTGCTCTGGCTGGCGCACGCGAGCAGCCCGCGCGGCGCCCTCCACCTGGACGAGGGGGCCGTCGCGGCGGTCGTCTCGGGGGGTGCCTCGCTGCTGCCCGCCGGGGTCACCAAGGTCGACGGGGAGTTCGCCGCGGGTGATCCGGTGGACCTTCTTGGCGAAAACGGCCACATCGTGGCGCGCGGACTGGTCAACTTTGATGCGAGGGAGCTGCCCCGGCTGCTCGGCCGGTCCACCCGAGACCTGGCCCAGGAGTTCGGTGCCGCGTACGAGCGCGAGGTCGTCCACCGCGACGACCTGGTCGTCCTGCGGGGCTGACCGGTCCGCGGGCGCGGCGGCGGTGCGGGCCTTGCCGCGGGCGAGGGGGCGCAGCCGTACGCGCCGGACCGGGGCCGGCGGGTACGACGACACGAGATCGCCGAACAGGAGGCCGCCGGTGGAACGCAGGCGCGAGGCAGCGCTGACCGGAGGAACGGCGGGCCGGCGGCTGACCAGCATCGACGGCGGGCGCGGGGCGGACACCCCGGCCGGGCCGGCCGGTCCGCCGCCGCAGGAGCCCGGCGCGCTACGCGGGGTCCGGCCGGACCGCCGGGACGAGGGGGAGCCGCCCACGGTGCCCGAACAGGCCCGGCTCTGGCACGTGGTGCTGAGCGTGGCGGGGCAGACCACCCCGCTGTCCGCGTTGCGGGCGGGCCTGGAGCGGCTGGCGCACGACCACTCGTTCTTCCTGACCGCCCGCTACGCGGCCGACCACGCGGAGATCCGCTACTGGGAGCAGGCCCGGGACCTGCACGACGCGGCGGCGATCGCGCTGCGGCTCTGGGGCGAGCACAAGGTGACCGCGAACCTGCCGCCGTGGGAGATCGTCGGGCTGGAGGTGGTCGACCGGGCGACGTACCACAAGCGCGTCGCCGAGGGCTTCGGCGGCCCGCCGCCCCATCCGGGCGGGGTGCACCCGTACTGACGCACGTGCCGTGCCCGGGGCACGGCACGTGCGGGCCTTGCCGGGCACCCATGTCTCACCGGGCGAAATGCCCGGTGGGCGGGGGCGGCGCACTCGCTACCCTTGGCGCATGACCAGCGACCTCGCCACCGCCGACAGCCCCGTCCTCGCCGTAGCGCGCCGAGCCCGGGAGGCCGCCGCCGTGCTCGCCCCGCTCCCGCGCCGGGCGAAGGACGCCGCGCTGTCGGCGATCGCGGACGCCCTGGTGGCCCGGAGCGCCGAGATCACCGCCGCCAACGCCGAGGACGTCGCCCGGGCCCGTGAGGCGGGTACCGCCGAGTCGGTGATCGACCGCCTGACCCTCACCGACGAGCGGATCGCCGCGATCGCCTCGGACGTCCGCGACGTGGCCGGCCTGCCCGACCCGGTCGGCGAGGTGGTGCGCGGCTACACCCTGCCCAACGGCCTGGACGTGCGGCAGGTCCGCGTCCCGCTCGGCGTGGTCGGCATCATCTACGAGGCCCGTCCGAACGTCACCGTGGACGCCGCCGCGCTCTGCCTGAAGTCCGGCAACGCGGTACTGCTGCGCGGTTCGGCCTCGGCCTACCGCTCCAACACCGCGCTGATCGCGGTGCTGCGCGACGCCGTCGTCTCGGCGGGCCTGCCCGCCGACGTGATCCAGCTCGTCCCGGGCGAGAGCCGGGACTCCGTCCAGGAGCTGATGCGCGCCCGGGGCCTGGTGGACGTGCTGATCCCGCGCGGCGGGGCCTCGCTGATCCGTACCGTGGTCGAGGGCTCGACCGTGCCGGTGATCGAGACGGGGACGGGCAACTGCCACGTCTACGTGGACGCCGAGACGGACCTGGCGATGGCCGTCGGCATCCTGCTGAACTCGAAGGCGCAGCGGGTCAGCGTCTGCAACTCGGCCGAGACCCTGCTCGTCCACCAGGACGTCGCGGGGGCCTTCCTGCCGCTCGCGCTGGCGGCCCTGGCCCAGGCCGGGGTGACGGTGCACGGCGACGACGCGGTCCTCAAGGCCGCGGAGGGCTCGGCGGCGACCGTGGTGCCGGCCACCGAGGCGGACTGGGAGACCGAGTACCTCTCCCACGACCTGGCGGCGGCCGTGGTGCCCTCGCTGGAGGCAGCCGTCGCGCACATCCGCCGCTGGTCCTCCGGCCACACCGAGGCGATCGTGACCACCTCGCAGGCCGCGGCCCGCCGTTTCACCCAGTTGGTCGACGCGACGACGGTGGCCGTCAACGCCTCGACGCGGTTCACCGACGGCGGTGAGTTCGGCTTCGGCGCCGAGATCGGCATCTCGACCCAGAAGCTGCACGCCCGCGGCCCGATGGGCCTGCCGGAGCTGACCAGCACCAAGTACATCGTCACTGGTGACGGGCATGTCCGGGGCGAGGCGACGCAGACCGTGGGCGGGGCGGCCGACGCCGGCTGAACCGGCCGGGAGCCCCCGGCGGGCGGTCCGCGTCACACGGGTGACGGACCAAGTGCGAGGAGCCACAGACAAAACGCCCGACCGGTAATACGCTGAATCCGTGGCTGACGATGTGGGGGGCTTGCCGTACCCCGACGGCGCCGACCACGGTGGTGCGGACGACGAGTTCGCCACCGTGGTCTTCGATGAGGCCTTCGTCCGGTCCGCCGCCGTGCACGAGCCGACAGCCAAGGAGCGGCAGCTCGCCGCCGCCGAGGCCCGGTTCGAGCCGGACGCGGTGGTACCGGGCTGGGGCTATGACGTTCCCGTGGGGGACGGGGTGCCGCTGGAGCTGCGCCCCTACCCGAGCGGACTGGACGACGACCGCCTCTACCCCGATCCGTGGTCGGGCCCCGGCCGGGTGGTCGGGCGCCGGGCCGGGCGCTGGGGGCGGGACAGTGTCTACGACCCGGTCCGGTCGCGGCGCGGGCGCTATGTCGCCCAGCAGCGCTGGCACCGGCCGGTGGCCTGGGTGCTCGCCGTGATCATGGGCGTGAGCCTGGTCGCGGTGGCGGTCGCGGCGGTCTACCAGGGTGTGGGCGGCTCCGGTGGCGGTACGCCCCGGCGGCCCGACTCGGGGAGCAGCAGCGCGGGTGTCGATCCGGCGCCCACGCCGGCCGAACCGTCGCTCGTGGTCACCGCGCCGGCGGGCTGAGGCACTGGTTCGCGGACGCTGCGCCGGAGTGCGCCGGAGCGCGTTCGCGCGCCGGGCCTCCGGTCACGGAGCGCTCCCGGGAATCTGGGTGAACACCCTCGTGGCGGGGCGTGGATGCGGCTTACCCTGGTGTCATGGGTGACCCGCGAGAGCCTCCGGAGGGTGCGCCCGACGGTGGTTCCGGAAGCGATGACGAGTACCGGTCCGTCGTCTTCGACGAATCCTTCGTCCGTGCTGCCCGGATCCAGGAGCTCTCCGCCCGGGAGCGGCTGGCGGGCTCGTTCGGCCGGGCTACCCGCCCGCGGGTGCGGCTCGGTCCGCTGGGCACCGTGCCGCGGCAGGCGCTCGCGCTGCTGCTGTTGATCCTGCTGGCCTTCGCGGCCGCCGTGTACTTCGGCATCAGTACGCCGAACCGGCAGACCTCCCGCCCCGAGGGCAGCCAACTGACCGTCAGCCTGGTGGCGTTGAGCCCGGCGTCGGCCGTGCGGCCGGTCGCCGACCCGGCCGCCCCGTTCGCCGCGCTGCCGCCCGGCTACGGGGACGGTGCCATCGGTCTGGGGACGCCCGCCGGGGCGGCCACCGCGCACTTCAGCAAGATCGAGGTCACCAAGGCGCTCGACACCGTCCAGCGCTATCTGGTGGCGTCCTCGCTGGCACCGACGGCCCTGGTCCAGGGGTCGACCGCCGATGTGCGGGCCTTCGTGACGCCCGGCGAGCAGGCCCAGTTCGACGCCAGTGCGGCGCACCCCGTCGACGACCGCCACCACGCGCTGACCGGGTGGGTGGTCCGGTTCGACCCGGCGCAGGTCGCGCTGGCCGCCGACAGCGTGAAGGTGGCCGGAGCGATGCGGATCGACGAGGCGGACAGCACCACCCTGCAGATCACCACCGACCACACCTTCGTCTACGCGCTCAAGCCCGCCGGGGCCCCGAGCGGCGCACCGGTGACGCTGGAGACCGTCCGGCGGCAGCTGACCTTCCAGTTCGACCGGATCGACCTGGCCTCCGCCCAGCTGCGGCTGGTGGACTCGGTGCTCCAGGCCGGGCCGGCGCCCTGCGCCGGCTCGCTGGCCGGGTACGTCCGGCCGCTGCTGGCGGGGGCGGACGGCGCCGTGACCGGTGCGCAGCCGACGGAGGGCGCGCAGCCGATCGATCCGGGCAACCACGCCCGTCCGGCCTGGCAGGTCTGCGGGGTCCTGGCGGGCAGCTGACGTCCGGCGGCGGGCCCCGTCGCGGCCGGCCGCTCGGGCACACCGGGGCCGCCGCCGGGGCACGGCGGGTGCCGGGGCCGGGGACGCCGACGGCCCCCGGCGGGAAGCCGGGAGCCGTCGGGAGCCGTCGCGGGATCAGTCCTCGTCGCGCGGCGTCGAGGAGCCGTTGGCGCGGGTGGCGCCGGTGAAGGTGTCGCGGAGCTTGCCGCCGACGGTGGCGGCGCCGCCGGCGACGTCGCGGATCAGGCCCATCAGCGGGTCCTTGCTCTCCTTCACCGAGGTCGTGTAGTGGTCGGCCGCGGCCTTCCACTGCTCGCCGACCGAGGTGTCGCCGTCGTCGGAGCGGCGCGGGTAGGCACCGGCCAGGATCGAGCGGTACTCCTCGCTCTCCGCCCACTTCTTCAGCTTGGCGACCCGCACCACCGCGAACGGGTGGCTCTGCGGCAGCACCTGCAGCAGCTTGAGCACGCCGTCGCGCAGGTCCCCGGCCTTGTCGTACTCCTCGGCCTGCTCCAGGAAGGCGTCGACGTTCATCTCGGCCAGGTTGTGGCCGCCGGCCAGCTTCATCAGGGCCCGCATGGAGGCCTGGAGGTCCTGCCCGGCGAGCAGGCCGGCCCGGTCGCTGGAGAGCTCGGCCTTGCGGAACCACTCCTTGAGGGCCGTCACGATCGCCATGATCGCGAGGTTGCCGAGCGGCACCCAGGCGATCCGGGCGGCGATGTTGGTGAGGATCAGCAGCATCGTCCGGTAGACCGCGTGGCCGGACATCGCGTGGCCGACCTCGTGGCCGATGACGGAGCGCAGCTCCTCCTCGTCCAGGAGCTCGACCAGGCCGCTGGTCACCACGATGATCGGGGTGTCGATGCCGATGCAGTAGGCGTTGACCGTCGGGTCCTGAGAGACGTAGAGGTCCGGGACCTTCTCCAGGTCCAGCACGTACGCGGCGTCGCGCACCATCCCGTGCAGCTCGGGGAACTGCCGCTCGGACGTCTTCACCGCGGTGGCCAGGAACATCAGCCGGATCGAGCGCTCGGAGACCAGCCCGGCGAGCTTCTTCAGGATGTCGTCGAAGCCGGTCAGCTTGCGCAGCGCGACGAGCGCGGAGCGGTCCGCCGGGTGCTCCCAGGCGCGGGTGGAGATCTCCGGGAAGCGCTGGCGGCGCCGGCTCGGGGTCTTCGAGGTCGTATCGGTCATGGTGTGAGTACCCTCCTGGTCGACGGCGGCCCCGGCAGCTGGCCGGCCCCCGCTGGTCTTCGCCTGCAACGACTGTCTGTGCAACGTCCGTGGTTGCGTACTCGTCCCCGGGCTCACCCTACGCGGCGCGAACGGCGCCGCAGGGGGCGGTGGCCGTCGCGGGTGTGAGGCCGGTTTACCCTGAATGCCCTGGAGAGCCGAGACCAGACCTGGCCGCGGTACCGAGCAGTCCGAGGAGCCCGCAGATGTCCACCTCCGCCCTTGTCAGCCTGGCCGGCCCGATCTCCACGGAGAACGGCCCGGGGCTCTTCCTGCGGATCATCGTGGTGGCCTCCTTCGTCGGCGTCGGCCTGCTGGCGTGGGTCCTGCTGCGGGCCGGCCGCAACAACTGAGCACCCTCCCGCCGGGCTCCGCCGGGCGCCCGGCTCACGCCGGATCAGACGCGGTGGGCCGCCGAGCGGTTGCCGTGTCGGCACCCGTACGATGACAGGCGGGCCCTCACCGGCCCGCACACCCTGGTCCGTCATCCGAGCCGAGAAGGTCCGCCGACCATGAGCACTGCCGCCGCACTCCCCGTCCTGAACCTGCTCGCCTCCGAGGGCGAGGGGGGCAATCACGACAGCCTCAACCCGTACCTGACGGGTGGCGCCGCGCTGTTCATCCTGCTGCTGCTGCTCTACGTCACCACGCGCTTCAACCGGGACCGCTGAGCGGGGCACCGAGCCCCGGCCGGGGCGGCCCGGGGAGCGTCCGGCGGGAGCGCCGGCCGCTCCCTCACGCGTCCTCCCGGCGGCCGCCACCCGGTCGTTCCCGCCCCGTCACGGGCGTCGCGTAAGGTGTGGCGCCATGGGAGAGCAGGCCGGGAATCCCGGCGGACCGGAACCGGTGAAGAAGCGGCTCGGTGTGATGGGCGGCACCTTCGACCCGATCCACCACGGGCACCTGGTCGCCGCCAGCGAGGTGGCGAGCGCGTTCCACCTCGATGAGGTGATCTTCGTGCCGACCGGACAGCCGTGGCAGAAGACCGACCGCCTGGTGACGCCGGCCGAGGACCGCTACCTGATGACGGTCATCGCCACGGCGGAGAACCCGCAGTTCTCGGTCAGCCGGATCGACATCGACCGCGAGGGCCCGACCTACACCGTCGACACCCTGCGCGACCTGCGCGCGCTCCACCCGGACGCCGACCTCTTCTTCATCACCGGCGCCGACGCGCTCGCGCAGATCCTCTCCTGGCGGGACTCCGAGGAGCTCTTCTCGCTCGCCCACTTCATCGGCTGCACCCGGCCGGGGCACACTCTGTCGGACGCCGGACTTCCGGTGGGCGGGGTCTCCCTGGTGGAGGTCCCGGCGCTGGCCATCTCCTCCACGGACTGCCGCAACCGGGTCGCCAAGGGCGAACCGGTCTGGTACCTCGTCCCGGACGGCGTGGTCCGCTACATCGACAAGCGGGCGCTCTACGCGCCGCACCGGACCTGATCCCCGGAGGGGCCGACGGATGACCGATCGCAGGGGACAGCAGGACGACTGGTCCACCGGGCAGTACCAGCAGCAGTACCCGCCCCAGCAACAGGGCGGCTACGAGCAGCAGTACGACCAGTACGGGCAGCCGGTCCCGCCGGCGCAGCCCTACGGGCAGGACCAGTACACCGCCTACCAGGGGCAGGGCCAGGACCAGTACCAGCAGGCGTACCAGCCGTACGAGCAGCAGCAGCAGCAGCAGGGCGGCGGGTACGACCAGCAGCAGTACGACCAGTACGACCAGTACGACCCGTACGGGCAGCCGCAGCAGGGCGGCGGCCAGGCGTACCAGCAGCCCGGGGTCTACCAGGGGCAGTACCAGCAGGGGTACCAGCCGTACGAGCAGCAGCAGGCGCCGCGGCAGGGTGGCGGGTACGACCAGCAGGGCGGCTACGAGCAGCAGTACGCGACCGCGCCGCAGCCGGTCGTCACCGAGCCGGTGGCCGAGCAGGCCGCCCCGGCGCCGCCGCGACGCCGGACGCCCCGGCCGGCCCCCGCCGAGGCGGCGCCGGCCCGGCCCGCGGCGCCGTCCGAGCAGGTCGGCGGAAGCCGCGCGGCCAAGGCCGCCGGCGGCGCCGGCAAGGCGCCCACGGGCGACTACCCCACCGGTGAGTTCACCTTCGTCGACGAGGAGGCGGAGGAGACCGAGGACGTCATCGACTGGCTGAAGTTCGCCGAGTCGCGCAGCGAGGTGCGCGCCGAGCGCCGCCGCAAGCTCCGCAACCGGCTGGTCGGCGTCGGCGTGGTGCTGGCCCTCGCCGCGGCCGGCACCGGCGGCTACCTCTGGTTCACCGGCGACAAGCAGAGCGCGGCGACCGCCGCGGGCCCGCGCCAGGTCAACGTGGTGCACCTGCGGGACCTCCAGGGCAAGGTCTCCAGCGCGCTGCTGGTCAACGACGCCTCGGGGCACAAGGGCACCGTGCTGCTGCTCCCGGACACGCTGCGCCTGCCCGGCCCGGGCGACCCGCCGGTCACCACGGTCGGCCAGGCGATGGACAGCGTCGGTCCGTCCGCCACCCGGGACGCCCTGGCCACCGTGCTGGGCGCCCCGGTGGCCGGCACCTGGCGGCTCGACACGCCGTACCTGGAACTGCTGGTCGCCCAGCTCGGCGGGGTCCGGGTGGACACCAACGCCGAGACCCACGAGGGCGGCAAGCCGGACGGCAAGCTGCTCGCCGCCGCGGGCAAGAACACCCTGCTGAGCGGGAAGGCCGCGGTCGCCTACGCCACCCTGCAGGGGGCCGGCGAGGGCCGTGACGCCCAACTGGCCCGGTTCGGGCAGGTGATGGACGCGGTGGTGCGGACCATGCCGACCGAGTTCAAGGACGCCAAGGACGACGTGCACCGGATGAACGCGGTGCTCGACCCGTCGCTGCCCGAGGACGCCCTGGCCGGCGTGCTGGTCCAGCTCGCCCAGCAGGCGAAGGACGGCCACCTCGGGACCACGGTGCTGACCGTGAAGCCGGACGGCTCGCTGGACGAGGCCGCCGCCGGCCAGCAGGTCAAGGACGTGCTGGGCGGCACGGTGAAGTCCGCCACCTCGGCCGACACCCCGGCCCGGGTCTCGATCCAGGACGCCACCGGCAACGACCAGGCGGCCGCCGCCGCGCAGGTCCAGGTGGTGAACGCGGGCCTCACCTTCATCCCCGGCGGGACGAAGACCGCGGCCCAGGCCGCCAGTGAGATCCGCTACACCGACGACGCCCGGCAGGCCGCGGCGAAGTCCCTGGCGCTGAGCCTCAACCTGCCGGAGACGGCGGCGAAGAAGGTCACCGACGCGCAGAACGCCGACCTGGTGGTCGTCCTCGGCAAGGACTACCAGCCGCCGAAGACCCCGTAGGGCGGCGGCGGCCCCGCGTCCTCCACGCAGGGTCGTGGGGGCTCGGGGCGGGGCCGCGGCGGGCGCGGGCCGGTAAACGGTTCCTGGGCCACCTGGGCGGCGTGAGACCCTGGAAGGCGATGCCCGGCCCCGTGCCGGGCATCGCCCCCAAGCCGCCGAGCCGGAAGAACATCGTGACCGCCACCGAGCACAGCCAGGAAATCATCAACGTCGCCGCCCAGGCGGCGGCCGACAAGCTGGCGCACAACATCATCGCGTTCGACGTCAGCGACGTGCTGTCGATCACCGACGCGTTCCTGATCGCCTCCGCGAACAACGACCGCCAGGTCAAGTCCATCGCCGAGGAGATCGAGGACAAGCTGCGCGAGCAGCTGGACATCAAGCCGGTGCGCCGGGAGGGCGAGCGCGACGGCCGCTGGATCCTGCTCGACTACCTGGACATCGTGGTGCACGTCCAGCACTCCGAGGAGCGCTCCTTCTACTCCCTGGACCGGCTCTGGAAGGACTGCCCCGAGCTGCCGCTGCCGGCCGACGCGCTGGCCTCGCGCAACCGCCCCGACGCGCACACCGACGAGGCCGGCAACGCCCTCGCCCCGGCCGAGGCCGCCCCGGCCGACAACTTCGGCGCCGAGGACTACAGCTGAGCCGGGAGGCGCGGGGCCCGCGCATCGTCTTCTGGCGGCACGGCCAGACCTCCTGGAACCTCGAATCGCGGTTCCAGGGCAGCACGGACATCGAGCTGACCGGCCAGGGCGTCCTGCAGGCCCAGCGGGCGGCCCGGCTGCTCTCCGGCCTGCGCCCCGACCTGCTGATCTCCTCGGACCTCCAGCGCGCCCGGCGGACCGCCGACGAGCTGGCCGTGATCACCGGCCTGGACGTGCAGCACCACGAGGGGCTGCGCGAGACCTACGCCGGCTCCTGGCAGGGGCTGACCAACGCGGAGATCCGGGCCCGGTTCCCGGAGGAGTACGAGGCCTGGGCGCAGGGCGAGCCCGTCCGGCGCGGCGGCGGAGAACTCTCCACCGAGGTCGCCGACCGTTCGGTGCCGGTGGTGCTGGACGCGGTCGGCAAGCTGCCGGAGGACGGCACGCTGGTGGTCGTCAGCCACGGCGGCACCATCCGCACCATGCTCGGGCGGCTGCTCGGACTGGAGCCGGAGCTCTGGGAGTGCTTCGGCGGCCTGTCCAACTGCTGTTGGTCCGTGCTGGGCCGCGGCGCGCGCGGCTGGCGCCTGCTGGAGCACAACGCGGGCACCCTCCCGCAGCCGGTGATCGGCGACGACACCTGACCGGCGACGGCACCTGACCGGTGGCGACGGCCGATCGGCGACGGTCGAGCCGCGCCCCCGCCGTTCGCCGGCACCGCGCGGGGACGGATTTCGCAGTTCCGGGCCTGACCGGTTAGAGTCTTCCTCGTTCGCACGGAAGAAACGCGGCCCGGAAGGGAAGCGGGAAATCCGGTGAGTGCGGGGCTGTAGCTCAGTTGGTAGAGCGCTTGCATGGCATGCAAGAGGTCCGGGGTTCAATTCCCCGTAGCTCCACTCCGCACCTGCGGTCCGCGAGGGCCGTGCGTGTCGCGGGGCTGTAGCTCAGTTGGTAGAGCGCTTGCATGGCATGCAAGAGGTCCGGGGTTCAATTCCCCGTAGCTCCACAGACCGCGAGAAGGCCGTCACCCACCGGGTGGCGGCCTTCGGCGTTCCCCGGGCCTCGGACGCCAGCGCGCCGGGCCCCGCCCGTTCAGGAGTGGCAGCTGTTCAGCCAGCCGCCGGGCGGCAGCGCGGCGAGCTCCTCGATCCGCTCACGGTCCCCGTCCCCGTCCGGGAGGTAGACCACCACGTAGGTCTCGGGCACCCCGGGCAGCGTCAGGTACGAGGCGTTCAGCCGCAGCACCCCGACCTGCGGGTGCCGGAACACCCGCAGCGACGTCTCCGGCGGCGCCACCTCCTGCCGGGCCCAGAGGTCCCGGAACAGCTCGCTCTTCGCCGACAGCCCCTGCACGTGCTGCTCCCAGACCGGCTCGCCGACGTGTTTGCCGTACGCGGCCCGCAGCACCGCCACCATCCGCGGCAGCGCCTCCGCGCGGTTCAGGAACGGGTTGCAGCACGGCGGCATGAGCAGCGTGCACCAGATGCTGTTGAACCGCCCGCTGGGCGTCACGTTCCGGTTCGTCCCGAACAGCGACTCGTACGACCGGTTGTACATCAGCACGTCGAACCGGGTGTTCGAGACCGCGGCCGGCAGCGGCGCGAGGGCGTCCAGGATGGCCTGGGTGGACGGGTCGAGGACGGGGGGCTCGGGCCGGCTGCTCGGGCTCGCGGACACCCCGGCGAGCCGGAACAGGTGCTCCCGTTCGGTGTCGTCCAGCCGCAGCGTCCGGGCCACCGCCGCCAGCACCTGCTCGCTGGCGTTGATCGGCCGCCCCTGCTCCAGCCAGGTGTACCAGGTGACGCCGACCCCGGAGAGCTGCGCCACCTCCTCCCGGCGCAGCCCCGGCGTGCGGCGGCGCAGCCCCGGCGGCAGGCCGACCTCCTCGGGGGTGACCCGGGCGCGGCAGGCCTTGAGGTAGCCGGCCAGCTCGGTGCGGCGGCGGTCCTGCCGGCGCGGTCCGACGGGGGTGGCGGTGCGGTCGTCCAGGACGGTCATACCCGCCATCGTGCCGCAGACCGGGCGGCCGAGACAGGTGCTGCCAGTACCAGGATCGGCAGGCTCTAACCACCAGTACCGGACGCGCCGCAGGCTGGGCCCATGACGGACCTTCAGATCCGGCCCGGTGCGGCCGGCGCCACCACCACCGGCGGCCCGGCCACCAGGCCCGGGCTGCTCCTCACCCTCCTGCTCTGCGGCCAGTTCATGGCCATCCTGGACGTCTCCATCGTCAACGTCGCGGTGCCGACCATCCGCACCGACCTGCACGCCTCGGGCGCGGCCCTCCAACTCGTGATCGCCGGCTACACCATCGCCTACGCGGTGCTGCTCATCACCGGGGCCCGGCTGGGCGCCCGCTACGGCTACAGCCGGCTGTTCCAGCTGGGCCTGGCCGCCTTCACCCTCGCCTCGCTGGCCTGCGGGCTGGCACCGGCCACCGGCTGGCTGATCGCCTTCCGGCTGCTCCAGGGCGCCGGCTCGGCGCTGATGGTGCCGCAGGTCATGAGCCTGCTGCAGCGCACCTTCACCGGCGCCGCCCGGACCAGGGCGCTCGGCCTCTACTCGGCCGTGCTGGCCGGCGGTCTGGCGGTCGGCCAGGTGCTCGGCGGAGTCCTGGTCAGCGCCGACCTGTTCGGGACGGGCTGGCGCCCGGTCTTCCTGGTCAACGTGCCGATCGGGCTGGCCCTGCTGGCGGCCGGCGCCCGGCTGCTGCCGAGCCTGCCGGGCGACCGCGGGCGCGGGTTCGACCTCCCCGGCCTGGTGGTGCTCGGCGCGGCCCTCGGGCTGCTGGTGGTGCCGCTGGTGCTCGGCCACGAACTGGGCTGGCCCGTCTGGGGCTGGGCGATGCTCGCCGCCAGCGCCGTCCTGTTCGCCCTGTTCGCGGTGGTCGAGCGGCGGATCGCCCGACGCGGCGGACAGCCGCTGATCAGCGGCCGGGTGCTGCGGACGGCCACGCTGCGACCGGCGGCGGGCGCGATCTTCATGATCATGGCCGCCTTCGCGGGCTTCCTGTTCGCCTTCGCGCTGCACCAGCAGTCCGGCCTCGGGCACAGCGCGCTGCGGGCCGGCCTCTGCTCGGCGCCGATGGCGCTCGGCTTCGGGTTCTCCAGCCTGCACTGGCACCGGCTGCCCGCCCGGCTGCACGGCGTCCTGCCGCTGCTCGGCGCCGGGCTGCTCGTCCCCGGCTATCTGCTGCTCGGGCTGCTGCTCGGCGGCGGCGCGGAGATCGGCCCGGTGGCGCTGCTGCTGATGACCGGGCTGGGCCTCGTGGCCGGCTGCACGTACTCGCCGCTGTTCGCCCGGGCGCTGGGCGGCGTCGCCCCGGCCGACGCGGCGGACGCCAGCGGGGTGATGGTGACGGTCGTACAGCTCGGCCAGGTGGTCGGGGTCGCGGTGCTGGGCTCGGTCTTCCTCGGCGGGGTCTCGCTGCCGGCGGCGGCCCGGGACTCCGGACACGCCCTGCTGGTGACCGCCGCCGCGATCGCGGGCCTGGTCGGCGTCGGCGCGGCCTTCGCCGCCCGCGCCCGCCCGACGGCCGGGTAGTACCTCCGGTAACGGATTCGTGGAGCACCCCTTCGACCGTGTAAAGTAGTCGATGTCGCCGAGGGAAACCGAAGGAAACCTCCGGTGACGCAGCAGGTCAAGGGGCTGTAGCTCAGTTGGTAGAGCGCTTGCATGGCATGCAAGAGGTCCGGGGTTCAATTCCCCGTAGCTCCACAGCAGTCGAGGGCCGTCTCCCGTTCCGGGAGGCGGCCCTCGGTGTTTTCCGGGGCGCGCCGGCCGCGTTTCCGGGGCGCCCGGGGTGCTTTCCGCGGCGTCCGGGGTGCGTTCTCGCGGCCCGGGATCCCTCCGTCGGGTTCGGGGGCGCTCGCGGCCCCGGCGGTCCGGGGTTTTCCGAACGGCTCGGCAGCCGGCCCCGCCGGACCGCTACCGTCGTCCCATGGCCGATCTGGAGCGCAGGCGCAACGAGGAGCTGGCCCGGATA
The DNA here is from genome assembly GCF_040630835.1 of Kitasatospora sp. NPDC005751. Classification (NCBI taxonomy): domain Bacteria; kingdom Bacillati; phylum Actinomycetota; class Actinomycetes; order Kitasatosporales; family Streptomycetaceae; genus Kitasatospora; species Kitasatospora sp. NPDC005751. Next base: position 39,328 of record NZ_JBEXYC010000028.1, read on the forward strand.
CTGCACCAGCTCGGCTGGAACCCGGAGCGCCTGGCCCGCGAGGTGAACCTCACCCTGCCGCCCGGCCTGGCGATCAGCTCCACCGCCCCGTACAAGTGGCGCGACCGGGGCATGGTCCCGCGAAGCCCGCACGACCAGACGGTCTGCGAGGTGCTCGGCCGCGCCCTCGGCATCGCCGTCACCTACGAGCAGCTCTGGGGCCGGATGGGCGGCAACCGGGGGGCCAAGATCCTCTCGCCGCGGCTGCTCACCGACCCCTGGACGGCCGACACCGCCCAGACCGCGTTGCGCGAGGCGGCCACCGACGCCGGCCCGGTCCGTCTCACCGACCTGTTCCGCGGCGCCGACCTCGACCAGGCCGCCGGCCGGCTGGGCACCGCCCCGCCCCCGGTCGGCGGCGGGGAGGGCGCGCTGCGGATCGACCCCGCGCTGGTCGGGGAGCTCCGGCTCTCCTACCGGAGCAAGCTGCGGCTGGAGCGGGCCTGCGGCGGCGGCCTGGTGCTCGGGCCGACCCGGGCCGAGCTGGCCATGGTCGCGAAGCTGCTGGAACTCGGCGGTTACGACGAGGAGTTGGGCCGCGTGCTGTACGGCACGGCCAGTCGGCTGGCCCGGCTGGCGGGCTGGGCCGCGTACGACCTGGGGCACGAGGCGGCCGCCCAGCGGGCGTTCGTGGCCGCGCTGCGCGCCGCCCACCTCAGCGGGGACCTGCGGCTCGGGGTGGGCGTGGTGGGCTGCCTGGTGGTGCTGGCCACCCAGGGCGGGGGAGGGCGCGGGCTGGACGCGGTCACCGTGCTCGCCGGGGTGCTGGAGACGGCGGGTGACGCGCTCGGGCCGGTCGACCGGGCCCTGCAGCTCGGCCGGATGGCCCGGGCGTACGGGCGGCGCGGCGAGCCGGAGGAGCTGGCGGCGGTGGCCGGGCGGGCGTTCGCGGAGCTGGACGCCGCGGCGGGTGCGGGTGCGGGTGCTTCTGCCAGTGCGGGTGCCGGTGCCGGTGCCAGTGCCGGTGCTGGTGCTGGTGCTGGTGCTGGTGCCGGTGCGTCTGCTTGTGCTTGTGCGGGGCAAGGTGCGGCTTCCGGCGCGGGTGCCGGGCCGGATGTGGCGCAGGCCCGGGCGGACCTCGCGGGGATGGTGGGGGAGGGCCACCTGTTCCTCGGCGACCACCGCGGCGCCCAGGCCCTGCTCACCGAGGCGGTGGCCGGGCTCGGCCCCGGCCGCGCGCGGGCCAGGGCCCTGCTGATGGTCCGGCTGGCGGACTCCCAGCGCCGCACCGGCTCCCTCCGGGAGGCCGCCGACACGGCCGAGCGGGCACGCGCCCTGGCCGCGGGCATGCAGTCCGAACGGGTGGCGCGCGCGCTGCGCGACTTCGACGCGGCCTCGCGGTCGGTATCTCCGGAGGAGGCCTGAGCCCCTTGCGGTACCCTGAGCCCATGCGAACCGTGCGCCTGCTCCTTAGCCGGCCGCGCTGACCAGGACCGGCCGCGCCCCAGGGCGGGTGCCGGAGTCGGCGTGGCACCCCCTCCTGCGAGGGGCTTTTTTGTTTTCCGCCGCCTTTCGTGCCGCGCCCGGCCCTGTGCCCGGTTCGCCCACTGACATCGATGGAGCCTGAAGGACCATGAGCGAGACGACCCCTGCTTCCGGCGCGGCCGAGGCCGCGACCGAGCCGTTCCGGTACAGCGCCACCCTGGCAGCGGAGATCGAGTCCCGCTGGCAGGACATCTGGGAGAAGGAGGGCACGTTCAGCGCCCCCAACCCGGCCGGTGACCTGGCCGACCCGAGCGCCGGGGACGTCTCCGCGAAGCCGCACAGCTTCATCATGGACATGTTCCCGTACCCCTCCGGCGCGGGCCTGCACGTCGGCCACCCGCTGGGCTACATCGCCACCGACGTCTTCGCCCGCTACCAGCGGATGACCGGCCACAACGTGCTGCACACGCTGGGCTACGACGCGTTCGGCCTGCCCGCCGAGCAGTACGCGGTGCAGACCGGTACCCACCCGCGGGTCTCCACCGAGGCCAACATCGCCAACATGCGCCAGCAGCTGCGCCGGCTGGGCCTGGGCCACGACCCGCGCCGCTCGATCTCCACGATCGACCCGGAGTACTACCGCTGGACCCAGTGGATCTTCCTGCAGATCTTCAACTCCTGGTACGACGAGGAGGCCGGCCGGGCCCGCCCGATCGCCGAGCTGATCGCCGACTTCGCGGACGGCTCGCGCGAGGTCCCCGGCGGCCGCGCGTGGTCGGAGCTGTCCGCCGCCGAGCGCGACGAACTGCTGGGCGACTACCGGCTGGCGTACTCCAAGGAGGTGCCGGTCAACTGGTGCCCCGGGCTGGGCACCGTGCTGGCCAACGAGGAGGTCACCGCGGACGGCCGCTCCGAGCGCGGCAACTTCCCGGTGTTCAAGTCGAACCTGCGCCAGTGGATGATGCGGATCACCGCCTACTCGGACCGGCTGATCTCCGACCTGGACCTGCTGGACTGGCCCGAGGCCATCAAGCTGCAGCAGCGCAACTGGATCGGCCGCTCGGAAGGCGCCCGGGTCGACTTCGCGGCCCCCGGCGACCGGAAGATCACCGTCTTCACCACCCGCCCCGACACCCTGTTCGGCGCCACCTACATGGTGCTGGCCCCCGAGCACGACCTGGTCGACTCGATCGTGCCGGCCGCCTGGCCCGCCGGCATCCGTGACGAGTGGACCGGCGGCGCCGCCACCCCGGCCGAGGCCGTCGCCGCCTACCGCGCGAGTGCCGCCGCCAAGTCCGACGTGGAGCGCCAGGTCGAGGCCAAGGTCAAGACCGGTGTCTTCACCGGCGCCTACGCGGTCAACCCGGTCAGCGGCGAGCCCGTCCCGGTCTTCGTCGCCGACTACGTGCTGATGGGCTACGGCACCGGCGCGATCATGGCCGTCCCGGCCCACGACCACCGCGACTTCGCGTTCGCCCGCGCCTTCGAGCTGCCGATGCGCTGCGTCGTCAAGCCGACCGACGGCCGCGACGAGGACCCGCACACCTGGGACGACGCCTTCAGCACGTACGACTCCGTCATCGTCAACTCGGCCCACGCCGAGGGCACCGAGAACGGCATCTCGCTGGACGGCCTGAGCGTCGCCGACGGCAAGGCCGCCGTCACCGCCTGGCTGGCCGAGCGCGGCATCGGCGAGGGCACCGTCAACTACCGGCTGCGTGACTGGCTGTTCAGCCGCCAGCGGTACTGGGGCGAGCCCTTCCCGATCGTCTACGACGAGGACGGCGTGATGCACGCGCTGCCCGAGTCGATGCTGCCGGTCGAGGTCCCCGAGGTGGACGACTACTCGCCGCACACCTACGACCCGTTCGACTCGACCTCCTCCCCGAAGACGCCGCTGTCGCGCAACGAGGACTGGGTCAACGTCGAGCTGGACCTGGGCGACGGGCCGAAGAAGTACCGCCGCGAGACCAACACCATGCCCAACTGGGCCGGTTCCTGCTGGTACGAGCTGCGCTACATCGACCCGTCGAACGGCGCGCGGGTCGTCGACCCGGCCAACGAGCAGTACTGGCTGGGCCCGACCGCCGAGAAGCCCGGCGGCGGCGCCGACCTGTACGTCGGCGGTGCCGAGCACGCCGTGCTGCACCTGCTGTACGCGCGGTTCTGGCACAAGGTCCTGCACGACCTGGGCCACGTCTCCTCGGTCGAGCCGTTCCACAAGCTGTTCAACCAGGGCATGATCACCGCCGACGTCTACCGCGACGAGCGCGGCTTCCCGGTGCCCGCCACCGAGGTCGAGGAGCGCGACGGCGGCTACTTCTGGCAGGGCGAGCCGGTCAAGCGCGAGGCCGGCAAGATGGGCAAGTCCCTGAAGAACGCCGTCGCCCCGGACGAGATCGCCGACGAGTACGGCGCCGACACGCTGCGCCTGTACGAGATGTCGATGGGCCCGCTGGACGTCTCCCGCCCGTGGGACACCCGCGCGGTGGTCGGCTCGTACCGCTTCCTGCAGCGGCTGTGGCGCAACATCGTCTCCGAGGCCACCGGCGAGCTGGTCGTCACCGACGAGGAGCCGGACGAGGCGACGCTGCGCGCGCTGCACAAGGCCATCGACGGCATCCGCGGCGACATGGCCGCGCTGCGCTTCAACACGGCCGTGGCCAAGGCGATCGAGCTGAACAACTTCCTGGTGAAGCGCGGCTCCACGCCGCGACCGGTCGCCGAGCGGCTGGTCCTGCTGGTCGCCCCGCTGGCCCCGCACATCGCGGAGGAGCTGTGGCGCCGACTGGGCCACGGCGACTCGCTGGCCCACACCGACTACCCCGTCGCCGACCCGGCGTACGTGGTGGACGAGGCGGTCACCTGCGTCGTGCAGATCAAGGGCAAGGTCAAGGCCCGGCTGGAGGTCGCGCCGTCGATCTCCGACGCCGAGCTGGAGGCGCTGGCGCTGGCCGATCCGGCCGTCGTCGCGGCGATCGGGGACGCGCCGGTGCGCAAGGTGATCGCGCGGGCGCCGAAGCTGGTGAACATCGTCACCGGCTGACTGCCGGTGGTCGCCGTGGGTCGTTGACGGCCGGGGCGGGTGTCCTTCGGGGCGCCCGCCCTCGGCGTTCCCGGGGCGGTGGTCCGCCGGGTGTGGGTGGAGGCAGGTGGGGGCGGGATGCGTTGCCCGAGGCCGGGCCCGCCTCGGGGAGATCCCCCATCTGTCCCTGATCTCCGGAGCCCGGGCCCGTTCGACCTGCCCCCGGCACGGGTCGGGCGGCTACCGTGGAACCCACGGTGGGCCGGCCCGCGTTGGGCCCGGTGGGGGCCGGTTCGGCGGACGGAAGGTGGCTCGTGATGGACGCGCTCGGCGTGATGGTCGGTCTGGCCCTGCTCTTCGGCCTCGCGATGCTGGTGCTGGTGGTGGTCGGGACCGTCAAGGCGGCGAGGGCGGTCGCCACGAAGGTGGAGCGGCACGAGGCCAACGCCCGGCGCGCGGTCGAGAACGTGACCCTCAAGGCGAAGACCTACGCCAAGCCCGGCCCGCAGGGCCAGATCTCCGCCGTCCGGCTGGGGCTGCGGACCTCCCTGGACGGCACGCGCCAGGTCCTGGAGAGCGGTCTGGTGCAGGACGGCCAGCTCGGTGAGGCACTCGCCCTGCTGCGGCGGCTGGACACCCACGCGGCCGAGCTGGACGCTGAGCTGCGGATCCTGGAGCGCGAGCCGGACCCGGGCCGGATCGCGGCCAAGCTGCCCGAGCTGCGGGAGCGCGCCGAACGGATCACCCACTCCGCCGAGACCATGCGCTGGGCGGCCCAGGACCGGATGCACCGCTTCGCCGACGACGAGCTCCGGCGGCTCAGCCAGGAGTGCGAGAGCGAGGCGGGGGCGCTGCGGCACTGGGACCACTCGGGGGCGGGGTCGGATTCCGGGTCGGGTACGGGGGCGGGCTTCGGCTCGGGCGTCGGTTCCGGTGGGTCGGCTGGTACTGGTACTGGTGCTGGCGGGGCGGCGGCGGGTCGGGCCGGGCTGACGGACGGGAAGGGGCGCCCGAGCGCCGAGGAACTGCTGGGGCTGAACGACCCGCTGTCGCGGCTGGCGGACCGGCTGCGGAAGCCGTCGGCCGGGCCGACGGCGGGCTGACCGGACGTCCCGCTCCTCCGGCCCCGCCACATCCCGGAAGACTCGATCCTCCCGGACGGCTCGGGTGGGGTCGCCGTGCCCGGCGCACCGACCGGCTGTCCCTGGCGCCCGCCCGGTGCCGGGGCCGGTGCCGGGGCCGCCCGGCGCTTCGCCCGGTTCCGGCGCCGTGGCCGGGGCCGGACGGCGGGCGGGCGGGCCGGGGCAGGCCCGGTTCGGGCGCTGTCCTCCTGGCCGGACGCGGAGTAACCTCCGCCTCATGCCCGCCGACCTCGCACTTGTCACCGATTCCACGGCTTATCTGCCCCAGCAGGCCGTCGACCGTCACGAGATCGCGGTGGTGCCGCTGAGCGTCGCGGTCGGTGACACCGTCCTCGCCGAGGGCGTGGAGATCTCGCCCAAGGACGTCGCCGAGGCGCTGCGCGGCAAGCAGCGGGTGACGACCTCCCGGCCGAGCCCCGAGGCCTTCGCCGCCGCCTACCGGGCCGCCGCCGAGGCCGGCGCGAAGGGCATCGTCTCGGTGCACATCTCCGCCGAGCTGTCCGGGACGGCGGAGGCGGCCCGGCTGGCGGCCGCCGAGGCGCCCGTCCCGGTGCGTGTGGTGGACAGCCGACTGGTCGGCATGGCCCTCGGATACGGCGTACTGGCGGCGGCCGAGGCGATCGAGGCGGGGCGGGAACTGGACGAGGTGGTCGCCGCTGTGACCGCGCGGACGGCGGTGACCAGCGGATTCTTCTACGTGGACACCCTGGAGCACCTGCGTCGGGGCGGCCGGATCGGGGCGGCCCGGGCGCTGCTCGGGTCGGCGCTGGCGGTGAAGCCGCTGCTGCACCTGGACGGCGGGCGGATCGAGCCGCTGGAGAAGGTCCGGACGGCGTCGCGGGCGATCGCGCGGCTGGAGGAGATCGCGGTCGAGCAGGCGGGGGAGCGGGAGGTCGACATCGCCGTCCACCACCTGGCGGCGGAGGAGCGGGTCGAGCCGCTCGCGGAGCGGCTGCGGGGGCGGATCCCCGGGCTGCGCGACCTGTACGTGGGCGAGGTGGGCGCGGTGATCGGTGCGCATGTCGGACCAGGGCTGCTGGCAGTGGTGGTCTCGCCGCGCTGAGGCCCGTGAAGCCGGGGTGCGTGAAGCCGGGGTGGTGAACCCTGAGGGGCGTGAAGCCGCGGTGCGTGAAGACGCGGTGCGTGGAAGCCGCGGTGCGTGAAGACGCCTCCGGACGGGGGCTGAGACGGGCCTCGTGAGGACCTCTGCCAGGCGGGAAGTCAACTCCGACAACTGCTGATCACTCGTGCGAGCGACATGAGTTGTCCACAACCCCGGAGTTTTCCACAGGGTTTCGCCGATTCTCCCATCGACGGCGGACGGCTCCTAGCGTGCTCCGCATGACGAGCATGAACATCGGCGCGGTGAAGCGCCAGCGGGTCGGGGAGACGGCGCGGCGTCGGCTGGCAGCGCTGCTGCCGGCGGCCGGGGGAGGCGCTGAAGGGGCCGCCGAGGAATCGGCCGCGAGGGTGGCCGGGGGAGCCGCCGGTGCGGCGGAGCCGTCGGCCACCGGGCCGCCCAGGGGCTCGCCCCTCGGCGGCGGGTCGGGCGGCGGGTCGGGTGACGTGCCGAGTGCGGCGGTCGATGGACCCGCTGGTGGCGCGGGGTTTGACGGTGTGCCGCCCTACGGTGCGCCGCCCTACGGTGCGCCGCCCTACGGTGCGCCGTCCGACGATGACGGGTCTGCCGACCCGGGTCGCGCGCGGTTTCGCTTCGGTCCTGCGGTGATGCTCGACCGGCGGGCCGTGTCGGGGCTGGTCGTCCTGCTGCTGCTCGCCGTGGGCTACGGCGTCCAGCACTTCTGGCTGGCGCGGCCCCAGCCGGTCGCGGTGCCGGCGGTGGCGGTGCCAGCGCCGGCGGTCGCGCCGGCCGAGCCGGGGGCATCGCCCCCGAGCACACCGGAGTCCTCCGCCGGCCCCGTCCCAGCAGCTCCGGGAGACGCCGAGGCGCGCACGGTCGTCGTGGTCGACGTCGGGGGGCGGGTGCACGCACCCGGTGTCCACACGCTGCCCGGCGGCTCCCGGGTGGCGGACGCGTTGCGCGTGGCCGGCGGACCGCTGCCCGAGACGGAGACCAAGGGCCTCAACCTGGCCCGGGTGCTGACGGACGGTGAGCAGATCCTCGTCGGCGAACCGGACGGCGCGGCGCAGGCCGTGGGCGGGCCGGCCACGGGCGCCGTGCCGAAACAGCCGGTCAGTCTGAACCACGCCACCCTCGAACAGCTCGACACGCTCCCGGGAGTCGGTCCGACGCTGGCACAGCGCATCATCGCCTTCCGCGCGTCGCACGGATCGTTCCGCTCACTCGACCAGCTCCGGCAGGTCAGCGGCATCGGCGAACGCACCTATGCGGAGCTCAGACCGATGCTCACGCTCTGACCCGCCCGTACGCGCCCGTACCCGCCCGCACCCGCCCGGTGACGCTTCCGGTCGGTGCTCCTGCTTCCGGCTCGCCCAACGCACGGAGCCGTTCGACCCGTCAGCCCATCGACCCGTCGGTCACTCCCCGGAAGGAGGTGCCGTCATCGCCGCCACTGCCACCACAGACGCCGTCGGGCCGCACCGGACTCCCGGCGATCTTCGCCTGCTCCTCCCCGCCGTCGCGGCCTGGGTGGTCACGGCGGGTGTTCTCGGGCTGGGCCCCGGACACGGCCTCCTGCTGTCCTCGGCCGCCGGCACGGCCGTCCTGTTCGCCGTCCTCCTGCTCGCCCGCCCGGGAGTGCGGCGGCGTCGCGGCGCCGCCATGACGCTGGCCGCCGTGCTGCTCACCGGTGCGGCGGCCGCCGCCGCGACCCTGCTGCACACCGCCGACCTCCACCGGGGGCCGCTGCCCGGGCTGGCCCGCGCCGGAGCCGCCGCGCCGGAGGTGGGCGTCGAACTGACCATCACCGCCGACCCGAGAGCCCACACCTCCCGCACCAGGGGAACGGCTGCCGGGCAGACCGTCCTCACCGTGGACGCGGTGGTGGAGCGGGTCACCGTCCCGGCGGGCTTCGAGTCGGCGGCTCCGGCCCCGGGCGACGGCGCGGGCGGCCCGCCGGTCGGCACCGAGACGGTGACCAGGACGCGGACGCCGGTGACGGTGATGGCGCGAGGGCCGGAGATCGGCGCGTGGCAACGTCTGCTCCCGTCGGCCCGTGTCGCCGTGGAAGCGGACGTCCGCCCGGCGGGGGAGGGCTACGACGACGAGTCGGCCGCGCTGTTGATCGCCCACGGGCCGCCACGGGAGCTCGCGCCGCCCAGCCTGCCGCAACGGGTCGCCGGCCGGTTGCGGGCGGGGCTGCGGACGGCAAGTGACGATCTGCCGCCGGACGCACGGGGGTTGCTCCCGGCCTTGGTCGTCGGTGACACCTCACGCCTGCCCGGGGACCTCCTGGACGCCTTCCGGGCCACCGACATGGCGCATCTGGTCGCGGTCAGCGGGGCCAACCTCGCGATCGTGCTGGGTGTCCTGCTCGGTGCCCCCAGTCGTGCCGGTACAGCCGAACGACGCGGCCTGGCCGCCGCGTTCGGTATCCCGCTGCGCACCACCGCGCTGCTCGGCACAGTCGTCACGCTGGCGTTCGTGACCGTCTGCCGACCGGAACCCAGCGTGTTGCGGGCCGCCGGTACGGGGCTGATCGGACTGCTGGCGCTCGCCACCGGCCGACCCCGGCAGGCGGTGCCCGCCCTGGCCGGTACGGCGTTGCTCCTGGTGCTTCTCGACCCTTACCTCGCCCGGTCGTTCGGCTTCCTGCTCTCCGTGCTCGCCACCACCGGTCTGCTGGTGGTCGGCCCGCACTGGGCGCAGCGCCTGCGGGCGCGGGGCTGGCCGCACCACCTGGCGGGCGCCGTCGCCGCGACGGCAGCGGCCCAGGCGCTCTGCGCGCCCGTGACGGTCGTGCTGTCCGGACACATCAGCCTGGTCGCGGTGCCGTGCAACCTGCTGGCCGAGCTGGCGGTGGCTCCGGCGACTCTGCTCGGCTTCGCGGTGCTCGTCCTGGAGCCGCTCTCGCCGGCCCTGGCCCGGCTGCTCGCGGAGCCGGCCGGACTCCCGGTGGGCTGGCTCGCGGCGGTGGCCCGGCATGGAGCGGAGCTGCCGGGCGCTCAGATCTCCTGGCCCGGCGGGCTGCTCGGCACGGTGACGCTGGCCCTGGCGACGGTGGCGGTGTGCTGGACGGTTCCGCTCCTGGCACCCGGACGCGCCGCAGCGGTCGGTCTGCGCGTCAGGGGCGGCTGGGCCCGGCCGCTGGTGGCGGGCCTGCTCCTCCTGGTCCTGCTGGCCGTGCTGGTGCGGCCGCCCCTGCTCACCCGGCTCGCGACCGGCTGGCCGCCACCGGGCTGGCGGCTGGTCATGTGTGACGTGGGTCAGGGGGACATGGTGGTGCTGCCGGTCACCGCTGGCGGCGGGGCGCCGGGGAGCGCGGTGGTGGTGGACGCCGGGCCGGATCCGCGTGCGGCGGACCGCTGTCTGCGAGACCTCGGGATCACCCGGGTGCCGTTGCTGGTGGTGACGCACTTCCACGCGGACCACGTGGAGGGTGTGCCCGGGGTGTTGCGGGGGCGTTCGGTGGGCGCGATCGAGGGGACGGTCCTGGGTGAGCCGCCGGGCGAGGCCGCCCGGGTGTCGGGGTGGGCGGCTGCGGCCGGAGTGCCACTGGTGCGCGCGCGGACAGGCGAGCGCCGGTCGGCCGGACCGGGGCTGTCATGGGAGGTGGTGTGGCCCGATGCCGTGCTTCCGGCGGAGGCTGCCGGGGCCAACAACGCGAGTGTGGTGCTGCTGGTGACGGTGGCGGACGGTGTGCGGCTGGCTCTGTTGGGCGATCTCGAACCGCCCGCGCAGGCCGCGCTGTCGGCGCGGTGGGGCCGTGGTGTCCGGGTGGATGTGCTGAAGGTGGCCCACCACGGGTCGGCGCACCAGGACTGGGAGCTCGCGGCCGCGTTGAGGCCCAGGCTGGCGTTGATCTCGTGTGGCGAGGGGAATCCGTACGGGCATCCGTCCGTGCGGACGGTGGAGCGGCTGCGTGCCCTCGGTGCCACGGTATTGCGCACCGATACCGCTGGGGACATCGCGGTGACGGGCGACACCCCGGCTCGTCTGGGGGCGTCCGTGCACCCGCACGGCGGGCAGACCCGCCACGCTGCGGCCGCGTCGCGCGGTCGGCACCCGGCCGGTGGGCCGCGCGGCCCGCCGGGGTGAGCCCTCTCGCTCAACCCGCCCTCTCCACAGGGAGGAGGTGGAGAGGGCGGGGAGGAGGGGGAGGGGGAGCGGGGGTGGGGGTGGGGGGTGGGGCGGGCCCCGGAGGACATGGCGGGGCCGACGGATCAGCCCTCCTCGCGCCACCCCTCGTGCTCGGCGGCGACGGCGTCCAGGGCGCGGAGCAACTCCGCGGTCCAGCCGTCCTCGGGGGGTTCCACGACCACCAGCCACTGGGCGTCCTCGGCGTCGTCCTCGCCGGCGAGGGCGTCCCGGACGATTTCGAGTTCGCCGAGGTCGGGGTGGTTGGCGCTGAGTTCCTCCGTGGCGTCCTCGGCGGCGTCGCGGTCGGGCAGGACGAGGAGCTGCCGGGCGCTCGGGTCGAAGTCGTCCGGCTGGTCGGTGGTGAGGTGTTCGGTCACCGGCCCATTCTCCCGGGAGCGCCTCCCGCGTCGGAGTACACCCCCCACTGGTCAAGCCCACCCCGCCCACCCCCGGCGGCCCCGCCCCTCCGGCCGTCGGACCCGGCCCGCCCACCCCCGCCCACCCCCGCCCGCCGGTCGTTCCTCCGGGTGGGAGTGTCCCCACCCCATGGGATGCTGGTAGGCGATGGCCAGGAAGAGTGCACCCGACGACCTGCTCGCCCCGCTGACCCTCGCGGTCGGCCAGGAGGAGCTGCTGCTCGACCGCGCGGTCGCCCAGGTGGTGGCGGCGGCGAGGGCTGCGGACCCGGACACCGATGTGCGGGACCTCCCACCCGGCACCCTGCAGCCCGGCAGCCTCGCCGAGCTGACCACGCCCTCGCTGTTCGCCGAGCGCAAGGTGATCGTCGTCCGGGCCGCCCAGGACCTTTCCGCCGACTCCGTCAAGGAGCTCAAGGCGTACATCGAGGCCCCGGCCGACGAGGTGATCGTGGTGCTGGTGCACGCGGGCGGCGCCAAGGGCAAGGGCCTGCTGGACGCCGGGCGGAAGGCGGGCGGCCGTGAGGTCGCCTGCGCGAAGCTGGCGAAGGCGTCGGACCGGCTGGCCTTCGTCCGGGGAGAGTTCCGCACGCTCGGCAGGTCGGCCACCCCGGAGGCGTGCCAGGCCCTGCTGGACGCGCTCGGCAGTGACCTCCGCGAGCTGGCGGCCGCGTGCAGCCAGCTCACCTCGGACGTCGAGGGCACCATCGACGAGACGGTGGTGGCCCGCTACTACAGCGGCCGGGCCGAGGCCACCGGCTTCGAGGTGGCGGACTTCGCGGTCACCGGCCGGGCCGCCGAGGCGCTGGAGCGGTTGCGCTGGGCGCTGGCCGTCGGGCAGCCGCCGACCGGTATCACCTACGCGCTGGCGTCCGGGGTCCGCAGCATCGGTCGGCTGGCGACCACCGGGCGGAACATGCGCCCGGCCGATCTGGCCCGCGAGCTGGGGATGCCCCCGTGGAAGGTCGAGCGGGTCCGCCAGCAGATGCGCGGCTGGACGGGCGACGGCGTGGCGACGGCCCTGACGGCGATCGCCCAGGCGGACGCGGCCGTCAAGGGCGGCTCCGACGACCCCGCCTTCGCGCTGGAGCGGGCCGTGGTGGCCGTCGCCCGGGCCGCGCGCGCCGGCTCCGGGGGCCGTTCCTACTGATCCCGGCACGGGCGCCCCGGCAACCCGGGCCCGCCCGCCGGGACGGCCGGCCGCCACGAGCAGCCCCTGCGACCGGCCCGACCGGCCCGACCGGCCCCACGGGAAACCCTCCCGACCGGGCCGCCACGACCGGCCCTTACGAGCCGCCGATCGCCTTCAGGATGTCCCGGGTGTCGTCGAGCATCGCCCGGCGGACGGTCTCGCGGTCCAGCGTGGTGTTCTTCCCGACCTGGTAGTTGTCCGTCCAGTACAGGGAGTACGTCATCCCGCCGTCCCGGACCTGTAGGTAGTGGTTGATGTCGTGGAAGGTCTGGTCCGAGCTGGTCGGCTCGTCGCCGTAGGCGAAGTAGGCCTCCTGGCCGAGGTTCGGCACATCGGTGATCTCGTACTTCTGCTGCTCGAAGTAGCTTCGGGTGGCGGCGAATTCGGGCGCGGAGTCGACCGCCCGGTGCAGTTCGGCGCGGATGTCGAGGGTGGCGTAGTCGGCGACGTCGCTCCCGCTGACCGCCCGTTTGACCAGGGCGTAGCACCGCATGATGTCCATGGAGTCGGACCGGCCGGTGTGCTGCAGCGGGTAGTCGTCGACCATGCGGTACTGCTTCTTGAACGCGGTGAGCGTGCCCGACCCGCAGAGCCTGTCGACCGCGTGGTAGCCGTGGAGGCTCTGCGCCGGGGAGCCGCTGTCGACGATCCGCGGTACCAGGGCCACGGCGCCGGACCAGGCGGCCGAGGCCAGGACGGCGCCGACGAACGCCCAGACGGCGTTGCGGCGCAGGTTTCCGCCCCTCCTGACCGTCCCCTCGCGCGGCCCGGGCTCCCCGGCGGGGGCCGTACCGGGTGAGGGGGCCGGCCCCGGAGCGGCGGGAAGTCCAGGGGAGGCGGGAAGTCCGGGCGACGCGGGAAGGCCGGGCGGAGGTCCGAAGCCCGGGGCCGTCCCGGGCGGCGGTGGCTGCTGCGGGAAGCCGCCGAACCCCGGTCCGCCCTGGGCCGGTGGTGGTGGCGGCGGTGGTGGCGTCGTCATAGGTGCCCCCCCTGAGCGTCGACGAAGATGCCTGCCACGAAGGTGCCGCCCCGGAACCGTGACTCGCAACGATGGCCCGAAACGGTGCCCCGAAACGGTGACCCGGAACGCGGTGGCCCCCCGGGAAGGGGACGCGACCGCCGCCCGCCCGGTTTCCGTGAGCGCGGCCCCCCGAGCCGCCGTCACCGACCATAGCGGCCGGACCACAGAACGCGACAGAAGCCGCAGCGACAGAAGCCGCAGCCGCAGCCGCAGGACCCGCAGCCGGTCCGCCGGGCGACGGGGATCGGCGCGAGAACGTCCGCGGCGGAAGCCCCGGCCCGAAACGACGACTGCCCGCCCGGTGGGGACCGGGCGGGCAGTCGGGGAAGCGCCTACCAACGGGCACTTCCGGTGGATCTTCGTGCACCGCACCCGCGTGGCGAACGCAGGCCGCGTGCGGTGCGAGTCTTGAGCTCGTGCCTCAGGGGACCGGGTAGAGGGCCGGTCCGTCCTGGGGCGGTCGGGGCCGTGGGCCCCGGCGGAGTCAGGCCTGGACGGCGTTGACGCGCTTGGTGATGGCCGACTTCTTGTTGGCGGCCTGGTTGGCGTGGATGACGCCCTTGCTGACGGCCTTGTCCAGCGCCTTGGAGGCGGCGCGGGCCAGCACGGTGGCCTTCTCGGTCTCGCCGGCGGCAGCGGCCTCACGGGCCTTGCGCAGGGCGGTCTTCAGCGAGGACTTGACGGCCTTGTTGCGCAGGCGCGCCTTCTCGTTGGTCTTGTTGCGCTTGATCTGGGACTTGATGTTCGCCACGAAGGAGCCTCAGTCTTGTCAGTAAACGGTTCTGGGGTCCCCCCGGCCGAAGGCTGGGGGAGAGTTGCACCGCGCGGCCGCCGGACTGCTGAGAGGGCATGCCTGGGCCAGGTGCAGCGCCCCACGCTACCAGGGGGGCACCGCCCGACCCAAACCGGCCGGATCCGGATCAGGCCCGGAGCACCGGCTCGCCGTAGTGCTCGACCTCGGGAAACGGCCGGTAGAAGCGGTGCAGCAGCTCGCGCCACCGCTGGTACTCGGCGGAACGGCGGAACCCCTCCGTGTGGTCCTCCAGCGTCTCCCATTCCACCTGGAGCAGGAACCTGGCGCCGCGGCCCTCGTCGAGGCAGCGGCGCAGCGCGAGGGAGCGGAAGCCGGACTGGACCGCGATCAGCGGCTTCGCCTCCGCGAAGGCGGCGAGGAACGCGTCCTCCTGGCCGGGGACGACGTCGAGGAGGGCGCTTTCCAGGATCATGGACGACCATCCTGCCCCGACCGGTCGGGCCGCGGGAAGGGGCGGCCGTTCAAGGGCCCCGCGGCGGCACTTGAACGGGCCCGCGGACTAGCCCCGGACGGACTCCCGGACGGACCCGCGCACCGACCCCCGGAGCACCCCCGGCGCGGCCCCGGTGGAACCGAACGGCGGCGGACGTCGCGGTCGTGGGAGGATGGGAAGAACTATTTCGATCGGACGACTGTCCGGTCCCCGGGAAACCGGTCAGCGATGACCCGGACGCCCCCGGCCCCCGGACCAACGGAGAATCGGACCAAGGTGCCCGCGACCCCCAGCAATGTGCCAGAGCCCAGCCGTACCGACCCGGCGCTGATCCGCAACTTCTGCATCATCGCCCACATCGACCACGGCAAGTCGACGCTCGCAGACCGGATGCTCCAGATCACCGGTGTGGTCGACCCGCGGCAGATGCGCGCCCAGTACCTCGACCGCATGGACATCGAGCGTGAGCGCGGCATCACCATCAAGTCGCAGGCCGTCCGCCTCCCATGGGCGCCGAAGACGGGGCCGAACGCCGGCTCGACGCACATCCTCAACATGATCGACACCCCGGGCCACGTGGACTTCACGTACGAGGTGTCCCGCTCCCTCGCCGCCTGCGAGGGCACCGTCCTCGTGGTGGACGCCGCCCAGGGCATCGAGGCGCAGACCCTCGCCAACCTGTACCTGGCGCTGGAGAACGACCTCACGATCGTCCCGGTGCTCAACAAGATCGACCTGCCCGCCGCCCAGCCGGAGAAGTACGCCGCCGAGATCGCGCACATCATCGGCTGCGACCCGGACGACGTGCTCAAGGTCAGCGCCAAGACCGGTCTCGGCGTCGAGGAGCTGCTCGACCACCTGGTCGACAAGATCCCGGCCCCGGTCGGCGTCAAGGACGCCCCGGCCCGCGCGATGATCTTCGACTCGGTCTACGACTCCTACCGCGGCGTGGTCACCTACGTCCGGGTCGTCGACGGCCAGCTCACCAAGCGCGAGCGCATCGCCATGATGTCCACCGGCGCGACCCACGAGCTGCTGGAGATCGGCGTCATCTCGCCGGAGCCGAAGGTCGCCGACGGCCTGGGCGTCGGCGAGGTCGGCTACATCATCACCGGGGTGAAGGACGTCCGGCAGTCCAAGGTCGGTGACACCATCACCTCGATGCACAAGGGTGCGACCGAGGCGCTGGGCGGCTACAAGGACCCGCGTCCGATGGTCTTCTCCGGCCTGTACCCGCTGGACGGCTCGGACTACCCGCTGCTGCGCGACGCCCTCGACAAGCTGCGCCTGAACGACGCCGCGCTGGTCTACGAGCCGGAGACCTCGGTCGCCCTCGGCTTCGGCTACCGCTGCGGCTTCCTCGGCCTGCTGCACCTGGAGATCATCCGGGAGCGCCTGGAGCGCGAGTTCAACCTCGACCTGATCTCCACCGCCCCGAACGTGGTCTACCGCGTCGTGATGGAGGACGGCACCGAGCACACCGTCACCAACCCCAGCGAGTTCCCGACCGGGAAGCTCGCCGAGGTCTACGAGCCGGTCGTGCGCGGCACCATCCTGGCGCCGAACGAGTTCGTCGGCGCCATCATGGAGCTCTGCCAGGCCCGTCGCGGCAACCTCCAGGGCATGGACTACCTCTCCGAGGACCGCGTCGAGCTGCGCTACACCCTGCCGCTCGCCGAGATCGTCTTCGACTTCTTCGACCAGTTGAAGTCCAAGACCCGCGGCTACGGCTCCTTCGACTACGAGCCCATCGGCGAGCAGAGCGCCCAGCTGGTCAAGGTCGACATCCTGCTGCACGGCGACGCGGTGGACGCGTTCTCCGCGATCGTGCACAAGGACAAGGCCTACAACTACGGCGTGATGATGGCCGGCAAGCTGCAGAAGCTGATCCCGCGCCAGCAGTTCGAGGTGCCGATCCAGGCCGCGATCGGCTCCCGGGTGATCGCCCGTGAGACGGTCCGCGCGATCCGCAAGGACGTTCTCGCCAAGTGCTACGGCGGTGACATCTCGCGCAAGCGCAAGCTGCTGGAGAAGCAGAAGGAAGGCAAGAAGCGGATGAAGATGGTCGGCCGCGTGGAGGTCCCGCAGGAGGCCTTCATCGCCGCGCTGTCCACCGACGCCGAGGCGCCGAAGGAGAAGAAGTAGCCGGCGCGAGCCGGGTGTTTCCGGCCGGCCCGACGGGGCCGGCCGCAGCGGTGCCCGACGGGCCCGGGGCGTCTCGCCCCGGGCCCGTCGGCCTGTCCGCATGGTCGGCCTGTCCGCATGGTCGGCCTGCCCGCATGGCCGGCCTGTCCGCACGGCGGCCGGACGGTGCGGCGGCCCGGCTCAGGCTCTCAACGCAGCGCCCAGACCACGCCGTTGACGATGGCGGCCTTGGTCAGCCGCCCGGCCCGGCCGGTCAGCACCGAGGGCCGCATCGAGTCGTCGCCGTGGATCAGCTGGACCAGGCCGTCCCGGCGGCCGAGGCTCAGGCACTGCACGGCGTAGCGGAACGCGAAGGGTTTGTCGGTGCGCCCGGTGAGCAGCTTGCCGAGGTAGCGGCCCATCGGCTGGGCGGTGGCGCAGCCCATCCGCAGGGTGCCGGTGCCGGGGACGGTCACCGCGGCGGCGTCGCCGATGACGTGGACCTCCGGGTGCGAGACGGAGCGCAGGTGGCCGTCCACCACCGCCCGGCCGGCCGGGTCGACGGTCAGGCCCGCCTCGGCCGCCAGCGGGTGCGGCTCCATGGCGGCGGCCCACGCGACCAGGTCGGCATCGATCCGGCCACCGGTGGTGTCGAGGCCCCCGGCGTCGACCCCGGTGACGGTGTGCCGCTCGTGCACCTCGATCCCGAGCCGGGCCATGACGGTGCGGACGTGGGCCCGGCCACGGGCCGAGAACCAGCCGCCGACCTGTCCGGCGGCGACGATCCGCACCCGCCAGGCGGGGTGGGCCTCGGCGATCTCGGTGGCCAGTTCGATGCCGGTGGCGCCGCCGCCGACCACGGCGACGGTGCCGGGCCGCCCGGCGGTGCGCAGCCGCTCGCCCAGTTCGGCGGCCCGCTCGGCGGAGTAGGCGTGCTCGGCGGCGCCGGGGACGGCGTGCCAGGCGGTGCGGCTGCCGAGGGCGTAGACCAGGGTGTCGTAGGGGAGGGCCTCACCGGTGTCCAGGAAGACCTTGCGGGCGGCGAGGTCCAGGCCGGTGGCCCGGGCCGGGACGTGCCGCACGCCGCGGCCGCGGACCACCTCGGCCAGGGCGGGCCGGTGCTCGGGGAGGCCGGCGGCGGTCTCGTGCTGGCGGACGCGGTGCAGGAAGCGGGTTTCCGGGGCGATCAGGGTCACCCGGTGGTGCCGGCCCGCCCGGGTCGCCGCGGTCAGCCCCGCGTAGCCGGCCCCCAGTACGACGATCTGCTTCTCGGTCATGTCGTCCGCCTCCTCCGAAACGCCCCCGCGGAGCGTTCTGTCGACACGTTCTCGGTGTCCGTTCGGGAAGGGGACGACGCGGCCGGTCAGGGTGTGACGGTGAGCCGGGTCACAGGTCCGTCGGCGTGCCGGCGGCGTCGGCCACCCGGGTCAGCTTCTCGGGGTTGACCACCACGAAGGCCTCGGTGATCCGGCCGTCGGCGACGGTGAACGCCAGCACGCCGCCGGGCCGGCCGTCCGCGTCCTGGACGAGCAGCCCAGGCTCGTCGTTGACCAGGGCGGGCACCAGGCTCATGCCCGGCAGGAACCACTTCGCGACCAGGCCGGCCACCAGGCGGGAGACCTTGTCCGCGCCGAGGACCGGGCGGGCGCCGGCGCTGACGACGCCGCCGCCGTCGGAGTGCCAGACCACGTCCGGGTCGAGCACGGCCAGCAGGCCCTCGATGTCGCCGTGGGTACTGGCCGCCGCGAAGGCGGCCACGGCCTGCCGGTGCTCGGCCGGGTCGGCGGTGGCACGGCGCCCGCCGTCCTTGACCCGGCGCCGGGCCCGGGAGGCGAGCTGGCGGGCGGCGTCGGGGGAGCGGTCGAGGGAGGCGGCGATCTCGTCGAAGCCGACCGCGAACACGTCGTGCAGCACGAAGGCGGCGCGTTCGGCCGGGGTGAGCTGCTCCAGGACGGCGAGCACCGCGAGCGAGACGGACTCGCCGAGTTCGGCGAGCTCGGCCGGGGAGGCGGGGGAGTCCTGGTAGGAGACGGCCGGTTCGGGCAGCCATTCGCCGAAGTAGGCCTCCCGGCGGGCCCGGGCGGAGCCCAGCTGGTCGTAGCAGAGCCGGGTGACGACGGTGGTCAGGAAGGCGCGCGGGTCGGCGACGGCGGACCGGTCGGTGCCGCGCCAGCGCAGCCAGGCCTCCTGCAGCACGTCCTCGGCGTCGCTGAACGAGCCGAGCAGCCGGTAGGCGACCGAGCCCAGGTAGCGCCGGTGGGCCTCGAAGGCGTCGGGTTGTGCGGCGGCAGCGGCCGACCGGTCGTCACTCACAGGCCCACCGTAGCGGCCCGGGGCGGCGGCCGGAGCGTTCGAGGGGGCGCCCGTCGGACGGGGCCACGCTGCCCCCCGGCCTCCCCGTGGGCGGAACGCCGGAGGGGGAGGCCGGGTGACCCCGACCTCCCCCTCCGGTGCGTCCCGCCGGTCAGTCCACCTCGGCGACGGCCTCGGCGAACTGCGCCTGGTACAGGCGGGCGTACGCGCCCTCGGCGGCGATCAGCTCGTCGTGCGTGCCCTGTTCGACGATCGAGCCGCTCTCCATCACCAGGATCACGTCGGCGTCCCGGATGGTGGAGAGCCGGTGGGCGATCACGAAGCTGGTGCGGCCGGTGCGCAGCCGGGCCATGGCGCGCTGGATCAGCACCTCGGTCCGGGTGTCGACCGAGCTGGTCGCCTCGTCCAGGACCAGGATCGACGGCTGCGCCAGGAACGCCCGGGCGATGGTGATCAGCTGCTTCTCGCCGGTGCTGACGCCGGTGCCCTCGTCGTCGATGACGGTGTCGTAGCCGTTCGGCAGGGTCCGGACGAAGCGGTCCACGTGGGCGGCCCTGGCCGCCTCGACGACCTGCTCGTGGGTGGCGCCCTGGGCGCCGTAGGCGATGTTCTCGGCGATGGTGCCGCCGAACAGCCAGGTGTCCTGGAGGACCATGCCGATGCCGGAGCGGAGGTCCTCGCGGGACATCGCCGCGATGTCGACCCCGTCCAGGGTGATCCGCCCGCCGCTGACCTCGTAGAACCGCATCAGCAGGTTGACCAGGGTGGTCTTGCCGGCGCCGGTCGGGCCGACGATGGCGACGGTCTGGCCCGGTTCGACCTTCAGCGAGAGGTCGTCGATGAGCGGCTTGTCGGGGTCGTAGCGGAAGGAGACGTCCTGGAAGGCGACCCGGCCGCGGATCGCGTCGGGGCGTTCCGGCATGGCCGGCTCAGGGGTCTGCTCGGGCGCGTCCAGCAGCTCGAAGACGCGCTCGGCGGAGGCGACGCCGGACTGCACCAGGTTGGCCATGCTGGCGACCTGGGTGAGCGGCTGGCTGAACTGCCGCGAGTACTGGATGAACGCCTGCACGTCGCCGATCGACAGCGCGCCGCTGGCGACCCGCAGGCCGCCGACGACGGCCACCAGCACGTACTGCAGGTTGCCGATCAGCATCATCGCGGGCTGGATGATGCCGGAGATGAACTGGGCCCGGAAGCTGGCCGTGTACAGCGCCTCGTTGTGCTCCCGGAAGGTCTCGGCGGACTCCTTCTGCCGGCCGAAGACCTTCACCAGGGCGTGGCCGGTGTACATCTCCTCGATGTGCGCGTTCAGCTGCCCGGTGGACTTCCACTGCTGGACGAACTGCGGCTGCGCCCGCTTGCCGACCCTGGTCGCCACCACGACCGACAGCGGGACGGAGATCAGGGCGATCAGGGCGAGCAGCGGGGAGATCCAGAACATCATGGCGAGCACACCGACCACGGTGAGCAGTGAGTTCACCACCTGGCCCATGGTCTGCTGCATGGACTGGCCGATGTTGTCGATGTCGTTGGTGACCCGGCTGAGCACCTCGCCGCGGGGCTGCTTGTCGAAGTAGCTGAGCGGCAGCCGGGCGAGCTTGGACTCGACGTCCTGGCGCAGCCGGTAGCTGGCCCGCTGGATCGCCTTGGTGGCGAGCCGGCCCTGGACGATGCCGAAGGCGGCGGAGGCGACGTAGATCGCCAGCACCCAGAGCAGCACGGTGCCGATCGCGCCGAAGTCCATGTGCTGGCCGGGGGTGAAGTCGACCGCGGAGAGCAGGTCGGCGGCGCCGCCGTCGTGCGCCCGCACGTCCGCGACGGCCTGCGCCTTGGAGATGCCGGCCGGGAACTGCTGGCCGACCACGCCGGCGAAGATCAGGTCGGTGGCCCTGCCGAGCACCTTGGGCCCGGTCACGGCGCAGCCGATGCTGAGCACGCCGAGGGCCAGCACGCCGCTGAGCAGGGCGCGTTCGGGGCGGAGCAGGGCGAGCAGCCGCTTGCCCGAGCCCTTGAAGTCCATCGACTTCTCGGAGCCCTGGCCGCCCATGAACCGGCCGGGGCCGGCCGGGCCGCGGCGGGCGGCGGCGGCCTGCGAGTCGCTGGGCACCTCGCCGGAGCCGGGGCCCTTCGTCATGGGCGCCTTCTTCTGCGGGGTGGTCACGCCGCCTCCTGCTCGGTGAGCTGGGAGAGCACGATCTCCCGGTACGTCGGGTTGTCGGCCATCAGTTCGCCGTGGGTGCCGCTGCCGACGACCGCGCCCTCGTCCAGGACGACGATCCGGTCGGCGTCGCGGATGGTGGAGACGCGCTGGGCGACGATCAGCACGGTGGCGTCGGCGGTCTCCCGGGAGAGGGCCCTGCGCAGCCTGGCGTCGGTGGCGTAGTCGAGCGCCGAGAACGAGTCGTCGAACAGGTAGACGCCGGGTTTGCGGACGAGCGCGCGGGCGATCGCCAGGCGCTGGCGCTGGCCGCCGGAGACGTTGCTGCCGCCCTGGGCGATGGGCGCGTCGAGGCCCTCGGGGAAGCGCTCGACGAACTCCTTGGCCTGGGCGACCTCCAGGGCGTGCCAGAGCTCCTCGTCGGTGGCGTCGGGCCGGCCGTAGCGCAGGTTGCTGGCGACGGTGCCGGTGAACAGGTAGGGCTTCTGCGGGACGAGGCCGACGGTCTCGGCGATCGTCTCGGGGGCGAGTTCGCGGACGTCCACGCCGTCCAGCAGGACCTGTCCGGCGGTGGCGTCGAAGAGCCGGGGGACGAGGCCGAGCAGGGTGGACTTGCCGCTGCCGGTGGAGCCGATGACGGCGGTGGTCTCGCCGGGGCGGGCGGTGATGTCGACGCCGCGCAGGACGGAGGCCTCGGCGCCGGGGTAGCGGAACTCGACGGCGCGCAGTTCGAGCTTGCCCCGGGCCAGGAGTTCGGTGACGGGGGTGGCCGGCGGGACGACGCTGGAGCTGGTGTCCAGGACCTCCTGGATGCGCTCGGCGCAGACCTCGGCGCGCGGCACCATCATGAACATGAAGGTGGCCATCATGACGCTCATCAGGATCTGCATCAGGTAGGAGAGGAAGGCGGTCAGTCCGCCGATCTCCATGCCGCCGCTGTCGATGCGCATGGCGCCGAACCAGAGCACGGCGACGCTGGAGGCGTTCACCACCAGCATCACGGCCGGGAACATGAACGACATCAGCTGGCCGACCTGGAGGGCGACCCCGGTCAGGTCCCGGTTGGCGCCGGCGAACCGGGCCTGCTCGTGGTCGTCCTTGACGAAGGCGCGGATGACCCGGATGCCGGTGATCTGCTCGCGCAGGACCCGGTTCACCGTGTCGATCTTCTTCTGCATGCTGCGGAACTTCGGGCGCAGCGCGCGGACGAGCAGGGCGACCACGACGCCCAGCAGGGGGACGACGGCCAGCAGCAGCGCGGAGAGCGGCACGTCCTGGTTGAGGGCCATGACGATGCCGCCGACGCACATGATCGGCGCGGCGACCATCAGGGTGAAGGTCATCAGGGCCAGCATCTGGACCTGCTGGACGTCGTTGGTCGTCCGGGTGATCAGGGAGGGGGCGCCGAAGGAGCCGACCTCGCGGGCGGAGAAGGTCTGCACCCGGTCGAAGACGGCGGCCCGGACGTCCCGGCCGAACGCCATGGCGGTGCGCGCGCCGTAGAAGACGGCACCGATCGAGCAGAGCGCCTGGGCGACGGTGACGGCGATCATCACACCGCCGATGCGCAGGATGTAACCGGTGTCGCCCTTGACCACGCCCTGGTCGATGATGTCGGCGTTCAGCGTCGGCAGGTAGAGCAGGGCGAGCGTGGACACCAGCTGGAGGAGCACCAGCAGGGAGATCGGTCGGGAGTACGGGCGCAGGTACGCCCTCAGCAGTCTGATCAGCACTGGCACACTCTTGTCTTCGGCAGTGGGGTTCGCATCCCAATTCTCATGCTTCTGTGGACTCGCACAGTTGATTCCGGCCCCGCGCCCCGAGGTTTGTCCAGTCCTTTGCTGAACGCACCGGCGGGCCCGGTTGCGCCGTGCACCGGCGGCTCGACAGTGTGCCAGCTGTCCTCACCCTCTTACGGAATGACCGGTTTCCCCCTAGGCTGCTGATTGCCCCCTTGTTACTCACCGGTATCGGATCGATTGCCCGGGGGCCCGGCGACCGCCCCCACGGGCGCCGCGACATCCCTCAGACGGCCACCCGCCCCCGGAGGTCCTCGTTGAGTTCCGCGCAGTCCCTGATCGACTCCGGCCGTGCCGACATCGTCGCCGGGCGGCCCGCCTCCGTCGCCCACCTGTTCCTGGAGCGGGTCGCCGCCACGCCGGCGGGTGAGGCCTACCGCTTCCCCGTCCCGGTGGACGAGCACGCGGCGGACGGCGCCCCCGGCGCCGAGCAGTGGCGTTCGCTGACCTGGGCGCAGACCGCCACCCGGGTGTACGCGGTGGCCGCCGGCCTGCTGTCGCTGGGCATCAGCCCGGAGGACCGGGTCGCGCTGATGTCCTCCACCCGGCTGGAGTGGGTCATCGCCGACCTCGGCAACATGTGCGCGGGGGCGGCCACCACGGCCGTCTACCCGAGCACCAACGCCGACGAGACGGCCTACATCCTCTCCGACTCGGGCTCCAGGGCGATCTTCGTCGAGAACGAGAAGCAGCTCGCCAAGGTCGTCGGCGAGCTCGGCCAGCTGCCCGAGCTGCGCACCGCCGTCCTCTTCGACGGCACCGGCCCGGTCGCCGGGGCGCCCGGGCTGAACGTGCTCACCCTGGCCGAGCTGGAGCAGCTCGGCGCCGAGTACCTGGAGCAGCACCCGGACGCCGTGCGGCAGGCCGTCGACGCGCTCGACAAGGAGCAGCTGGCCACCCTGATCTACACCTCCGGCACCACCGGCCGCCCCAAGGGCGTGCGGCTGGTCCACGACTGCTGGGCGTACCAGGGGCGGGCGCAGGAGGAGAGCGGGCTGCTGCGCGCGGACGACGTGCAGTTCATGTGGCTGCCGCTGTCGCACGTGTTCGGCAAGAGCCTGATCTGCGGCCAGATCGCCACCGGTCACGTGATGGCGCTGGACGGCCGGGTGGACCGGATCATCCACAACCTGCCGGTGATCCGCCCGACCATGATGGCCTCGGCGCCGCGCATCTTCGAGAAGGTCTACAACGGCATCGCCGGCAAGGCCCGGGCCGAGGGCGGCGCCAAGTACAAGATCTTCATGTGGGCGGCGAAGACCGCCCGCGACTACGCCCGGGTCACCCAGGCCAACCGGATCGCCACCGGGCACGACAGCGCCCCGCTGGGGCTGCGGGTGCGGCACGCGCTGGCCGACAAGCTGGTGTACGCCAAGATCCGGGCCGCGTTCGGCGGGCGGATGCGCGGCTCGGTCTCCGGCAGTGCCGCGCTGGCACCCGAGATCGGCTACTTCTTCGCCGGCGTCGGCGTGCCCGTCCTGGAGGGCTACGGCCTGACCGAGAGCTCGGCCGGGATCTGCGTCAACCCCGCCGAGGACCTCCGGGTCGGCACCATCGGCACCGTGCTGCCCGGCAGCGAGGTCCGGATCGCCGAGGACGGCGAGATCCTGCTGCGCGGCCCCGGCGTCATGCGCGGCTACCACAACCTGCCGGAGAAGACCGCCGAGGTGCTGGAGCCGGACGGCTGGTTCCACACCGAGGACATCGGCGAGATCGGCCAGGACGGCTTCCTGCGGATCACCGACCGCAAGAAGGACATGTTCAAGACCTCCGGCGGCAAGTACGTCGCGCCGAGCGAGGTGGAGGGCAAGTTCAAGGCGGTCTGCCCGTTCGTCAGCAACATCCTGGTGATCGGCAACGGCCGCAACTACTGCACCGCGCTGATCGGCCTGGACGAGTCGGTGATCATGCCGTGGGCGGCCGAGCACGGCCTGGCCGGCAAGTCCTACGCCGAGGTGGTCGGCGACCCGAAGGTGCACCAGCTGGTCGACGGCTTCGTGCAGCGCCTCAACGGCGACCTCCAGCGCTGGCAGACGATCAAGAAGTTCACCCTCCTCCCGCGCGACCTGGACATCGAGCACGGCGAGCTCACGCCGAGCCTGAAGATCAAGCGCCCGGTGGTCGAGCGGACGTACGCGGACGCCGTCACCGAGATGTACGCGGGCGCGAACGAGGCCTGATCCGTCCGTCGTCCCGCACGGCCTCGATGATCACCGGGGCCGTACGGGACAATGGGGTCATGCCCTCCGCACTCCCCGACGGCGAACCCGTGCCGTCCGACGGTTCCCTGCCCGCGCACGCCCTCGCCGGGCTCGGGTCGCGGCCGTTCGGCTTCTACCTGCACGTGCCGTACTGCGCGAGCCGCTGCGGCTACTGCGACTTCAACACCTACACCGCCACCGAGCTGCGCTCCTCCGGCGCCGTCGCCTCCCAGGAGACCTACGCCGACAACGTGGTCGCCGAGATCCGACTGGCCCGCGAGGTCCTCGGCGACACCGACCTGCCCGTGCGGACCGTCTTCCTCGGCGGCGGCACGCCCACCCTGCTGCCCGCCCGGGACCTGGTGAAGATGCTGGCGGCGATCCGGGCGGAGTTCGGGCTCGCCGACGACGCCGAGGTGACCACCGAGGCCAACCCCGAGTCGGTCGACCCGGCCTACCTCGCCGAACTGCGCGAGGGCGGCTACAACCGGGTCTCCTTCGGCATGCAGAGCGCCCGGCCGCACGTCCTGCGGCTGCTCGACCGCCACCACACCCCGGGCCGCCCGGAGGCCTGCGTGGCCGAGGCCCGCGCGGCCGGCTTCGAGCACGTCAACCTGGACCTCATCTACGGCACCCCCGGCGAGTCCGACGACGACTGGCGGGCCTCCCTGGACGCCGCGATCGGCGCCGGGCCGGACCACGTCTCGGCCTACTCGCTGATCGTCGAGGACGGCACCAAGCTGGCCGCCCGGGTCAAGCGCGGCGAGCTGCCGATGATCGACGACGACGTGCACGCCGACCGCTACCTGATCGCCGAGCAGGCGCTCGCCGCCGCCGGCTACTCCTGGTACGAGGTCTCCAACTGGGCCACCACCCCGCAGGGCCGCTGCCGCCACAACGAGCTCTACTGGACCGGCGGCGACTGGTGGGGCGCCGGCCCCGGCGCGCACAGCCACGTCGGCGGCGTCCGCTGGTGGAACGCCAAGCACCCGGCCGGCTACGCCCGCGCCCTCGCCGAGCGCCGCACCCCGGCCCAGGGCCGCGAGCGGCTCACCGACGAGGACCGCCGGGTCGAGCGCATCCTGCTCGAACTGCGCCTCGCCGAGGGCATCCCGCTGGACCTGCTCACGGCGACCGGCCGCGCGGCCGCCGACCGGCACCTCGCCGACGGCCTGCTCGACCGCACCACCCATGAGCGCGGCCGGGCCACCCTGACCCTCCAGGGCCGCCTCCTGGCCGACGCCGTGGTCCGCGACCTGGTGGACTGAGGGTCGTCGCCGCGGTGTCAGCCGCCGGCTCGCGGTCGCGGGCCCACGGCTGACCGGTCAGTCCTCCAGGGTGACGAAGTCGATCAGTTCCTCGACCTTCGCCAGGAGGGCGGGCTCCAGGTCCTTGAAGGAGTCGACCGAGGCGAGGATCCGCTTCCACGCGGCGGGGGTGTCGGCCGGCCAGCCGAGGCGGCGGCAGACGCCCCCCTTCCAGTCCTCGCCGTAGGGGACGTCCGGCCAGCCGGGGATGCCGACGGAGGAGGGCTTCACGGCCTGCCAGACGTCGATGTACGGGTGGCCGACGACCAGCACGGCGTCGCCGGTGACCCGGGCGGCGATCCGGTGCTCCTTGGTGCCGGGGAGCAGGTGGTCGACCAGGACGCCGAGCCGGCGGCCGGGGCCGGGGGCGAAGTCGGCGACGATCGCGGGCAGGTCGTCGATGCCCTCCAGGTACTCGACGACGACGCCCTCGATCCGCAGGTCGTCCCCCCAGACCCGCTCGACCAGTTCGGCGTCGTGCCGCCCCTCGACGTAGATCCGCGACTCCCGGGCCACCCGGGCCCGCGCTCCGGGGACGGCGACCGAGCCGGAGGCCGTCCGGCCCGGCGCGCGCGGGGGAGCCGGCGCCGCGGCGGCGGGGCGGACCAGGGTGACGGTCCGGCCCTCCAGCAGGAAGCCGCGCGGCACCAGCGGGAACACCCGCCGCTTGCCGAACCGGTCCTCCAGGGTGACGGTGAACCCCTCGGCGGTCTTCTCGCAGCGCACCACCGCGCCGCAGAAGCCGGTCGCGGCCTCCTCGACCACGAGGTCCCGGTCGGCGGGCACCTCGGGGGCGGGCTGCTGCCGCTTCCACGGCGGGGTGAGGTCGGGTCCGTACTGGCGGCTGCGCATGCAGGTGACTATAGGCAGGCCCGACGGGGCGTCACAGGCCCGGCGCGCCCCAGACCGGGAACCAGCGGGTGAGGTCCTTCTCCAGCCGCAGGTCGTTCCCCAGCATGGCGTTGACCTGCAGTTCCAGCGGGCTGTCGCGCTTCTCCCCGCCGCCCGGCACCGGCGCGAACGGGTAGAAGGTGCCGCGCTTGTACAGGTAGACCAGCGCCAGCGGCTGCCCCTCGGCGCCGCGGAAGGCCACCAGCGAGCAGAGCAGCTGCGGGCCGAAGCCGTTCCCCTCCAGCTCGCTGTTGACCGCGTGCAGGTCGTTGACCAGCTCCGGCAGCTCCTCGGGGGTGTGCCGGGCGAGCAGCCAGGAGTAGCCGTAGGCGTCCTTGGAGGCCTCCACCGGGACGCCGCCGCGCTCGGTGTCGGCGTCCAGCAGGGCCCGGACCTGCCGCTCGACCTCGACGAAGGCGCCGCCCTCGACCGAGGAGAAGCAGACCGACCCGACGCCGGTCGGCCGGAAGCCGGCCGCCGCCTCCAGGGTCAGCGCGGCCGAGGGCACGCCGAACAGCTGGTCGAGGTCGGGCCGGACGGGCTTGGTGCGGCCGAACAGTGCGTCCAGGATTCCCACGGCGGTCCCCTCCGGGGCGTGTCGTCGGCTCAGCGGCCGAGCTGGGTGGAGATCTTCGCCAGCTGCTCCAGCCGCTTCTCCAGCGAGGGGTGGGTGGAGAACAGCTGCGAGGCGGCCTCCCGGGCGCTCAGCGCGGGGGCGAAGTAGAAGGCGTTGTACGGCTGGGCCTGGCGCAGGTCCTTGGTCGGGATCGCGGCGATCTGGCCGGTCACCTTGGTGAGCGCCGAGGCCAGTGCGCTGGGCCGGCCGGTGAGCTGGGCGGCGGCCCGGTCGGCGGCCAGCTCCCGGTAGCGGGAGAGCAGCCGGGTCAGCAGGAAGCTGATCGCGTACACCACCACCGACACCAGCGGGATGACCAGCGCGGCGATCGCGGCGTTGGAGTCGTTGCTGTTGCGGCCGCCGCCCATGAAGCCGCCGTACATCGCGATCCGGGTCATCGCCCCGGCCAGTACGCCGAGGAAGCCGGCGATGGTCATCACCGCGACGTCCCGGTGGGCGACGTGCGACAGCTCGTGCGCCAGGACGCCCTCCAGTTCCTCCGGTTCCAGCCGCCGCAGCAGCCCGGTGGTGACGCAGACCACCGCGTTCTGCGGGTTGCGGCCGGTCGCGAAGGCGTTCGGCATGTCGTTGTCGGCGACCGCCACCCGGGGTTTGGGCATGTCGGCGAGGGCGCAGAGCCGGTCGACGGTGCCGTGCAGCTGGGGGTACTGCTCCGGGGTCACCCGGTGGGCGCCCATCGCCCGTTCGGTGATCTTGTCGCTGAACCAGAACTGGGCCACGAACAGCCCGCCGGAGATCAGCACGATCAGTGGCCAGGCGCCGCGCAGCAGCGCGATCAGCAGGCCGGTGAAACCCACGTACAGGAGCCCGATCACGAACATGGTCCCGACCATCCGGCCGGTCAGGCCGCGGTCCGGGGCGAAGCGGGTGGGCTGGCCCGAGGTCGACATCGCTGGTCCTCCGTTCGCCGTTCGCTATCGATGCTGCCACCCGGCCGGTCCCGCGGCATCACCCGCGCGCCGCGCGATGCGGGCAGGATCACCCCGGCGGTGCCGTTCCTGCCGTCGGACCCGGGCCTTACACTGGCAGGTACGGTTCTGGCACTCCTCTGTTCAGAGTGCCAAAGGACGCGGTCCGCCCGGCGGACCGCACCATGCCGGAACGACACACGTCACCACGGACAACGTGCGAAGAGGGAGGTGCGTGCCCCATGGCCGGTGAGGTCCGCCAGCTCGACGAACGCAAGCTCGCCGTGCTCCGCGCCATCGTCCAGGACTACGTGGGCACCGAGGAGCCGGTCGGCTCCAAGGCTCTCGTCGAACGCCACAACCTCGGGGTCTCCCCGGCCACCGTCCGCAACGACATGGCCGCGCTGGAGGAGGACGGCTTCATCCACCAGCCGCACACCAGCGCCGGGCGGATCCCCACCGACAAGGGGTACCGCCTCTTCGTCGACCGGCTCGCCGAGGTCAAGCCGATGAGCGCGCCCGAGCGGCGGGCGATCCGGCACTTCCTGGACGGCGCGGTGGACCTGGACGACGTGGTCGCCCGCACGGTCCGGCTGCTCGCCCAGCTCACCCGGCAGGTGGCGGTGGTCCAGTACCCCTCGCTCTCCCGGTCCACGGTGCGCCACATCGAGCTGGTCGCACTCGCTCCGGCCAAGGTCATGCTGGTCCTGATCACCAACACCGGCCGGGTCGAGCAGCGGATGGTCGACTGCCCGGGTCAGGTCGGCGAGGTGGTCCTCGCGGACCTCCGTGCCAAGATCAACACGAGGGCCGTCGGCGTGCGGCTGCCCGACGTGCCGGGGCTGCTGGACGAGCTCCCGGCGATGTTCGAGGCGGTGGACCGGCCGGCCGTCACCGTCGTCCTGGCGACGCTCTTCGAGGCGCTCGCCGAGCAGAACGAGGAGCGGATCATGCTGGCCGGCACGGCCAACCTGACCCGCTTCGGCCACGACTTCCCGCTCACCATCCAGCCGGTGCTGGAGGCGCTGGAGGAGCAGGTCGTCCTGCTGCGCCTCCTGGGTGAGACGGCGGACGCCGGGATGACGGTCCGGATCGGCCGGGAGAACGCGTACGAAGGGCTCAATTCCACCTCGGTCGTCTCGGTCGGTTACGGTTCGGGCGACGAGAGCGTGGCCAAACTGGGTGTGATCGGTCCGACCCGGATGGACTATCCGGGCACAATGGGGGCGGTGCGAGCGGTGGCACGGTACGTGGGCCAGATCCTGGCCGAGTCGTAGGGAACGACCGGTGTCACACAGGTGACACCGGTACCAGTCGCAAGCACTTCTACAGGCGGAACAAGCGGAGCATTTGGTGGCCACGGACTACTACGCGGTACTCGGCGTCCGACGGGATGCGGGGCAGGACGAGATCAAGAAGGCGTTCCGGCGCCTGGCGCGCGAACTGCACCCGGACGTCAACCCCGACCCGAAGACGCAGGAGCGGTTCAAGGAGATCAACGCCGCCTACGAGGTCCTCTCCGACCCGCAGAAGCGGCAGGTCTACGACCTCGGCGGGGATCCCCTCTCGCCCAACGGCGGAGGCGCGGGCGGCTTCGGCGCGGGCGCGGCCGGGTTCGGCTTCTCCGACATCATGGACGCGTTCTTCGGCGCGGCCGCCGGTCAGCGCGGCCCGCGCTCGCGCACCCGGCGCGGCCAGGACGCCATGATCCGGCTGGAGATCACCCTGGAGGAGGCCGCGTTCGGCACCACCAAGGAACTCCAGGTCGACACCGCCGTCACCTGCACCACGTGCAGCGGCGAGGGCGCCGCCCCCGGCACCTCCGCGCAGACCTGTGACATGTGTCGCGGCAAGGGCGAGGTCTCCCAGGTCACCCGGTCCTTCCTGGGCCAGGTCATGACCTCCCGGCCCTGCCCGCAGTGCCAGGGCTTCGGCACCGTCGTGCCGACCCCGTGCCCGGAGTGCGCCGGCGACGGCCGCGTGCGGGCCCGCCGCACCCTGACCGTGAAGATCCCGGCCGGTGTCGACAACGGCACCCGGATCCAGCTGGCCGGCGAGGGCGAGGTCGGCCCCGGCGGCGGCCCGGCCGGCGACCTCTACGTCGAGATCGCCGAGAGCACCCACCCGACCTTCCAGCGCCGCGGCGACGACCTGCACTGCACGGTCACCATCCCGATGACGGCCGCCTCGCTCGGCACCCAGGTGCCGCTGCAGACCCTGGACGGGCTGGAGGAGGTCGACATCCGGCCCGGCACCCAGTCCGGCCAGTCGATCCCGCTGCACGCCCGCGGCATCACCCATCTGCGCGGCGGCGGCCGGGGCGACTTGATAGTGCACGTCGAGGTGCAGACGCCCACCAAGCTCGACCCCGAACAGGAGGACCTGCTGCGCCGGCTCGCGGTGCTGCGCGGCGAGGAGCGGCCCTCCGGGCAGTTCGCGCCGGGGCAGCAGGGGCTGTTCTCCCGGCTGAAGGACGCCTTCAACGGCCGCTGACCGTACCGGCGCCCGGTGCCCCGCTCCCGGCGGGTCACCGGGCGCCGTCGTTCCCCCGTCCGTCCCCCCACCCCCACTCCAGGAACCGCCATGACCGCGCCCGTGTTCGTCGTCGAGACCGCGCAGCTCGCCTCCGCCGCCCCCGGCGCGGTGGTCCGGCTGGACGGCCCGGAGGGGCGGCACGCCGCCGCCGTGAAGCGGCTGGAGCCGGGCGAGGCGGTGACCCTGGCCGACGGGCTCGGCCTGGGCGCCGACGGCACCGTCACGGCCGTGCACGGCAAGGACGCCGTCGAGGTGACGGTCGCCGCGGTCCGCCGGGAGGCCGAGCCGGCGCCGCGGATCGTCGTCGTCCAGGCGCTGCCCAAGGGCGACCGCGGCGAGCTGGCGGTGGAGACCATGACCGAGGTCGGCGTGGACGTGGTGATCCCCTGGGCCGCCTCCCGCTGCATCACCCAGTGGAAGGGCGAGCGCGGTGCCAAGGCGCTCGCGAAGTGGCGCTCCACCGCCCGCGAGGCGGGCAAGCAGTCCCGCCGGCTGCGCTTCCCCGAGGTCCGCGAACTCGCCACCACCCGCCAGCTGGCGCCCGTCCTGGCCGGGGCCGCGCTCGCCGCGGTGCTGCACGAGGACGGCGCCGAGCCGCTGGCCGGTGCCGCGCTGCCCGGCGGCGGGGACATCGTGCTGGTGGTCGGCCCCGAGGGCGGGGTCTCCCCGGAGGAGCTGGCCGCCTTCGCCGAGGCCGGTGCCAGGCCGTACCGGCTCGGGGCCTCGGTGCTGCGCACCTCGACCGCGGGAGTGGCCGCCGGCGCCCTGCTGCTGGGCCGCACCGGCCGCTGGGGCTGAGCGGGCCGGTCGCCGCACGGACCGTTCGTCCCCCGGCGGTTCGTTCCCCGGCGGTTCGTCCCCCGTAGGGGGCGGCCTGCGCGAAACCGGAGGCGCGCCGCCCCGGCGGGTGCGTAGGGTGCGGCTGTGAGCGAATCCCCGAGCACCCCTGCCGGCGCCTACCTGCGCCATCCGCACCTGCACGGTGACCTGATCACCTTCGTCGCGGAGAACGACGTCTGGCTCGCCCCGCTGGACGGCGGCCGGCCCTGGCGGCTGACGGCCGATCACGTCCCGGTCCGCCGCCCGCGCTTCTCGCCGGACGGCCGGCACATCGCCTTCGTCTCCACCCGGGACGGCGCGCCCGAGGTGCACGTCGCGCCGGTGGACGGCGGGCCGTCCCGGCGGCTGACGTACTGGGGCAGCGACCAGACGCAGCTGCAGGGCTGGACGGCCGACGGCAGCCCGGTCGCCACCACCTCCGCCGGACAGGCCACCCTGCGCCGCACCTGGGCCCACGCCGTACCGCTGGACGGCGGCGAGCCGCGGCGGCTGCCGTACGGGCCGGTCGGCGGCGTGGCGTACGAGCCGGGCGGCGACCGGGTGCTGCTGCTCTCGGCGGCCGGTGCGGAGCCCGCGCGGTGGAAGCGCTACCGCGGCGGCCGGGTCGGCAAGCTCTGGATCGGCGCCGAGCGGTTCGCCCGCGTCCACGAGGAGCTGGACGGGCACATCGAGGCGCCGCTCTGGGTCGACGCGCCCGGCGGCGCCCGGATCGCCTTCCTGGCCGACCACGAGGGCGTCGGCGAGCTCTACTCCAGCCTCCCCGACGGCAGCGGCCTGCGCCGCCACACCACCTCCCCGGAGGGCTTCTACGCCCGCGGCGCGACCAGCGACGGCACCCGGGTGATCTGGCACCGGGCCGGTGACCTCTGGCTGCTGGACGACCTCGACGGCGCCGAGCCGCGCCGGCTGGACGTCCGGCCGTCCGGCCCCCGGGCCGGCCGGCGGCCCCGCCCGGTGCCGGCCGCGCACTGGCTGGAGAGCGTCGCCCCCGACCGCACCGGCCGGGCCGGCGCCGTGGTGGTGCGCGGCAGCGTGCACTGGCTGCCGCACCGGGAGGGCCCCGCCCGGGTGCTGGACGAGACGCCCGGCGTCCGGGCCCGGCGGGCCCAGGTGGTGCCCGGCGAGGACGGTGCGCAGGGCGTGCTCTGGGTGACCGACGCCGACGGCGAGGACGCCGTCGAGTACGCCCCCGCCGTGCTCGGCGAGGAGCGCCGCCGGCTGGCCGGCGGACAGCTGGGCCGGGTCCGCGCGCTGGCGGTCTCGCCGGACGGCAAGCAGGCGGCGGTCGGCGCGCACGACGGCCGGGTCCTCCTGGTGTCGCTCGCCGACGGGACGGTGCACGAGCTGGACCGCAGCACGGACGGCGAGGTCAGCGGGCTGGCGTTCAGTCCGGACTCCGCCTGGCTCGCCTGGTCGCGGCCGAGCCCGGGCTTCGGGGCCTGGTCGCTGCGCCAGATCGTGCTGGCCAACCTGGCCACCCGCACGGTCGGCGAGGTCACCCCGGCGCGCTTCATCGACACCTCGCCGGCCTTCACCGCCGACGGCCGCCACCTGGCCTTCCTCTCGGTGCGCAACTTCGACCCGGTCTACGACTCGCACGTCTTCGACCTGTCGTTCCCCAACGGCTGCCGCCCGTACCTGGTCACCCTGGCCGCCGACACCCCCTCCCCGTTCGGCCCGCGCCGGGCCGGGCGGCCGGCCGGCGGGGAGGACGACGAGCCCAAGGGCAAGAAGGCGGACGCCGAGGAGGGGGCGGCCGACGCCCCGCCCGCCACCCGGGTCGACCTGGACGGGATCGCCGACCGGATCATCCCCTTCCCGGTCGAGGGCGGCCGGTTCGGCGAGCTGGCGGCCGCCAAGGACGGCGTGCTCTGGACGCGCATCCCGCTCACCGGCGAGCTCGGCGACGACGCGGCCACGCCGGAGGACGAGCAGCCGCGCCCCACCCTGGAGCGGTTCGACCTGCGCAAGCGTCGGGTCGAGCAACTGGTCGACGGGCTCGACGAGTTCGCGGTCAGCGGCGACGGCACCCGGGTCGCCGTGCTGGACGAGGGCGAACTGCGGATCGTCCCGGCGGACCACAAGGCGGTGGGCGACGACGACGAGATCGACGTCGACCTGCACCGGCTGCGGGTGACCGTCGACCCGGCCGCCGAGTGGCGGCAGATGTACGACGAGAACGGCCGCCTGATGCGCGACAACTTCTGGCGCCCGGACCTCGGCGGCGTGCCCTGGGCCGAGATCCTCGACCGCTACCGGCCGCTGGTGGAGCGGCTCGGCTCGCACGACGACCTGGTCGACCTGCTCTGGGAGGTGCACGGCGAGCTGGGCACCTCGCACGCCTACGTGCAGCCCTACGGCATCCACACCGAGGCCGCCCGCCGGCAGGGCAAGCTCGGCGCCGACCTGGTCAAGGACGGCGAGGTCTGGCGGATCGCCCGGATCCTGCCCGGCGAGTCCTCGGACCCGCGGGCCCGCTCGCCGCTGGCCGCGCCGGGCGCCGCCGTCCGCCCGGGCGACGCGGTGCTGGCCGTCAACGGCCGCCCGGTGGACGCGACCGCCGGCCCGGCCCCGCTGCTGGCCGGCACCGCCGGACAACCGGTCGAGCTGACCGTGGCCGGCAAGGACGGCACCGACCGCCGGTACCCGGTGGTCGTCCCGCTCGATGACGACGAGCCGCTGCGCTACCACGACTGGGTGGCCGGGCGGCGGGCCGCCGTCCGGGAGCTGTCCGGCGGGCGGCTCGGCTACCTGCACATCCCCGACATGCAGAGCACCGGCTGGGCCCAGATCCACCGCGACCTGCGGTCGGAGATGGCCCGGGAGGGCGTGATCGTCGACATCCGGGAGAACCGCGGCGGCCACACCTCGCAGCTGGTGATCGAGAAGCTGGCCCGGCGGATCGTCGGCTGGACGGTCGCCCGCGACCTCGCCAACCCGGTGCCCTACCCCGGGGACGCGCCGCGCGGGCCGATCGTGGCGCTGGCCGACGAGTTCTCCGGCTCGGACGGCGACATCGTCAACGCCGCCATCCAGGCGCTGAAGCTCGGCCCGGTGGTCGGGACGAGGACCTGGGGCGGCGTGATCGGCATCGACAGCAAGTACAGCCTGGTGGACGGCACCCTGGTCACCCAGCCGAAGTACGCGTTCTGGCTGGAGGGCTACGGCTGGGGCGTGGAGAACCACGGCGTCGACCCGGACGTCGAGGTGCCGGTCGCGCCGCACCAGTGGGCCGCGGGGGAGGACCCGCAGCTCGCCGAGGGCGTCCGGATCGCCCTGGCGGCGCTGACCGAGACCCCGGGCAGCACGCCGCCGCCGCTGCCCTGGGAGCAGGGCCCGGCGCCGGACGCCCCGCGGGGCGCGGGGCAGGAGGGCGGGCACGGCGCCGGGCAGGACGCCGGGTAGGACGGGCGCAGGCCCGTGGGAGGTGCCCGGGCAACTGACCGGGCACCTCCCACGGGCCGTACGCCCCCCGCGGGCGGCGGGTCCGCGGGGGCGGGCGCGACTGCCAGCAGGCGACCGGGCCGCTCGGCTAGCATGCGGCCGTACGCCCCGACCGACACCGTGCGACACCGCGAGGAGACCCCGATGGCCGGCGAGCCGCAGTCCGACTGCCTGTTCTGCAAGATCGTGGCGGGCGAGATCCCGGCCACCGTGGTGCGCAGGACCGAGCGCGTCCTCGCCTTCCGGGACATCGCCCCGAAGGCGCCGACCCACGTCTTGGTCATCCCGCACGCCCACTACCCGAACGCCGCCGCGCTGGCCGCCGCCGAGCCGCGGATCGCCGGCGAGCTGCTCGCCGAGGCCGGCGAGGTCGCCCGGGACGAGGGCCTCGACGACTACCGGCTGATCTTCAACACCGGCGCGGGCGCGGGCCAGACCGTCTTCCACGCACACGTCCACGTGCTCGGCGGCATGCCGATGAACGAGCGCATGGTCTGAACGACGTGTCACAGCGCGAACTCGTCGTCCTCGGTACGGCCAGCCAGGTCCCGACCCGGCACCGCAACCACAACGGCTACCTGCTGCGCTGGGACGGCGAGGGCCTGCTGTTCGACCCCGGCGAGGGCACCCAGCGCCAGATGCTGCACGCCGGGGTCTCCGCCACCCAGATCACCCGGATCGCGGTCACCCACTTCCACGGCGACCACAGCCTGGGCCTCGCCGGGGTGATCCAGCGGATCAACCTGGACCGCGTCCCGCACCCGGTGGACATCTACTTCCCGGCCTCCGGGGAGGTCTACTTCGAGCGGCTGCGGCACGCCACCGCGTTCCACGAGACCGCCGTGCTGCGCCCCCGCCCGATCGACGGGCCGGGGCCGCTGCCGGCGCCCGGCGCCCGCTTCGCGCTGGACGCCGTCCGGCTCTCGCACCCCGTCGAGTCCTTCGGCTACCGGCTCACCGAGCCGGACGGCCGCCGGCTGGTGCCCGAGCGGCTGGCCGCGCTCGGCATCGCCGGCCCGGACGTCGGCCGGCTCCAGCACCGGGGAGCGATCGAGTCGGGCGGCCGGCGGGTCACCCTCGACGAGGTCAGCGAGTTCCGCCGGGGCCAGCGGTTCGCCTTCGTGATGGACACCCGGCTCTGCGAGGGCGTCCACGAACTCGCCGAGGGCGCCGACCTGCTGGTCATCGAGTCCACCTTCACCGACGCCGACACCCGGCTCGCCGAGGAGCACGGCCACCTCACCGCCGGCCAGGCCGGCAAGGTCGCCGCCGAGGCCGGCGCGGGCACCCTGGTGCTGACCCACTTCTCGCAGCGCTACCCGGACCTCGGCCAGCACCTCGCCGACGCCCGCAAGCACTTCGACGGCACCGTCGTGCTCGCCGAGGACCTCGCCCGGGTGCCCGTGCCGCCCCGCCGGCGGCCGTGAGCGGCCGGGCGCGCGGAGCCGCGGGCCGGTGGCCGTGCGCCCGGGCGGGGCACCGGTCCCGGGCGGAAAACCGTTCGCGCCGCTCCGCGATCTGCCCCAGCATCGTCGGGAGCGGCCCCGCCGCCCGCCGCAGCGATCACGCTCGCGGCGTACCCTGGTGCCCCGGAAGGACCGCGCGGCACCACGAGACCACGGATTGGGATGAGGCAGGCCCCAGCGCCGACCTATGAGTGACACATCGCAGACCCGTACGAACGGACAGCCGCGCCCCGAACCGGCCGACGAGGGCCGTACCAGCGCCCGGATCGTCATCCCCGAGAAGCACCCGATGGTCACCCTGCTCGGCACCGCGGACTCGCTGCTGAGGGTGATCGAGCGAGGCTTCCCCGCCGCGGACATCCACGTCCGCGGCAACGAGGTGACCGCCACCGGAGAGCGCGCCGAGGTCGCCCTCGTCAAGCAGCTCTTCGACGAGATGATGCTGGTGCTGCGCACCGGCCAACCCCTCACGGAGGACGCCGTGGAGCGCTCCATCGCCATGCTCCGGAGCGCCGTCGACGACCCGGACAGCCCGGCGCCGTCGCAGGTGTTCACCGCGAACATCCTGTCCAACCGGGGCCGCACCATCCGCCCCAAGACGCTCAACCAGCAGCGCTACGTCGACGCGATCGACAAGCACACCATCGTCTTCGGGCTCGGCCCGGCCGGTACCGGCAAGACCTACCTCGCGATGGCCAAGGCCGTCCAGGCCCTCCAGGCCAAGGAGGTCAACCGGATCATCCTGACCCGTCCGGCGGTCGAGGCGGGGGAGCGGCTGGGCTTCCTGCCCGGCACCCTCTTCGACAAGATCGACCCGTACCTGCGCCCGCTCTACGACGCGCTGCACGACATGATGGACCCGGACTCCATCCCGCGCCTGATGGCGGCCGGCACCATCGAGGTCGCCCCGCTCGCCTACATGCGCGGCCGGACCCTCAACGACGCCTTCATCATCCTCGACGAGGCCCAGAACACCTCGCCCGAGCAGATGAAGATGTTCCTCACCCGCCTCGGGTTCAACTCCCGGGTGGTCGTCACCGGCGACACCAGCCAGATCGACCTCCCGGGCGGCACCCGCAGCGGCCTCAAGGTCGTCCAGGAGATCCTGGTCGACGTGCCCGACATCCACTTCTCCGTGCTCACCAGCACCGACGTGGTCCGCCACAAGCTGGTCGGCCGGATCGTGGACGCCTACGAGCGCTGGGACGCCCGGCAGGAGGCCGAGGAGAACGCTCCGTCGGCCCGCAAGCCCGGCCAGCGGCGCCCCGGCAAGACGACCGCACCGCGCGCACCCCGACAGTCCCATCGCACCGAAAGCTGAGTAACCAGCCCGTCATGTCGATCGACATCGCCAATGAGTCCGGTTGGGACGCCGACGAGGAGTCCATCCTCGACGTCGCCCGCTACGCGCTGGACAAGATGCGGATCCACCCGCAGTCAGAACTGTCCGTGATCCTGGTGGACGGTGCGGCGATGGAGGAGCTGCACATCCAGTGGATGGACCTCCCCGGCCCGACCGACGTGATGTCCTTCCCGATGGACGAGCTGCGTCCCGGCAAGGAGGGCGAGGAGCTGCCGCAGGGCCTGCTCGGCGACATCGTGCTCTGCCCCGAGGTGGCCGAGCAGCAGGGCAAGGCGGCTCCGTCCAAGCACTCGATGGACGAGGAGCTGCAGCTGCTCACCGTCCACGGGGTGCTCCACGTGCTCGGGTACGACCACGAGGAGCCGGACGAGGAGGAGGAGATGTTCGGCCTCCAGAAGGCCATCCTCGACGGCTGGCGGGCCGGCCGCGGCCTGGGCGGGATCTCCCCGGCCCCCACCACCCACTGAGCGCGGAGCCCGAACCCCTGTGAGTGGTGAGAGTACGAGTTTCATCCTCGGCGCCGTGCTGCTGGTCGTCCTCGGCTGGCTGGCGGCCTGCGCCGAGGCGGGTATCTCCCGGGTCTCCCGGTTCCGCGCGGAGGAGGCCGTCCGGGCCGGCCGGCGGGGCTCGGCCCGGCTGCTGGCGCTGGCCTCCGACCCGATCCGCTACCTCAACCTGGCCACCCTGATCCGGGTGGCCAGCGAGATGGCGGCGGCGGTCCTGGTCACCGTGGTCTGCGTGCGGAGCCTGGACTCCACCTGGCAGGCCGTGCTGCTGGCGTTCGGCGTGATGGTGCTGGTCTCCTTCGTGGCGGTCGGCGTCTCGCCCCGCACGATCGGGCGCCAGCACCCGCTGACCACCTCCACGGCGGCCTCCTTCGTGCTGCTGCCGCTGGCGGGCGTGCTCGGCCCGATCCCGCGGCTGCTGATCCTGCTCGGCAACGCGCTGACCCCGGGCAAGGGCTACCGCGAGGGGCCGTTCGCCTCCGAGGCGGAGCTGCGCGCCCTGGTGGACCTCGCCGAGAAGGACGACCTGATCGAGGACGAGGAGCGCCGGATGGTGCACTCGGTCTTCGAGCTGGGCGACACCATCGTCCGCGAGGTGATGGTGCCGCGCACCGACCTGGTGATGATCGAGCGTCACAAGACCGTCCGTCAGGCGCTGACCCTGGCGCTGCGCTCGGGCTTCTCGCGGATCCCGGTGGTCGGCGACAACGAGGACGACGTGGTCGGCATCGTCTACCTCAAGGACCTCGTGCGGCGCACCCACATCAACCGGGAGGCCGAGTCCGAGGAGGTCGGCGCGGTGATGCGGCCGGCCGTCTTCGTCCCGGACTCCAAGCCGGCCGGCGACCTGCTGCGCGAGATGCAGCAGCGCCGCTCGCACGTGGCGATCGTGATCGACGAGTACGGCGGCACGGCCGGACTGGTCACCATCGAGGACATCCTGGAGGAGATCGTCGGCGAGATCACCGACGAGTACGACCGGGAGATCGCGCCGGTCGAGGACCTCGGTGACGGCTCGTACCGGATCACCGCCCGGCTGCTGGTCGAGGACCTCGGCGAGCTGTTCGGGATCGAGCTGGAGGACGAGGACGTCGAGACCGTCGGCGGCCTGCTCGCCAAGCACCTCGGTCGGGTGCCGATCCCGGGCTCGTCCTGCGAGATCCCGCTGCCCGAGGACGCGGCCACCGACCTGACCGCCATCCGGCTGACCGCGGAGAGCTCGGCCGGCCGCCGCAACCGGATCGGTTCGATGGTCGCGATCCCGGTCCGGGTCTCGGCCGAGGCCCTCCAGGAGTCCGGCGAGTAGCGTTCGGGCGGCCGCGGGGCGACGATGGCGTCATGACTCATCTACTGCGTGCGGAGTACGGCCCGCAGGGTCGGTCGGCCGGGGCGAAGACCTGGCACGTCGTCCGGGCCGCCGAACCCGCGGCGGCCCTCTGCGGCCGCACGATGGACACCGACGCCGAGACCCGGCCGGACCAGGAGTGGGGCACCGGGCTGCGCTGCTGTCAGCAGTGCGGCTCGCTGTACATGCACGAGGTGCCGCACATGCAGGGGAGCCACCCCTACAGCTAGGCACATGCGGGGGTACCGCCCCCCGGAAGCCAGGCCGTGCGCCCGCTCCGCGGTCGGAGTAGCGTGAACGAAGGCCGTTTCGACGTCGCCATGGTGGAGGTCACCATGAAGCTGCAAGACGAACTGCCGGTCGACCACCGGCTGCTCCTGGTCTGGCGGACCGGGGCGGGACTCGGCGGGATCTTCCTGATCGTGTTCGGCATCCTCGGGCTGGCGGACCATCCCGGCTTCCTGTCCACCGAGGGCGACGACATCGCCGGGATGTCGACCAACGGAGCGCTGAGCATCCTCTCCATCGTGATGGGCGCGGTCCTGGTGGCCGGCGCGGTGATCGGCGGGAACTTCGCCGCCAACCTCAACATGGTGGTCGGCATCCTCTTCGTGCTCTCCGGTTTCTACGGGCTG
Organism: Kitasatospora sp. NPDC005751; assembly: GCF_040630835.1. NCBI lineage: Bacteria > Bacillati > Actinomycetota > Actinomycetes > Kitasatosporales > Streptomycetaceae > Kitasatospora > Kitasatospora sp. NPDC005751. The sequence goes on from NZ_JBEXYC010000028.1 coordinate 80,528, forward strand.
ACGGTGCTCGGCCGGCCGGACGCCAACATCCTCAACTTCCGGATGTCCAACGTGCTGTTCGCGTTCATCTTCGGACTGGTCGTGGTGACCTTCGGGATGTACGGCAGGGTCAGCAGCCATCTGCCGCACGACAACCCGTACTGGCGCAAGCGGTCCGCCGAGGAGGAGCCGCTGCCGAACGGTCCGAAGACCTTCGTCAAGGTCATGCGGCCCGGGCCGCCCAATCCGATCGGCCACTGAGGCCACTGAGGCCGCTGAGGCGACCGACCGGCCGTCCGCGTCGCAGGGCGCGGACGGCCGGTCGGCGGGGCGTCCTATGCTCGGCGCCATGAGTGACATCGTCGAGCTGGATCCCGAAGACAAGAAGATCATCACCCTGGCCCGCTCCGCGCGCGCCCGCAACGGCGCCGCGGAGGGGGCCGCGGTGCGTGACGAGACCGGGCGCACCTACGTGGCGGGCACGGTCGCGCTGGAGTCGCTGCGGCTCAGCGCGCTGCAGACGGCGGTGGCGATGGCGGTGGCCAGCGGCGCCAGGTCGCTGGAGGCGGCCGCCGTGGTGAGCGAGGCCGGGGAGCCGGCCGAGGCCGACCTGGCCGCGGTGCGGGACCTCGGCGGGGCCGGGACGCCGGTGCTGCTCGCCGGACCGGACGGGGCGCTGAAGGTGGCGGCCGAGGCGCGCTGAGGCGCGTCGACGGCGTACCGGGGCCCGCCGGGGGCCGCCGGGGGACGGCTCGGGGCGCCCGGGGCAGCCCGGGCGCCCGGCCCTCCAGGATCCGCAGATAATCTCACCGGTACAGATGGTGAGCAGGTCGCGGTGAGGGGGCTGGGGGCATGGGACCGTTCGCGTTCTTCGCAGGCCTGCTGCTGGGCGTCATGGGGATGGGCAAGTGGCAGGAGACCGGGTCGCCGTTCTGGCTCTGGGGCTCCGTCGCCTTCCTCCTCATCGTCCTGATCAGCGGGATCTCCGCCGTTCTGGGCGGCAAAAAGGGCTGACGGGGGCGGGCTGTCCACCGGGCGCCCGGTGATCAGGGAGAATGGGGCCCATGAGTGCCCCTTCCTCCTCGTACCGCTCCGGCTTCGCGTGCTTCGTCGGCCGGCCCAACGCGGGCAAGTCGACCCTGACCAACGCCCTGGTGGGGACGAAGGTCGCGATCACCTCCGACCGTCCGCAGACCACCCGGCACACCGTGCGCGGCATCGTGCACCGCCCGGACGCCCAGCTCGTGCTGGTCGACACCCCCGGTCTGCACAAGCCGCGCACCCTGCTCGGCGAGCGGCTGAACGACCTCGTCCGCTCCACCTGGGCCGAGGTCGACGTGATCGGCTTCTGCCTGCCCGCCGACCAGAAGCTCGGCCCCGGCGACAAGTTCATCGCCAAGGAACTCGCCGACATCAAGAAGACCCCCAAGGTGGCCATCGTCACCAAGACCGACCTGGTCGACTCCAAGCGGCTGGCCGAGCAGCTGATCGCCGTCCACCAGCTCGGTGCCGAGCTGGGCATCGAGTGGGCCGAGATCATCCCGGTCTCGGCGGTCGGTGACAAGCAGGTCGAGCTGGTCGCCGAGCTGATCACCAAGCTGCTCCCGGAGGGCATGCCGCTCTACCCGGACGGCGACCTCACCGACGAGCCCGAGGTGATCATGGTCGCCGAGCTGATCCGGGAGGCCGCCCTGGAGGGCGTCCGGGACGAGCTCCCGCACTCGCTGGCCGTGGTCGTCGAGGAGATGATCCCGCGCGAGGACCGCCCGGCGGACCGACCGCTGCTGGACATCCACGCGAACGTCTACATCGAGCGGCAGAGCCAGAAGGCCATCGTGATCGGGGCCAAGGGCGCCCGGTTGAAGCACGTCGGCACCACCGCCCGCAAGCACATCGAGGCGCTGCTCGGCACGCCGGTCTACCTGGACCTGCACGTCAAGGTCGCCAAGGACTGGCAGCGCGACCCGAAGCAGCTGCGCAAGCTGGGCTTCTGAGCCCGCCCGCACCGAGCAGGGCCCGTCCGGACGACCGCGTCCGGACGGGCCCTGCGCCGTCCCCTAGGCGCCCTCGCGCAGCACCAGCGAGACCAACTCCCGTTGCGACTCGGTGAGCTTCGGGTCGGCGCAGTGCACCGTCCGGCCGTCGACGGTGATCTCGTAGTGGAAGCCGTCCGGCACCCCGTAGGAGGGCGCCCGCAACCCGCCCGCGACGGCCTCGCGGGCGAGCGCGTGCACGTGCGGGGCGTCCGTCCGCGCGGTGGTGTCGAGCTCCGCGCGGCGGACGTTCCCCGCGAGGCCGCCGGTCCGGGTCACCTGGATACGCATGGTGTCCATGGTGCTACGCAGGGATGGCGTTTGCCGGGCTTTTTCAGGACCTTGACCTTATGCGCTCTTAAACCTTATGACCGCTCAAGTCGGGCTCGACCGCGGTCGGGCGGCTCAGGCCGTACTGACCCCGACCTTCGCCCAGGCCGCCGTGACGGTGTCGCCCACCGCGGGCTCGGGGTAGCGGGCCCGGGCGGCCGCCACGGTGGCCCGGGCGAAGGCTGCGAAGTCGGCGTCCCCGGGCAGCTGCCGGCCGGTCAGCGCGTCGTACCAGATCCGCCCGGCCCGCTCCCAGGCCGGCCCGCCGAGCGCGGTGGCCAGCAGGTAGAAGGCGTGGTTCGGGATGCCGGAGTTGATGTGCACGCCGCCGTTGTCCTGGGCGGTGCGGACGTAGTCGCGCAGATGGGCCGGCTGCGGGTCCTTGCCGAGCCGGGGGTCGTCGTACGCGGTCCCGGGCGCCTTCATCGAGCGCAGTGCCACCCCCTGCACGCCCGGGGCGAGCAGGCCGGCGCCGATCAGCCAGTCCGCTTCGCCGGCGTCCTGCCGCAGCGCGTACTGCTTCACGAGCGAGCCGAACACGTCGGAGACGGACTCGTTGAGCGCGCCGGGCTGGCCCCGGTACTCCAGTGCGGCGGTGAACTGGGTGACGCCGTGGGTGAGTTCGTGGCCGATCACGTCGACGCAGGCGGTGAAGTCGCCGAACACCTCGCCGTCGCCGTCGCCGAAGACCATCCGCCGGCCGTCCCAGAAGGCGTTGTCGTAGTCGCGGCCGTAGTGCACGGTGGCGTCCAGCCGCAGACCCTGGTCGTCGATCGAACGGCGGCCGAAGGCGTCGGCGAAGAGGGCGAAGGTGTCGCCGAGGCCGTCGTAGGCGTGGTTGACGGACTGGTCGGGGACGGGCCCCTGGTCCTCCCGGCGGACGGTGCGGCCGGGCAGCCGTTCGCTGTGTCCGGCGTCGCAGATCACCCGCTCCAGGCGGGTGCCGCCGGGCTGCGGCGCAGTGGCGGTGAGGCGGGCCGTGCGGTGCGCGGCATCCAGGGCGAGGGAGCGGGCGGCGGGCTCGTGACCGGCCTCGGCGAGGCGGTCCAGGACGTACGGCGGAACGATCGCGCAGAGCGGCGGTTCGGCGGTCATGTGGCCAAGAGTGAGGCATTCGTGACCCGTTGTCACCGGCGCGGACTGAATCGGGCGCCGTCTCAAGGGGTGGAATGTCCGCCCGGCTCACTTCGGGGGCGCGTGCTCCTCGGTTACGCTGGACGACATCATGCGCAACGGGCTGCTTCTTCTTAGCTGCCGCGTCGAGGGCCTGTAGTCCACCAGGGCCGGCTCCCTCGCCGCGGGGACTGTGCTGTGCGCGTTGCAATACTGCGGCCCACCGAGGGGTCGTGCGCGGCAGCAGGCCGGCCGGTCGGGTGTCCATCTCACCCCGACAAGCCCCGCATCACAGGAAGCCGAGAGTCACCTCCATGACCGAGCAGAGCTCCGCCGCGTCCATCCCCGCCGGTCGCGCGTTCGTCGACCGTCCGACGCCGATCACCGCCGCGACCGTGCGCCAGCGGGGCGCCGGCATGCGCCACGGCCGCTACCTGCCGTTCGGCACGGTCGACCTGCCGGACCGCAGCTGGCCGTCGAAGGTCATCACCAAGGCGCCGCGCTGGCTCTCCACCGACCTGCGGGACGGCAACCAGGCGCTGATCGACCCGATGTCCCCGGCCCGCAAGCGCAAGATGTTCGACCTGCTGGTCGGCATGGGCTACAAGGAGATCGAGGTCGGCTTCCCCTCCTCCGGCGCCACCGACCACGCCTTCGTACGGTCGCTGATCGAGGAGGGGGCGATCCCCGAGGACGTCACCATCTCGGTGCTGACCCAGGCCCGCGAGGAGCTGATCGAGAAGACCGTCGAGTCGCTGGTCGGCGCGCCGCGGGCGACCGTGCACCTGTACAACGCGACCGCGCCGCTGTTCCGCCGGGTGGTGTTCCGCAACGACCGGGCGGCCACCAAGGCGATCGCCACCGACGGCACCCGGCTGGTGATGGAGTACGCCGAGAAGCTGCTGGGCGACGACACCGTCTTCGGCTACCAGTACTCGCCGGAGATCTTCGTCGACACCGAGCTGGACTTCGCCCTGGAGGTCTGCGAGGCGGTGATGGACGTCTGGCAGCCGGGCGAGGGCCGCGAGATCATCCTGAACCTGCCGGCCACCATCGAGCGGGCCACCCCGAACGTCCAGGCCGACCAGTTCGAGTGGATGTCGCGCAACCTGTCCCGCCGCGAGCACGTCTGCCTGTCGGTGCACCCGCACAACGACCGCGGCACCGCCGTCGCCTCCGCGGAGCTGGCCTACATGGCCGGCGCCGACCGCATCGAGGGCTGCCTGTTCGGCCAGGGCGAGCGGACCGGCAACGTCGACCTGGTGACCCTGGGCATGAACCTGTTCTCGCAGGGCATCGACCCGCAGATCGACTTCTCCGACATCGACGAGGTGCGCCGCACCGCCGAGTACTGCAACCAGATGGAGGTGCACCCGCGCCACCCGTACGCCGGCGACCTGGTGTACACCTCCTTCTCCGGCTCGCACCAGGACGCGATCAAGAAGGGGTTCGACGCCCTGGAGGCCGACGCGAAGGCGGCCGGCGTGCCGGTGGGCGAGCACACCTGGGGTGTGCCGTACCTGCCGATCGACCCGAAGGACGTCGGCCGCACCTACGAGGCGGTCATCCGGGTCAACAGCCAGTCCGGCAAGGGCGGCGTCGCCTACGTCCTGAAGAACGACCACAAGCTGGACCTGCCGCGCCGGATGCAGATCGAGTTCTCCCGGATCATCCAGGCCAAGACCGACGCCGAGGGCGGCGAGGTCACCCCGGCGGCGATCTGGGCGGTCTTCCAGGACGAGTACCTGCCGACCACCGACAACCCGTGGGGCCGGATCTCGCTGAGCGGCTCGCGCAGCCTGACCACCGAGGACGGCCGGGACGCGCTGACCGCCCAGGCCGTGGTCGAGGGCGCGCCGGTCACCCTGGCCGGTACCGGCAACGGCCCGGTCTCCGCCTTCGCCGACGCGCTGGGCCGGATCGGGGTGGACGTCCGGGTGCTGGACTACGCGGAGCACGCGCTGAGCGAGGGCGGCGACGCCCAGGCCGCCGCGTACGTCGAGTGCGCCGTGGACGGCAAGGTGCTGTGGGGCGTGGGCATCGACGGCAACACGGTGCTGGCCTCGCTGAAGGCGATGATCAGCGCCGTCAACCGGGCGCAGCGCGGGTAGTTCGTACGAGTGGTAGTGGCGGGCCGTCCTCCGGGGCGGCCCGCCGTCGTGGTGGGCGGTCCCGGGTGGGCGGCTGTGGCCTGCGCCACATTTTTTCGGCCCGGAAGCCGTTCGAGGTACTGACACGTGCCGGTAACCATGGCAACATCGACCCACCGGAAATCCGGGTCGGTGGGACGGCCTCGGGGTCCGGTCGCGTGACCTGCCCATTGTTGTGCAGGCCGCCTGCCATGTCTGGGGAGTGGCGCCGTGACAGGGTTGTGGGGTGTTCGCCCGCGGTGGCGGACTGACGTTCTCGGTGACTTCTTCTGTCCAGGCTGCGGCGGGGACCGCAACTACCGCCGGCAGCACGGCCGGCGGTGGCTGCGGTTGCTGGGCGCGGCGGTGCTGCCGCTCGGCCCGGTCGTCCGCAGCGTGCAGTGCACCACCTGCCACGGCCGCTACGGCGTGGAGAGCCTGGACCAGCCCACCTGCGTGCGCCTCGGCGGGATGCTGCGCGACGCGCAGTACACCGTCGCCCTCGCGCTGCTGGCGGCCGGCGGGACGGCGCACCGGGCGGCCCGCGAGGCGGCCTGCGCGGCCGTCCGGGAGGCCGGTTTCGACGACTGCGGCGAGGCCCAGGTGCTCGCCGCGCTGGCCGCGCTCTCCGGGCTCGGCGGCGAACTCCGGGACGCCCACGACCTGGAGGCGTCCTCCGGGCTCGGCGACGCCGGCGCGCTGGCGGTGGAACTGCACGCGGTGCTCGAACCGCTCGCCCCGCACCTGGCCCACCACGGCCGGGAGCGGCTGCTGCTGCAGGGGGCGGCGATCGCGCTGGCCGACGGGCGCTACCTGCCCCAGGAGCGGGAGGCGCTGGCCGCCGTGGGGCGCTGCCTGGACCTGCCGCAGGCGAGGGTCGGGGCGCTGCTGGAGGCGGCCACCCGCGCTTCGTACTAGGCCGCGCGGGCCACGTCCCGGCCGCGCGGGAAGGACCTCGGCCGTCGCACCACGCGGACCCCGTACGGCCGCCCCCGGGACCCCCACGAACCGGGCCCGAACCGCCCCCCGGCCCCCCGGCCGGGCGGCGCCCCACCCCGGGCCCGCCGTGCCCCGCACCGATCGGGTCTCCCCCACGGCCCCGGTGCGGGCCACACGGCTGCCGCCCGGAGGTCGGCCGGTGGGGGACAATGGTGGGATGTCCACACTGTTCGACGCCGGCCGCGAGGCCGCCGCATGAGCCTGTTCCGGGACGACGGCGTGGTGCTCCGGGCGCAGAAGCTCGGCGAGGCCGACCGGATCATCACCATGCTCACCCGCCAGCACGGCAAGGTGCGCGCGGTGGCCCGCGGGGTGCGCAAGACCAAGTCCAAGTTCGGCGCCCGGCTGGAGCCGTTCTCGCACGTGGACGTGCAGTTCTTCAGCCGGGGGAGCGAGCTGGTGGGGCGCGGGCTGCCGCTCTGCACCCAGGTGGAGACGATCGCCCCGTACGGCGGCTCGATCGTCACCGACTACGGCCGCTACACCGCGGGGACGGCGATGCTGGAGACGGCGGAGCGGTTCGCCGAGAACGAGGGCGAGCCGGCCGTCCAGCAGTACCTGCTGCTGGTCGGCGGCCTGCGGACGCTGGCGGCCGGGGTGCACGAGTCGCACCTGGTGATGGACGCCTTCCTGCTCCGCTCGCTGGCCGTCAACGGGTACGGCGCGAGCTTCACCGACTGCGCCAAGTGCGGCCTGGAGGGCCCGAACCGGTTCTTCTCGCTCCAGGCGGGCGGCGTGCTGTGCGGAGACTGCCGAGTCCCCGGTTGTGCCGTACCCTCCCCTGAGACACTGGTACTGCTCGGGGCGCTGCTGTCAGGGGACTGGCGGACGGCCGACACCTGCGAGCCGAGGTACTGGCGGGAGGGCAGCGGCCTGGTCGCGGCCTATCTGCAGTGGCACCTGGAGCGGGGCATCCGCTCGATGAGATACGTGGAGAAGTGAGCACATGGCAGCGCGACGGCTCTTCGGCGGTGGCAAGCAAAGGGAGTACCTCCCCCCGACCCCGCACCCCAGCGGCGCACAGCCCCCGAAGATCCCCGGCGAGCTGGTCCCCAACCACGTCGCGATCGTGATGGACGGGAACGGGCGCTGGGCCAAGGAGCGCGGGCTGCCGCGCACGGAGGGCCACAAGGTCGGCGAGTCCGTGGTGCTGGACGTGCTCAAGGGCGCGATCGAGCTCGGTGTGAAGAACATCTCGCTGTACGCGTTCTCCACCGAGAACTGGAAGCGCTCGCCCGACGAGGTGAAGTTCCTGATGAACTTCAACCGGGACGTCATCCACCGCCGCCGTGACGAGATGGACGCGATGGGCGTGCGGGTCCGCTGGGCCGGCCGGATGCCCAAGCTGTGGAAGAGCGTCGTCCAGGAGCTCAAGGTCGCCGAGGAGCAGACCAGGGAGAACGACGCCGTCACGCTCTACATGTGCGTCAACTACGGCGGCCGGGCGGAGATCGCGGACGCCATGGCGGCCATCGCGGCCGATGTCGCGGCGGGCCGGCTGGACCCGAAGAAGGTCAACGAGAAGACCATCGCCAAGTACCTGTACCACCCGGACATGCCGGACGTGGACCTCTTCCTGCGCCCGAGCGGCGAGCAGCGGACGTCCAACTTCCTGCTCTGGCAGTCGGCGTACGCGGAGTTCGTGTTCCAGGACGTGCTCTGGCCGGACTTCGACCGCCGGGACCTGTGGCGGGCCTGCGAGCAGTACGCGCGGCGCGACCGCCGCTTCGGCGGGGCGATCCCCAACGAGGTCGCCCCCGGCGAGGCCGCGGAGGTCCCCGCGCAGCGCTGAGCCGCCGTCGGGCGCGAGCAGTACGCCGACCCGTACCAGACGTACCAGCAGGCCGACCCGTACAGCTACGGCTCCTACCCGGCCCAGCAGCCGACCGCCGCGCCGTACG
>NZ_JBEXYC010000029.1:0-84058 GCF_040630835.1 Kitasatospora sp. NPDC005751
GGGCGCTGATGCCCCGGGGCGGGCCGCCGTCGCCGGTCAGCCCTTCAGCGGCGGACGGTAGGTGGTGTCCGGGCCCCGCGGGCCGGCGCCCGGCTCGACCACCTCGCCCTGGATCACCTTGCCGTCCGGGCGGTGGATGCGCAGCTGCTCCTGCAGCCGCACCGCGTCCGCGAGCGGATCGGCCCCGAGGCCGGCGGTGCTGCGCAGCGCCCTGTCCGCGAAGCGGCGCCCGGCGGCCCGCCAGAGCGCCCGGGTCGGCGGGAGGAGCAGGGTCAGCGCCAGCGCGTCCGAGAGGAAGCCCGGCAGCATCAGCAGCAGGCCGGCCAGCACGGTGAGGCTGGTGCCGGTCTGCGGCTGCTGCGACTTCGGGTCCCGGCTCTGGTCGATCGCCGCGGACAGCGCCTTCAGCCCCGCGCGCTTGATCAGCGAGCCGCCGATCAGGGCCCCGGCGATCAGCAGCAGCACGACGGTGACGCCGCCCAGCCACGAGCCCACCTGGACCAGCAGCCAGATCTCCAGCACCAGCCAGGCGGTGACCACCAACGGCAGCACCCGGCGGAGCTTTCCGCGCCGGGCCTGAGGGGCAGGGGTAGCTTGCTGGGTCACGGTACGAATCCACTCCATAGCGGTGCTCTGCGCGCCGCACGGGAGATCCGGGCCGGCTACGGCACCACCTGGTCCAACGACCAGCCGCCGGCCGGTGTTCCACCCCCGCCCGGGCCGACGGGCCCGCCGACCGGCCGCGCCGGGGTCAGGAGGCCGTCGGGCCGGAGGGCTCGGAGGCGGCCGGGCGGGTCACCCGGCGGCGGCCGATCAGCAGGGCCGCCCCGCAGGCCAGCAGGCCCACGACGGCCAGCGTCCACTCGGGCGCGACGCCCACCCGGTCCGCCACCGTGGTGCCGTCGCGCAGCGGGACGACGGCGGACAGCTCGGCGGCGGTCAGCTCCTCGGTGCGCTGCTGCACCGAGCCGTCGGGGGCGATCACCGCGCTGATCCCGCTGGTGGCGGCGATCAGCACGGCCCGGCCGTGCTCGACGGCACGCAGCCGGGACATCGCGAGCTGCTGCTCGGGCTGGCCGGTCTTCGCGTAGGTCGCGTTGTTGGTCTGGACGACGAGCACCCGGGCGCCCTTGTCCACGGTGTCGCGGACGATCTCGTCGTACGCCACCTCGAAGCAGATGACGTCGCCGATCTTCGCCGGGCCCAGCTGCATGACGCCGTTGTGGTCGCCGGGGTAGAAGTCGCGGGCGACCCGCTGCAGCCGGGTGATCACCTTCATCAGCTGGTCGCGGAACGGCACGTACTCGCCGAACGGGACGGGGTGCTGCTTGGTGTAGGAGGCGCCCGGGCCGGTCTTCGGGTCCCAGACGATGCCCTCGTTCTGGACGTGCCGCTCGTCCGGCCCGTCCACCAGGGTGCCGACCAGGGTGGGTACGCCGACCGCCTTCACGGCGTCGTCGATGCGCCGGTAGGCCAGCGGGTCGCTGAACGGGTCGAGGTCGGAGGAGTTCTCCGGCCAGATCACCACGTCCGGCTTCTCCACCCGGCCGGCCTCGATGTCGGCGGCGAGCTTCTCGGTGGCGGCGGCGTGGTTGTTCAGCACCATCATCGGCCGGCCGAGGAAGTCCATCCCCGGGTTGGGCACGTTGCCCTGGATCAGGGCGACCTTGACGGTGTCGGCGGCCGCGGTGGGCACCGGGACCAGATAACCGGCCAGCAGGGCCGCGACGGCGCCCAGCGCGGCCAGCGCGGCGGCCCGGGGCGCCCGGCGGGGCCCGCGCAGCCGCAGCGCCGCCCAGGCCAGCAGGGCACCGGCCAGCGCGACGGCGAAGGTCACCAGCGGGGCGCCGCCGATCGCGGCGAGCGGGGTGAACGGGGTGGCGGTGTTGGCGAACGCGAGGCGGCCCCAGGGGAAGCCGCCGAGCGGCAGCCGGTCACGGGCCCACTCCTGGGTGATCCAGAGGCAGGCCGCCCAGAGCGGCCAGCCGGGCAGCCGGGAGGTGAGCGCCAGACCGGAGCCGAGGGCCGCCAGGAAGAGCGCCTCGATCACCGAGAGGCCGACGGTGGCGTCCCAGCCGACCACCCGCAGCCAGCTGAGCAGCAGCAGGAAGAACGGCAGGCCGCAGGCGAAGCCCGTCCAGGCGGCCTGCCGGACGGTGCGGCCGAGGGTGAGCAGCGAGAGCGCGGCGACGCCCACCAGCGAGAGCGGCCAGAGGTCGAACGGCGGGAAGGCCAGCGCGAGGAGCAGCCCGGCGAGGACGGCCAGGCCGGTGCGGGGCAGTCCGGCGCGCACCTTGGCGACGGCGCGGGCAGCCCGGCCGGGGGCGGGGGCGTCGGACGTCACGGACGCCTCGGGGAGGGCGTCCGACCGCTCCTGCGTGACGTGGAGTGCCACCGGCGCACCATCTTCCTGGTCGGGCTGTCCGCGCTTGGCTGTCCGTTGGCGCGTTCTTCACCGCCCGTTGAGTTCGGACGCTGTGCGAAAGACGGTACCCCGGAACCGGCCCCGCGCGTGAGGCCGGGTGGCCCGCCGAGCAGCGGGTTCCCGGCCCTGGTGGGGCGGTGTCAGCGCGGGCTGTAGCGGACCGTGCGCAGCGGCCAGTCGGCGGCGAGCCAGGCGGCCACCGCCCGGTACAGCGGGGCGTCCAGCTCGGCGCGGTCGGCGCGGACCCAGGAGCTGACCGTCGTGGTGGCCGGGTCCTCGTGGTCCGGGTAGATGTACACGCAGCCGACGACGTCGCCGCCGGGGTTCGCCAGCACGGTGTAGGTGAAGCCGCGGCGGTGCTCGAAGTCGGCGGCGTGCCGGCGCAGGTCGGCCAGGTTGCGCTCCGGCGTCATGCCCTCGGCGGGCGGCCAGCTGCCGGTCCAGCCCGGGGTGGCGTGGATGTGGTCGATGCTCGACGTCCAGGCCGCGAGGTCGGAGTCGTTGTGCTGCTCGCCGAGGGGCTCCAGGCGGAACCCCTCGGCGGCGAGGGTGCGGGGGACGACGAAGCCGGCGGGTACCAGCGGATGATCACTCATGCCGGTCAACCTACGCAGCGCGGGCCGCCCCGGTCACCCGGACCTACCGCGCGGCCGCCCGCTCCGCCACCGCCCGGTGGACGGTCCGGCCCCGGACCACGGTGCGCAGGCAGACCGGCAGCGGACGGCCCGGGGTGAGGTCGGGCAGCCCGGGGGTGCCGGAGCGCGGGTCGGTGGACCAGCCGGCCACCCGGGAGTCGGGGGCCTGGACCACGAGCTCGTCGGCGGCCCAGACCGCGTAGCTGGCGATCGCGCCGGGGACGAGCACGCCGTCCTGGTCGCGGCCGATCGCCCGCCAGCCGCCCCGGGTGTGGGCGGTGAAGGCGGCGCGGGCCGAGATCCGGTGGTCGAGGGTCCGGTGGAAGGCCGCCGCGCGGACGGTGCCCCAGGGATCGAGCGGGGTGACCGGGGCGTCCGAGCCGAAGGCCAGCGGGACGCCGGCCCGCAGCAGCGCGGCGAACGGGTTGAGCGCGGCGGCGCGCTCGGCGCCGAGCCGCTGGACGTACATGCCGTCCGGGCCGCCCCAGGCGGCGTCGAAGGCGGGCTGCACGGAGGCGGTGAGGCCGAGTTCGGCGAAGGCCGCGACGGACGCCCCGTCCAGTGCCTCCGCGTGCTCCACGCGGTGGCGCAGCGCCCTGACGCGGTCGGCGCCGACCCGCTCGCCGGCCGCCCGGACGCCCGCGAGGACGGCGCCCACGGCGGCGTCGCCGATGGCGTGGAAGCCGGCCTGCAGCCCGGCCTCGGTGCAGGCGGCGACGTGGTCGGCGACCTGCTCGGCGCTCAGGTAGGAGGTGCCGGTGTGGTCAGCGTCGGCGTAGGGGCTGTGCAGGCAGGCGGTGTGCGAGCCGATCGCGCCGTCGACGAAGAGGTCGCCGCCGGCGCCCACCGCGCCGAGCCGGCGGGCCGTCTCGACGCCGCCCAGCTCGCCCCAGTAGCCGAACACCTCGGGCCCCTCGCCGTCGGCGGCGAGGTCCAGCAGCGCGGCGAGGTCCTGCTCCGAGGAGATCTCCGGGCCGGCGCACTCGTGCAGCGCGCCGATGCCGAGCTCGGCGGCCCGGGCCAGCGTCGCACGCTGGGCACGCCGGCGCTGCTCGGGGGTGAGGTGCGCGAGCGCGGTCCGGCGCACGGCGTGGTGGGCGTCGCGGGTGAGCGGGCCGTCGGCGGAGAAGCCGGGCCGGGCGCCGAGGCCGGCGGTGAGCGCGCGCAGCGCGGTGGTGGCCAGCGCGGAGTGCACGTCGGTGCGGGAGAGGTAGAGCGCGGCGCCGCCGGCGGCCGCGTCCAGCTCGGCGAGCGTCGGCGGTCGGCCCTCGGGCCAGCCGGTCTCGTCCCAGCCGTGCCCGATGAGCACGCCGCCCGGCTCGGGGCGGTCGGCCGCGAAGGCGGCGAGGGCCTCCAGCGCGGCGGCGAGCGAGGGCAGTCCGGTGAGGTCCAGACCGGTGAGCGCCAGACCGGTGGCGGTGGCGTGCACGTGGGCGTCGACGAAGGCGGGGGTGACCAGGGCGCCGTCGAGCTCGACGATCTCGTCCGCGGCGTCGGCGTACGCCTCGGCCGCGCCGTCGCTGCCGACCCAGGCGACGTGCTCGCCCTCGACGAGCATCGCGGTGGCGAAGGGGTCGGCGGGGCTGTAGACGGCGCCGCCGCGCAGCAGGACGGTTCGTGGGCCCCTCTGGCCCGAGGGCGGGCCGGGAGGGAGGGTGCGTTCGGTCATGACGCCAAGTCTGCACCTCCCCGAGGGGCGGTCAGAGCTTCGGGGGCCTCGCCTCGTAGGGCGTCGAGAGCACGACGGTGGTGCGGGTGGAGACGCCGGCCGCGCTGCGGATCCGGGCCAGCAGGTCCTCCAGGTCGCCGGGGGCGCCGACGCGGACCTTGAGGATGTAGTTCTCGTCCCCGGCGACGCTGTGGCAGGCCTCGATCTCGGGCAGCCCGGCGAGCCTCTCCGGGGTGTCGTCCGGGGCGCTGGGGTCGAAGGGCTTGACCGAGATGAAGGCGGTCAGCGCCAGCTCGACCGCGTCGGGGTCGACGATGGCGGTGTAGCCGCGGATCACACCGCGCTGCTCCAGACGGCGCACCCGCTGGTGCACCGCCGAGGTGGACAGGCCGGTGGCCTTGCCCAGGTCCGTGTAGCTCATCCGGCCGTCCTCCAGGAGCAGCTGAACGATGCGTTGGTCGAGATCCTCCACAAGGCGCAAACCTACCCGGTCGGGGGCGCGCGCGGCGCCACAGCGGGCGCGCACGGTGTCACTCGCGGCCGCGCCGGGTGCCGGGCGGGCACATGCCGGGCGAATGTGGCGAAGGACACACCCGGTGCATCACAGTGCACCGGCCTGCAGGATTATGAGTCCGCGTCGGCGGGAAGTGCTGGTTGTGGCCCCGGGCGACCACGCCGGGCCCGATCCGAGGGGGATCACCATGCGTGCAACTGACCGGCACTCGCTGAGCGCCGACGACACCCACGATATGACCGGCCGCGAGGATCTCGCGGTCCCCCACGAGCCGTCGGCGGGGGTGGATCCGGGCGAGGGCGAGACCTGGGACATCGTCCGGGTGCACTGCCCGGAGTGCCGCCGTCCGATCGCCCTGGTGGGCGACGAGGAGCGGCTGCCGCAGCACGCCGTGCTGCCGACCGCCTGGCACCCCTTCTCGCCCGCGCTCTGCCCGGGCTCGGGAGCGCCGACGGACGATCTGGCGGAGGTGGAGTCGGCGGAGGACGCCGAGACCGCCGGCCTGGAGGCGCTGCTCGCCCTCCCGTCCGAACTCGACTGGCGCACCCAGCCGTTCTCCCACGCCGTGGCGCACCGCCCGGTGCGGACGGCGCCCGCGCCGGCCATCCCGCAGCAGCGCAGCCGGCTCGTCCGGCACTGACGGCCGCTCCCGTCCCGGGGGTTGACCGGCCGTCAGCCGACGGCCGGTCCCGACCACCGGGGCGGGAGACGCCTCCGGGCGCCACTCCGCACCCTGGAGTGACGCCCGGAGGCCGTTTCGGGGGCCGTCAGCCGGAGGTGAGGTGGCGGCCGATCACCAGGCGCTGGATCTGGTTGGTGCCCTCGACGATCTGCAGCACCTTGGCCTCGCGCATGTAGCGCTCGGCCGGGAAGTCCTGGGTGTAGCCGTAGCCGCCGAGGACCTGGACGGCGTCGGTGGTGACCCGCATCGCCGCGTCGGTGCAGAACAGCTTGGCCATCGCCGCCTGCTTGGAGAACGGCCGGCCGGCGTCGCGCAGCCGGGCGGCGGCCAGGTAGAGCGAGCGCCCGGCCTCGATCTGGGTGGCCATGTCCGCGAGCATGAAGGACAGGCCCTGGAACTCGGCGATCGGCCGGCCGAACTGGCGGCGGGTACCGGCGTACTCGACCGCGAGGTCGAGCGCGGCCTGGGCGACGCCGATCGCGCAGGCGGCGATGCCGAGCCGACCGGAGTCCAGGGCGGCGAGCGCGATCTGGAAGCCCTGGCCCTCGCTGCCGATCAGCCGGCCGCGCTCGACCCGGGCGCCGTCGAAGTGCAGCTGCGCGGTCGGCGAGGACCGCATGCCCATCTTGTGCTCCGGCGGCGCGGCCGACAGACCGGCCACCCCGGCGGGCACCAGCAGGCAGCTGATGCCGCGCGCGCCCGGCTCGCCGGTGCGCACCAGGGCGCTGTAGAAGTCGGCCTCCCCGCCGTGGGTGATCCACGCCTTGGTGCCGCTGACCACGTACTCCTCGCCGTCCAGGTCGGCGCGGGTGCGCAGCGCGGCGGCGTCCGAGCCGGACTGCGGCTCGGAGAGGCAGTAGGCGCCGAGCTGCTCACCGGAGAGCATGCCGGGCAGCCAGGCGGCGCGCTGCTCGTCGCTGCCGAAACCGGCCAGGGCGTGACAGGAGAGGGTGTGCACGCTGACCCCGAGGCCGACCGCCAGCCAGCCGCCCGCGAGCTCCTCCAGGACCTGGAGGTAGACCTCGTAGGGCTGGTCGCCGCCGCCGTACTTCTCCTCGTAGGGGAGGGAGAGCAGACCGGCCTCGCCGAGGGTGCGGAACACCTCGCGCGGGAAGCGGCCGGCGGCCTCGTCCTCCGCCGCGCGCGGCTGGATCTCGCGCTGGACCAGCTCCCGGGTGAGGCTCAGCAGTTCGCGGGCCTCGTCGGTCGGCAGCTGGCGTTCCACGGCGTTCGCTGGGGACGGGGTCATGGCGGCTGGTCGCCTCCTCGTTCGGGCACCGGGCCCTGGTGTGGCGGGCCCGACGCGGGTGTGGCACGTCGGGCCGACCGGCACCGGGTTACGGTGAACGGCCGTTCACATGCGTGGCGAAGTGAGTATGCCCGATCCCGGCGCTGCCGTCACGACCTGCACGGAATCACTGTCCGTCCTGGCGTACGGGCCCCCGTAGGGTTGCCGATGTGGCCTCTTCCGAAGCGTCCAGCACCCCTCCCGGCGGCCCGGCCGCCCCCGCGGCCGGCGGGGCGCCGGACGCGCCCGGCGGACCCGGATCGCCCCCCGCGTCCGAGGGCCTCCCCGACCTCGCCGGCCTCGCCGCCGGGCTGCGCGCGCTGGCGCCCTCCTGCGGCCCGGTCCGGCTGGTCGCGGTGGACGGGCACGCCGGCTCCGGCAAGACCACCTTCACCGGCCGGCTGGCCGCCGCGCTCGGGGGTGCGCCGGTGGTCCACCTGGACGACCTGGCCACCCATGCCGAGCCCTTCGGCTGGACGGAGCGGTTGCGCACCCAGGTGCTCGACCCGCTGGCCGCCGGCCGGGACGCGGCGTACCGGGTGTACGACTGGACGCTGGGGCGCTTCGCCGGCACCGCGGCGGTGCCGCTCGCCCCGGTGGTGCTGATCGAGGGCGTCGGCGCCGGCCGGCGGGCGGTGCGGCCACGGCTGGCGCGGCTGATCTGGATGGAGCTGGCCGCCGAGGACGCCCGGCGGCGCGGGGAGGAGCGGGACGGTCCGGCCCTGGCGGAGTTCTGGGCGGGCTGGGCGCGGGCGGAGTCGGCGCACTTCGCCGCCGACCCCAGCCGCCCGTACGCGGCCACCATCGTCGACGGAGTGACCGGGCGGATCGCACCGAGCACCGTCGGTGAACCTTCAACAAGCCCTTGACCTGCGGTGTCACCAGGACTTAGGTTCTCCTCAGTTGCCGAGGTTGTTGATCGCGCAACATCGGACTCGGCATCCCCGGCTTGTTCCCCCGTGAGCCGGGGGTGCCGTCCCCCCTCCCGCCGCCCGCACCCCGCCCGACCGGGGCCGAGGCCCGGCCGGATCGCACCGGCGCCCAATCCCCGCGCGCGCGATCGTATTTGACTCCGCACGGCACTCTTCCGGATCAGCGCCGCGCCGGTACGATTCCTGGAGGCGCATATGCGCCCCGGGGGCTATCGACGACCGGCCGGCTTCTCCGCACCTCGAATCGCCGACCGAGCCCCAGGCACACCGCGGGGGGCGTGAGTGACGACGGTGGACAGTTCCGACGGCAACAACACGGGCGGCCCGGCTCCGAACCGGCTCGCCGACCGCGCCTGGCTGCGTGCCATGGACGCCTACACGGCGGGCGCGTACGCCCGCGCGGAGGAGGAGTTCCGCGCGGCCGTGCGGCTCGATCCGGGGATGGCCGACGCCTGGCTCGGCCTGCACGCCCTGCGCAGCGACACCTCCGGGGCGCTGCTCGCGATGTACCGCCACCGGACCCGGTTCGGCGAGCAGCGCCGGCTCCACCGGCGCCCGCTCAGTTCCTGGTACTGGCTGGGCTGGTGGGTGCAGCCCGTCCTGGAGGACAGCCGCGACCTGGCGCTCGCGCACGCCTCGCACTGGCTGGACGGCCGCCATCTCGCCGAACTGGACAGGGCGTTGGAGCAGTGCCCGGTCCCGGAGGAGGACCCGTCCGCGCGCTTCCTGCACGCGTGCCGGTCCTACCTCCTCAAGGACTGGGAACAGCTGATCCGGGACACCGACCGGCTGCTGGACGACCAGCTGCTGGGCATCGAGGCCGGGCTCTTCGCGGGCATGGCACGGGTCCGGCTGGACATGTGCGCCCAGGCGCAGGCCCCGCTCGCCGCCTCGCTGGCCCGCTGCCGCTCCGAGCAGCCGCAGCGCAAGGAGCTGCGGTACTGGCTCGCCCGGGCCTACGAGGGCGCCGGGCGCAGCGCCGCCGCGCTGCCGCTCTACCGGGCGGTGCACCGGGCCGATCCGGCCTTCATGGACACCGCGACCCGGCTCGCCGCGATCTCCGCCGAGGACGGCGTGGTCGACGCGCTGCTGGACGCGGTGGGCGGCCTCGGCCGTGAGGGCGGGAAGCCCTCGGGCGGCGACGAGGCGTTCGACGCGCTGTCGCTGGGCCTGGACACGGTGGGCGCCGAGGAGGCCGGGCTGGACGACGCGGCGCTGGAGGCCTCGGGGTGCGAGGCCCCGGGCTTCGAAGCCGCCGGGTACCCGGGCGAGGCCTACCCCGGTGAGGCCCTCTCCGGCGAGACCTACCCCGGTGAGCCCTACCAGGCCGCGCCCTGTTCCGGCGAGCCGTACCGGACCGAGCCCGGCCAGAGCGAGGCGTACTCCGCCGGGGCCTTCCCCGCCGGGACCGGTGGGCCGGGCGCGCAGGAGCCGCCGGGGGCGGGCACGGCCACCGACCGGGAGGCCGGACCGGCGCTGCCCGCCGGTGAACGCTCCGGCGCGCCGCTGCCCCCCGCCGGCTCCGGGCCCGCCGTGCCGGTCCGCGGCGAGGCGCCGCCCAGACCCGCGGGCGGCTACCCGGCCGCCGGACGCGACGGCGACGAACGGGAGCTGGACGCGGCGCTGGCCGAACTCTCCCGGATGGTCGGCCTGGAGCCGGTCAAGCGCCAGGTCCGGGCGCTCTCCGCGCAGTTGCGGATGTCCCGGCTACGGGCGGCGCAGGGCCTGCCGGTGCAACCGCCCAAGCGCCACTTCGTCTTCTCCGGCCCCTCCGGTACCGGCAAGACCACCGTGGCGCGCATCCTCGGGCGGGTCTTCCACGCCCTCGGGCTGCTCTCGGGGGACCATCTGGTGGAGGCCCAGCGGGCCGACCTGGTGGGCGAGTTCCTCGGCCAGACGGCCGTCAAGGCGAATGAGCTGATCGACTCCGCGCTGGACGGCGTGCTCTTCATCGACGAGGCCTACAGCCTCTCCAACTCCGGCTACAGCAAGGGCGACGCCTACGGAGACGAGGCCCTGCAGGTGCTGCTGAAGCGGGCCGAGGACAACCGCGACCGGCTGGTGGTGATCCTGGCCGGCTACCCGGAGGGCATGAACCGGCTGCTCGCCACCAACCCCGGCCTCAACTCCCGCTTCACCACCCGGGTCGACTTCCCCAGCTACCGCCCCGGCGAACTCACCGCGATCGGCGCCGCGCTGGCCGACCGGGACGGCGACGGCTGGGACGAGGACGCCGCCGAGGAACTGGCCAGCATCTGCATCCACGTGGTCCGCGAGGGCTGGATCGACGACCTGGGCAACGGACGGTTCATCCGCACCCTGTACGAGAAGTCCTGCGCCTACCGGGACCTGCGGCTCTCGCTGCTGCGCGAGCCGCCCGGGCGCGAGGACCTGGCGACCCTGCGGCTGCCGGACCTCGTGCAGGCGTACGGCGAGCTGATCGACGGCCGGGGCTGAGCCGGCGGAGCGGGCCCGCCGGCTCCGCCGCTCAGCTCCCGAGCACCTTCGCCTCCCGCTCCGCGTCCAGGCCGACCACCGGCCGGTCCGGGCGCTGCGGGGCGGTGCCGCCGATGGACCGCAGCCAGGCCCAGGTGTCGGCGACCGTCTCCGCGACCGGGCGGCAGCGCAGCCCGGCGGCGACCGCCTTGGCCACGTCGGAGCCGTGCACGGTGTCGTGCAGCTCGCCCGGCGGGACCCAGACCGGCAGGTCGCTCCACGGTTCGATGCCGGCCGCCAGGATCCGGTCGGGCTCCGTCCAGCGCAGCTCCGCGTCCGAGCCGGTGGCCCGGACGCAGGCCTCCAGCAGCTCGCCCATGGTGGCGTGCCCCTGCGGGCTGACCAGGTCGTACGCCCCGCCGCGGCCGGCCACCAGGGCGTCCAGGGTCCAGACCGCGATGTCCCGGGCGTCGATGTACTGCACCGGCAGGTCGCGCGGGCCGGGGGCGAGCACCGGGCCGCCGCGGGCGATCCGGCCCAGCCACCAGGGCAGCCGGCCGATGTTCTCGTACGGACCGATGATCAGCCCGGCCCGGGCCAGCAGCGCCCGGTCGCCGAAGGCGTCCAGCAGCGCCAGCTCGCCGCCGCGCTTGGCCTGCGGGTAGGCGACCTCACCGGCGTCCGGCGAGCCCTCGACCAGCGCGGCGCTCTCGTCCGCCCCGGCCGGGGTCGGGTGCGCGTACACCGACCGGCTCGACACGTAGGCGTAGCGGCCGACCCGGCCGGCCAGCAGGCGGGCGCTGTCGCGCACCGCCGAGGGCGCGCCGGACCAGGTGTCCACCACCGCGTCCCACTCCCCCTCGGCCAGCGCGGCCAGGCCGTCCTCGGCCCGCCGGTCGCCGTGCAGCGCCCGCACACCGGCCGGCGGCGCGTGCGTCCCCCGGTGGAAGACCGTCACCTCCCACCCGCGCTCCAGCGCCTCCTCGGTCACGGCCCGACCGACGAACTCCGTCCCACCCAGCAGCAGCAGTCTCATACCGACCACCCTGCCTAGCGGACGGCGTTCTGGGAACGGCCGCATGCTCAGAGCAGAATCGCCCACAGCGGAACCCGGCGGCCCGGGAGGGCGGCCGCCGGGACGGCCCGTCAGGCGGCGGAGCGGTGGTCCGGGTCGTGCACCTCGCCGACCAGCTCCTCCACCACGTCCTCCAGCGTCACCACGCCGAGCGTGCGCCCGTCCTGGTCGACCACCGCGGCCAGGTGGCAGGCGGCCCGGCGCATCGCGCCGAGCGCGTCGTCCAGCGGGAGCGTGCCGCGCACCACGGTGATCGGGCGCCAGAGGCGGGCCGGCACCGGCGCCGCCTGGTCGTCGACGTCCAGGATGTCCTTGAGGTGGAGGTAGCCCAGGTAGCCCAGGTAGCCGGGGCCGGCCGGGTCGCCCTCGGTGACCGGGAAGCGCGAGAAGCCGGTGCGCAGCGCCAGCTCCTCGACCTGGGCGGCGGTCACCTTGGTGTCCACGGTGACGAGCTGCTCGGGCTTGAGCAGCACCTCGGTGACCGGGCGGCGGCCCAGCTCCAGGGCGTCCTCCAGGCGCTCCTGGCGGCCCTCGTCGAGCAGGCCGGCGTCCCGGGAGTCGACCAGCAGGTACATCAGCTGCTCGGTGGTGAAGACCGACTCGACCTCGTCCTTGGACTCGACCTTGAACAGCCTCAGCACGGCGTTGGCGAAGGCGTTCAGGAAGAAGATCACCGGCGCGAGCCAGCGGGCCAGCCGGTCCAGCGGCGGGCCGAGCCGGAGCGCGGCCTTCTCCGGCCCCGCCAGCGCGAGGTTCTTCGGCACCATCTCGCCCATCACCATGTGCAGGAAGACCACCACGGCCAGCGAGATCCCGTAGGAGAGCGGGTGCATCAGGCCGGCCGGCACGCCGAGGGCGTGGAACGGGCCCTCCAGCAGGTGGGCGATGGTCGGCTCGGCGAGCGCGCCCAGGCCCAGCGAGCAGACGGTGATGCCGAGCTGGGCGGCGGCGAGCATGGCGGAGACGTTGGAGAGCGCGTGCAGCACGGTGCGGGCGCGCTTGTCGCCCGCCTCGGCGAGCGGTTCGATCTGGCTGCGCCGGACGGAGACCACCGCGAACTCGGCGCCGACGAAGAACGCGTTGCCCAGCAGGAGCAGGACGGCGAGGGCCAGTTGGAGCACGGTCATCGGGCGCCGCCCTCGTCGTCACCGGGGCGCGGGCGCCCGCTCGTGCGCTCCACCCGCACCCGGCTGGTGCGGTGGCGGTCCACGGCCTCGACGGTGAACCGCCAGCCGGGCAGCTCGGCCTGCTCGCCCGGGACGGGCAGCCGGCCGAGGAGGTCCGAGACCAGGCCGGCCAGGGTCTCGTAGGGGCCGTCGGGCGCGTGCAGGCCGATCGACTCCAGGTGGTCGATCCGGGCCCGGCCGTCGGCGGCCCAGACCGGCAGCCCGTGCAGCGGCGGCAGCGGGATCAGTTCGGGGGTGTCGGCGGGGTCGTGCTCGTCCTGCACCTCGCCGACCAGCTCCTCGACGATGTCCTCGACGGTGACCACGCCGGCGGTGCCGCCGTACTCGTCGACCACGATGGCCATCGGCTGGAGCCGGCGCAGCTGGTCCAGCAGGCGTTCGGCGGGGAGCGTCTCGGGCACCAGCAGCGGCGGCACCGCCAGATCGCCGACCCTGACCAGAGCGCGCCGGGCGGGCGGCACCGCGAGGGCGTCCTTGAGCGTGACGGTGCCGGTGACCTCGTCCAGGCTGTCGGTGTAGACCGGGAAGCGGGAGAGGCCGGTGGCCCGGGTGAGGTTGAGCACGTCGGCGGCGCTGGCGTCGCGCTGGAGGGCGGCGACGTCGATCCGCGGCGTCATCACCGACTCGGCGGTGAGGTCGCCGAGGCCGAGGGTGCGCACGAACAGGGTGGCGGACTCCTCGTCCATCACCCCGGCCCGGGCCGAGTGCCGGGCGAGTGAGCCCAGCTCGGCGGGGGTCCGGGCATGGCCCAGCTCCTCCTGCGGCTCGACGCCGAGGGCGCGGACGGTGCGGTCCGCCGAGCCGTTCAGGAAGCTGATCAGCGGGCGGCAGGCGTGCGAGAAGGCCATGTGCGGGGCGGCCACCGAGCGGGCCACCTGGAGCGGCCGGGAGATCGCCCAGTTCTTCGGGACGAGCTCGCCGATCACCATCTGCACCACGGTGGCCAGCAGCATGCCGACGATCACCGCGACGCCCCGGGCGGCCCCGTCGGGCAGGCCGACGGTGGTGAACACCGGCTTCAGCAGGACGGAGAGGGCCGGCTCGGCGAGCATGCCGACCACCAGCGAGGTGACGGTGATGCCGAGCTGCGCGCCGGAGAGTTCGAACGAGAGGTGCCGCACGGCGCGGACGACCCGGGCTGACCGGGCGTCGCCGGCTTCGGCGGAGCGCTCCACCGCACCCCGCTCCACGGTCACGAAGGCGAACTCGGCGGCCACGAACAGACCGTTGGCGAGGATCAGCAGGAACGCCGCGAACAGCAGCAGCCAGGCGGTGATCACAGTGCCGCCTGCCTTCCGATACCGGGAAGCCGGGCGGCGCGGGTACTACCGGACGGATCGTCCATGGACGGGGGGAGTCACTCCTCAAGTCGTTTCCATGCAGGGCCCGCTGTCGGGCGGCGCCGGTCAAATGGCATGGCTTTGCCCTGCTTTTTACCAGCGTAGACGATACCCGTGCGACTGTCGGCCTCCCGTTCGGACCCGCCAGGGGCGGCGCCGGGCGAACAGGGGTCGGCCCGGGCGGCGTAGGGGGCGGGTAGGGGGCGGGCGAGCCGGGGGTGGTCGGGGCGGCGGATCAGCGGCCGCGGCGCTCGACCAGGTCGCGCAGCGCCCGGGCGTCCGCGATCGCCTGCGCCTTGCCGAGCCCGGACTGGATGCCGACCACGGCCAGCGAGGTGCCGTCGGCCAGGTCGAGGGTCGCCCACGGGTCCCCCTGGCGGAAGTTGACCCGGACGATCTCGGCCCAGGCCAGCCGGCGGCGGCGGACGAAGTTCACCACGGTGATGCCCTCGGTGTCGGCGCTCACCCGGGGCCGGGCCAGCATCAGGCCGACGCCGGCGAACAGCACGCCGCTGAGCACCATCATGAGCCGGTCGTTGAACTGCCAGCTCGCCGGGAGCGCGAGGGCGATCGCGACGAACATCACGACCAGCAGCACGCAGACCGGCAGCAGCACGGCCCGGGTGCGGCGCGGGGCCCAGGTGACGGGGAACTCGGCGGGGCTGGTCACGTGCGGTCTCCGGGGGGTCCAGGCGGGGCGGCACCGGCGGCCGGGTGCCGGCCGTCGACGAAAGGGCGGGGGCGCCGACCGGCGCCCCCGCCCCATTGAACCGCTGTTTAACTCCGCTGCTTCACGCGCGGGGGTGTCAGAGGCGGCAGGCGTGGATGTTGGTCACCAGGATGGCCCGGGCGCCGATGCCCCAGAGGTCGTCCATGATCCGCTGGGCCTCCTTGCGGAGCACCATCGAACGGACGGCCACCCAGCCCTCGGTGTGCAGCGGGGAGACGGTCGGCGACTCCAGGCCGGGGGTCAGCGCGACGGCGGCGCCCACGTTCTCGGCGCGGATGTCGTAGTCCATCAGCACGTAGCGACGGGCCACCAGCACGCCCTGGAGGCGGCGCAGGAACTGGTCGACGCCCGCGTCCTCCCCCGCGCCCTTCGGGCGGATCACCACGGCGTCCGAGACCAGGATCGGCTCGCCGAAGACCTCCAGCCCGGCGTTGCGCAGGCTGGTGCCGGTCTCCACCACGTCGGCGATCACATCGGCCACGCCCAGCTGCACCGCGGTCTCGACCGCGCCGTCCAGCTTGGTCACGGTGGCCTTGACCCCGTGGTCGGCCAGGTGCTGCTCGACCAGACCGGTGTACGAGGTGGCGATCCGCAGCCCCTCCAGGCCCTGCACGTCCTTCACGTCCACGCCCTCCGGGCGGGCGAAGCGGAAGGTGGAGCCGCCGAACCCGAGGGCCAGCACCTCCTCGGCGTTGGAGTGCGAGTCCAGCAGCAGGTCGCGGCCGGTGATGCCGACGTCCAGCCGGCCGGAGCCGACGTACACCGCGATGTCGCGCGGGCGCAGGAAGAAGAACTCGACCTCGTTGTTCGGGTCGACGAGCACGAGCTCCTTGGGGTCCTTGCGCTGGCGGTAGCCGGCCTCATGGAGCATCTCCGCCGCGGGACCCGAGAGCGAACCCTTGTTGGGGACGGCGATGCGCAGCATGGAAGTCGGTTCCTTACCTGGTGGGGGTGGGGTGTGCTGTTCGGACCGGTTCAGAGGTACTTGTAGACGTCGTCGAGCGTCAGCCCACGGGCGACCATCATCACCTGAAGGTGGTACAGGAGCTGGGAGATCTCCTCGGCGGTCTGCTCGTCCGACTGGAACTCGGCGGCCATCCAGACCTCGGCGGCCTCCTCGACGACCTTCTTGCCGATCGCATGGACGCCCTGCTGGACGAGCTGCGCGGTACGGGAGGACGAGGGGTCGCCGGTGGCGGCCTTCTGCTGGAGCTCGGTGAAGAGCTCCTCGAATGTCTTCGAAGCCATGATGGACTCACCTTACGGCGTGCGGGCTTACAGGCGGTAAACGGTCCCGGACCGTGGACAGTCCGGTGGACGTCCACGGTCCGGGACCGTGCCGTCGGCCGGTGCGGCGCGTCAGGCGAGCGACTTGAGGACGGCGGCGGTGGCGACGGCCGCCGTGACGGCCTCGTGCCCCTTGTCCTCGGAGGAGCCCGGCAGGCCCGCGCGGTCCACCGCCTGCTGCTCGTTGTCGCAGGTCAGGACGCCGAAGCCGATCGGGACGCCGGTGTCGACGCTGACCTGGGTGAGGCCGGCGGTGGCGGCCTGGCAGACGTAGTCGAAGTGCGGGGTGCCGCCGCGGATGACCACGCCGAGCGCGATCACCGCGTCGTAGCCGCGGTCGGCGAGGCGCTTGGCGGCGACCGGCAGTTCGAAGGTGCCGGGCACCCGCAGCACGGTCGGCTCGTCGATGCCGAGCTCCTTGAGGGCGCGGTGGGCGCCGTCGAGCAGGCCGTTCATCACCTGCTCGTGCCACTGGGCCGCGATCACGGCGACCTTGAGGCCGGCGGCGTTGTCGATGGTCAGCTCGGGGGCTCCGTGGCCGCTCATGTGCTGTTCCTCTTTCGGGGGTCGTGACGGGGGTGCTTCAGGAGCCGAGACCGGGCAGGTCGTGGCCCAGCCGGTCGCGCTTGGTCCGCAGGTAGCGCAGGTTGTGCTCGCCCGCCGGGGTCTCGACCGGCTCGCGGCCCTTGACCTTCAGGCCGTGCTCGGTGAGCGCGGCGAGCTTCTCGGGGTTGTTGGTGAGCAGGGTGAGCGAGCGGACGCCGAGGTCGCCGAGCATCTGGGCGCCGATGCTGTAGTCGCGGGCGTCGGCGGGCAGGCCGAGGTCCAGGTTGGCGTCGACGGTGTCGCGGCCCTGCTCCTGGAGCTCGTAGGCGCGCAGCTTGTGGGCGAGGCCGATGCCCCGGCCCTCGTGGCCGCGCAGGTAGAGGACGACGCCCCGGCCGGCCTCGGTCACCCTGCGCAGCGAGGCCTCCAGCTGCGGGCCGCAGTCGCAGCGCAGCGAGCCGAACACGTCACCGGTGAGGCACTCGGAGTGGACCCGCACCAGCACGTCCTCGCCGTCGGGGAGGCGGCCGTCGGCGTCCAGGCCGCCGGCCACCAGGGCGAGGTGCTCGACGCCGTCGATGGTGCCGCGGTAGCCGACGGCGGTGAACTCCCCGTACGCGGTGGGCAGCGCGGTGACGGCGGCCCGGTCCACGTGGAGCTCGGTGCGGCGGCGGTAGGCGATCAGGTCCTCGATGGAGATGATCGCCAGGCCGTGCTCGCGGGCGAAGGCGACCAGCTCGGGCAGCCGGGCCATCGTGCCGTCGTCGTTGACCACCTCGGCGATGGCGCCGGCCGGTGCCAGCCCGGCCAGCCGGGCCAGGTCGACGGCGGCCTCGGTGTGGCCGGGGCGCACGAGCACGCCGCCCTCGACGGCCCGCAGCGGGAAGACGTGCCCGGGGCGGGTGAGGTCGCCGGGCTCCGTCCCGGTGGAGGAGAGCAGCCGGACGGTCCGGGCGCGGTCGGCGGCCGAGATGCCGGTGTCGACCCCGTCGCGGGCGTCGACCGAGACGGCGTAGGCGGTGCCCTTGCGGTCCTCGTTGACCTGGGTCATCGGGGGCAGCTTGAGCCGGTCCAGCTCCGGGCCGGTCATCGGGACGCAGATCACGCCGGAGCTGTAGCGGATGGTGAAGGCCATCAGCTCGGGGGTGGCGGCGGAGGCGGCGAAGACGATGTCGCCCTCGTTCTCGCGGTCCTCGTCGTCGACCACGATCACGGCTCGGCCGAGCGCGATGTCGGCGACGGCCCGCTCGACCGGGTCGAGCGCGAGGTCGAGGTCGGCGGTCTGGTTGGCGGTCATGCCGTGGCTCCCTGCGGGACGGTGGCGGACGCGGTGCGCGGCTCACGGGTGCTCAGCCACCAGGAACGCAGGCCGAGCAGTACCAGGACGAAGTAGATCGAGTAGGTGAGGCCGGAGAAGGAGTAGCCGCTGTTGAAGGCGAGCGGGACGCCGACCACGTCGACGGCGATCCAGGCGAACCAGAACTCCACCCAGCCGCGGGCCTGGGCGACCATCGCCGCCAGCGTGCCGACGAAGATGTAGGCGTCCGACCAGGGGCTCCAGGAGAGGCTGGGGTTGGCCAGGAAGAGCCAGGCCAGCGCACCGGTGCCGAGCGCGGTGCCGGCCACCAGGGCGGCCCGCTCGGGCCAGCTCGCGAACCGGACGGCGATGCCGTCCGCCCCGCGGCGGCCGCGCCGCCACTGCGTCCAGCCCCAGGCGGCCGTGGCGACCACGATCAGCTGCTTGCCGATCAGGCCGGGGACGTGGCCGTTCAGGTAGGCCGTGATCAGCACGGCGCCGGAGAGCAGCTGCACCGGCCAGCTCCACACCGAGCGGCGCCAGCCGAGCGCGAGGCCGCCCAGGCCGAGCAGGTTGCCGATCATGTCGGCCCACTTCACGTGCTCACCGAAGACGGTGAACGCTTCTCCGCTCAGCCAGTTCACTGGGCTTCTCCGGTGATCGTCGAGGGCAGGGTGCGGGAGTCGAGCAGCCGCTCCACGTACTTGGCGAGGACGTCGACCTCCAGGTTGACGCTCTCGCCGACGGCCTTGGTGCCGAGCGTGGTCAGCGCGAGGGTGGCCGGGATGAGGCTGACGGTGAAGCTGTCGCGGGCGGCCTCGACCACGGTCAGGCTGACGCCGTCCACGGTGATCGAGCCCTTCTCCACCAGGTAGCGGGAGATGGTGGCGGGCAGCGAGAAGCGCAGCACCTCCCAGCGGAGCTTGCCGTCGGCGTCGCGCTCACCGGGCTCGCGGCCCAACAGGGCGCCGGTGGCGTCGACATGGCCCTGGACGAGGTGCCCGCCGAGCCGTGCGCCGAGGGCCATCGCGCGTTCCAGGTTGACCCGGGAGCCGGGGGCGAGCTCGCCCAGACTGGAGCGGTGGAGCGTCTCGGCCATCACATCGGCGCTGAACTCACCGGACCGGCCGGCCAGTTCCTCGGGAGTGTCGACGACGGTCAGGCAGACGCCGTTGACCGCGATGGAGTCGCCGTGGTGCGCGTCCTGACAGACCACCGGTCCGCGCAGGCGGATTCGCGAGGAGTCGCCGATCTCCTCGATCGACACGACCTCGCCGAGCTCTTCGATGATGCCGGTGAACACCCGGGTTCTCCTCGCGCTTGGGGGCGCGGACTCCGGGGCGGGCATGGGAGAGGACACGGACGGGCACGGGTGCGCGGGCCACCGGACAGGACCCGTCGCCGGGCTGTCGCGCAACCGCCGGGAGAGAGAGCTCTCCCGTCGCACACCTGCCCGCGGTCCACCGGGGGACCACGGGTACTGCTCATCGTCCGCCGCGCACGCCTCCCATCCGGACTTTAACCGTCGGTCCAGGAATTTCACCTGGTCAACCGGCCGCTGGCTGCGGACGGGTCGCGGACTGTAACCGCCGGTTCGGATTTTCACCGACCCCGGAGTGCGCTGAACGTCACTGCTACTACTGACGTCATTGTGCCATGGCCCGCGCAGGCCCAGGGAGAGGCTTCCGCTGTGGTCTGTTTCACGCGGGCGGCGGGAATGCGCGGGGCGGCGCGGGCCCGGTGGGGCGGCCCGCGTAGGGGTGCCGGGCCGGCCGGGCCGCCTCCGGTGGCGGCCCGGGGTGCGACGGGCGCAGGCTGGTGGTACACGGTCGGCGCCGACCGGCCGGGACTCCTGGAGGTGCGAGGACGATGGCCAAGTTCATGGACGTCCACCACGGCATGACCGGAATCACCGGCGAGGAACTGCGGATGGCCCACCAGGCGGACCTGGCGGTCCAGGAGAACGAGGGCGTGCAGTTCGAGCAGGCCTGGGCCGACCCGGAGTCCGGCACCGTCTACTGCCTCTCCGAGGCGCCGTCGAAGGAGGCCGTGCAGCGCGTCCACGAGCGCACCGGCCACCCGGCGGACGAGATCCACCCGGTGCCGCTCGTGGTCTGACGGCCCTCGCCCGGCCGGTCACCTGCGCTCCGGGGCGGGGCGGCGTTTCAGGTGGCCGGTACCAGGGTGAAGTGGCTGACCTCGGGCGGGTGGGCGAGGTAGCGCAGCTCGCCCTCCGACCAGACCGGCCGGATCCGCCACATCGGCCCCGCGTACCCGCGCAGCGCCTCCTCGTCGCGCCACCGGCTGAGCACCAGCACCCGGTGGCCGTCCTCCGTCACCGAGCGCAGCAGTTCGCCGCCCAGACAGCCGTCGGTCCGGCCGAGCTGGGGGATCACCTGCGTGGCGAGCACCGCGCAGAACTCCTCGACGTGTCCGGCCATGACCTGCCCGGCCCAAATCCTGACGATCACGTCCACCACCTCCCGCGAAAGTCCTTGGCCCCATTATCGGCGCGGAGCCGCTGGTGGGGAGGGTCCGGTGGCTCCCCGGACAGGACCAGGGCGCCGGCCGCCGGCCGCCGGACGAGCTTCGCTAGATTCCCGGTATGACCACCACACCGGAGACCGCCGTTCCGTCCAGCACCCCGCCCGAGGCGCCGGAGAGCCTGTTCGCCGCCCTCGGCGCCCACGCGCTGCGCACCGCGGCGGACCTCCGGGAGGTCTACGAGCAGCCCGGCGACCACGCGCGGCGCAAGCAGGTGGACCACATCCACGAGCCGGCGCGGCAGTTGATCGCCTGCTCCTCGCTGGTCCTGGTGGCGAGCGCGGACGCGGCCGGACGGTGCGACGTCTCGCCGCGCGGCGGGCCGCCCGGGCTGGTGTCGGTGCTGGACGAGCACACCCTGGCCATCCCCGATGCCACCGGGAACAAGCGGCTGGACACCCTGCACAACATCATCGAGACCGGCCGGGTCGGGCTGCTCTTCGTGGTGCCGGGCCGGGACACCACGCTCCGGGTCAACGGGCGCGCCTGCGTCTCCACCGACCCGCGGCTGCTGGAGCAGCTGACGGCGGTCGGCAAGCCGCCGCGCAGCGCCGTCGTGGTGGCGGTCGAGGAGGTGTACGCGCACTGCCCGAAGGCGTTCCTGCGCGGCTCGGCCTGGAAGCCGGAGAACTGGCTCGGCCAGGACGAGCAGCCCAGCTCCGCCGAGGTCACCCTGTCCCACCTGCGCGATCCCGGCCTGACCATCGAGATGATCGAGGAGACCGAGCGGGAGTCGCTGCTCCACCGGTACGCGTAGGCGGTCCGCGCCGGGCGGCCCCGCACCGCGCGGCGCCGGCCCGCCCACTCGTGCCGGGCTCAGGCCGTGGCTCGCGTCGGCGGCCGGACGGGTGAAGCGGCGCGGATGCGTGGTCCGCGGGCGTGCCGGGTCGGCGGGTGGTGGCTTGAATGGACGGATGGACTGCGTCTTCTGTGCGGTGGTGGCGGGCGAGGAGCCGGCCCACCGGGTGCTGGACGACGAGGCGGCGGTGGCCTTCCTGGACCGGCGTCCGCTCTTCCCCGGCCACGTCCTGGTCGTGCCGCGCGCCCACCACCGCACGCTGGCGGACCTGCCGGCGGCGGAGGTGGGGCCGTTCTTCCTGCGGGTGCGGCGGGTGGCCGCCGCCGTGGAGGCGGGGCTGGGGGCGGCGGGCAGCTTCGTCGCGGCGAACAACCGGATCAGCCAGTCGGTGCCGCACCTGCACGTGCACGTCGTGCCGCGCAATCCGAAGGACGGGTTGCGCGGCTTCTTCTGGCCACGGGGGAAGTACCCGGACGAGGCGGCCGCGGCGGCGGTCGCCGAGCGGCTGCGGGCCGCGCTCGCCGCGCCCGGGTAGCCGGACGGCCCGGGCGTCGGGTCCGCCGGGCCGTCCGGGGTCCCCGGCGCGGCGCGGCCGGGTGCGAGGTGTCCGGGTGCGAGGTGTCCGGGTGCGAGGTGTCCGGCGCCGGACCGGGCGTCAGCCGGCTTCCAGCCGGGTGGTGAAGCTGAACCGGTCGCCCCGGTAGAGCGAGCGGACCCGCTCCAGCGGCACGCCGTCCGCGTCCCTGGTGAGCCGGTGGAGCAGCAGCATCGGCAGGGCGGGCGGGGTGCCGATCAGCAGCGCCTCGCGCGGGGAGGCGAGCACCGTCTCGATCCGCTCGTCGGCCCCGCCGAACTCGATGCCGGCCTTCTCCCGGAGGAAGGCGTAGAAGGACGCGCCGGGGTCGAACTCCCGGTCCAGCGCGGGCACCCGGGCCACCGCCAGGTAGGTGCTCTCCAGGCCGACCCGCTCGCCGTCCGCGAGCAGTACCCGCTCCAGGTGCCAGACCCGCTCGCCCACCGCGATGGCCAGTTGCCCGGCGAGCAGCGGATCGGCGGCGAACCGCTCCAGCCCGATCAGGTTGCGGCCGGGCAGTCGCCCCTGGCGGCGGACGCCCTCGGTGTAGCTGGCCAGCGAGAGCGGCTGCTCCAGCTTCGGCCCGGCGACCACGGTGCTGCGGCCGCGGCGGCGGACCCGGCCCTGGATCAGCAGATCGCGCAGTGCCTGGCGGAGGGTCTCCCGGGCCACCTCGAAGCGGGCCGCGAGATCGCGCTCGGTCGGCAGCACACCGCCCTCGCCGAGCTCGTCCAGCAACTCCTCCAGCTGGCCCTTGACGGCGTAGTACTTGGGCACCCGACCGTGGTCGGGGATGCCCGACCTGATCGGCGCGCCGGGACCGGCCGGGGCGGCCGGCCCGGAAGTCTCTTCCATGGCGCCATCCTCGCAGACTCCGCGGCACCGTCCGGTTCCGGCCGAATTCGCCCCGAACCCCCGTCATGCCCTTGACAGGTATAGACCATTCCGCTTGAGTCTGGGGTTAACCCCGCACGGCCCGCACCGGCCCGCACCCCCGGCCGGCCCGCACCTCGCCCGGCCGCATCCCGGTCGGCCGCACCTCGGGCGGCCCGTCCCCCACGACGCGCCGCACACCGCGGGGCCGCGCGCTCCCTGTCACGACCCACCTCCCTCCACGACCGTGCGGCCCCCACCGCACAAGGGGTGATCAAGTGTCAACGAAACGCCTGCTCGCACTGCTGTCCGCGCTGGTCACGGCGCTGGCCGTGTTCCTGCTGCTGCCCGCCTCGGCGGCCAACGCGGCCGCCTGCGCCACGCCGTGGAACGCGTCCACCGCGTACACCGGCGGCGCGGCCGTCTCCTACAACGGGCACAACTGGTCCGCCAAGTGGTGGACCCAGAACGAGACCCCGAGCACCGCCGGCACCGGCGTCTGGGCCGACCAGGGCTCCTGCGGCGGCTCGACCGACCCGACGCCGACCCCCGGCGGCTGCGTCTACCCGGACTGGGTCGCCGGACGCGCGTACACCACCGGCGCGATCGTCCGCTACACCAACGGCGGGTACTACCGGGCCACCCACGACAACCCGGGCTACGACCCGGTGGTCAGCACCTGGTACTGGGAGCCGTACAGCTGCGGCCCGACCACCCCCACCACCCCGAACCCCGGCGGGTTCCCGGTCAGCCAGGCGCAGTTCAACCAGATGTTCCCGAACCGGAACTCCTTCTACACCTACCAGGGGCTGCTCGACGCGCTCAGTGCCTACCCGGCCTTCGCGAACACCGGCGGCGACACCGTCCGCAAGCAGGAGGCCGCGGCCTTCCTCGCCAACGTGAACCACGAGACCGGCGGGCTGGTCTACGTGGTCGAGCAGAACACGGCCAACTACCCCCACTACTGCGACAGCTCGCAGCCGTACGGGTGCCCGGCCGGGCAGGCCGCGTACTACGGGCGCGGTCCGATCCAGCTGAGCTGGAACTTCAACTACAAGGCCGCCGGCGACGCCCTGGGCATCGACCTGCTGCACAACCCCGGCCTGGTGCAGACCGACCCGGCGGTGGCCTGGAAGACCGCCCTCTGGTACTGGAACACCCAGACCGGCCCGGGCACCATGACCCCGCACAACGCCATGGTCAACGGGGCCGGCTTCGGCGAGACGATCCGCAGCATCAACGGCTCGCTGGAGTGCAACGGCGGCAACCCGGCGCAGGTGCAGAGCCGGATCAACGCCTACCAGTCCTTCACCCAGATCCTCGGCACCGTCCCGGGCCCGAACCTGGGCTGCTGACGCCGCGCCAGGGGCGACTCCGCCCCGCTACGCCCCGCCGCTCTCCCCGCACATCAGGGGGAGCGGCGGGGCGTACTCCTGACGGAGGACCGGCGGGGGCGGGAATCGTCGTCCGGGCGGACGACCGGGCTCCGCCGGACACCTAGGCTCGAAGCCATGAACGACCTTGGCAGCCTTGTCCAACAGACCGCCGACCGGCTCGCGACCCAGCAGGTCGGCGTGGTGGTCGCCGGCCTGGCCGGCGGCGCGGTGGAGATCCGGGGCGCCGGGAGCACCGCCGCCGGCCGGCCCGGTGACGTGCCCGGCCCGCGGACGGTCTTCGAAATCGGTTCGGTGACCAAGGTGTTCACCTCGCTCGCGCTGGCCCGAATGGCGCTCGACGGCTCGACGGCGCTCGACGAACCGCTGGCGGACGTCCTGGCGGGCGCCCTGCCGGCCGGGGTGAGCGTGCCGGCCAGGCGCGGCAGGCCGATCGCGCTGCGGCACCTCGCCACCCACACCTCCGGCCTGCCCCGGCTGCCCGCCGGGATGCTGCTGCCCGCACTGCTCCGCCCGAACAAGCCGGACCCGTACCGCGACTGCACCTCCGACATGCTGCTCACCGGGCTCGCCCGGACCAGACCACGGGCCGCTCCCGGGCGGGGCTTCCGCTACTCCAACCTCGGCGCCGGGCTGCTCGGCCTGGCGCTGGCCCACCGGGCCGGCACCGGGTACGAGGAGCTGGTGACCCGGGAGGTCTGCGAACCGCTCGGGCTCACCGACACGGTGATCCGCGTCGACGGGGAGCGGGCCGGCCGGCTCGCCCAGGGCCACACGCCCGGGCGCCGACCGGTGCCCGGCTGGCAGCTGGCCGACCTCGCCGGCGCCGGCGGGCTCCGCTCGACCGCCGCCGACCTGGCGGTACTGCTCCGGGCCCAGCTGGCCTGCGGCACGGACGGCGGCGAGCCCCTGGCGCCGGCGATCGCCCTCACCCGGGAGGTGGAGCACCGGGTCAACCCGTTCGCCTGGGTGCACCTCGGCTGGCTCGGCCACCGGCTGCACCCCCGCCAGGGCGGCCACCTGCAGGTCTGGCACAACGGCGGGACGGGCGGCTTCCGCTCCTTCGTCGCCTTCGACCCCGAGAAGCAGGTGGGCGTGATCGCCCTGGCCAACACCCGCCGCTCGGTCGATCCGGGCGGCATAGCCCTGCTGCGGAGCCTGCAGAGCCGTTGCCCGGAGGCCGCCGCCTGACCGGACCCGAGGACGGATGAGGTTCGACGGTTGGATTTCCAAACCCACTCCCCTATAGTGGGTTCGGAAATCCAACTACCCTCGTGCCCCGGGCCCGACCGCCCGGAGCCCCGCGCAGAGGAAGGCGGCCGTCATGCGTGACGCCGTAATCGTCGAAGCTGTCCGCACCCCCATCGGCAAGGGCAAACCGGGGGGCGCGCTCTCCGCCGTCCACCCGGTGGAACTGCTCGCGCACACCCTCCGGACCCTGGTCGGACGCAGCGGGATCGACGCGGCCCTGGTCGACGACGTGATCGGCGGCTGCGTCGACCAGGTCGGCGAGCAGGCCATGAACACCACCCGCTACGCCTGGCTGGCGGCCGGCCTGCCGGAGTCCGTCCCGGCGACCACCGTGGACCGGCAGTGCGGCTCCTCCCAGCAGGCCGTCCACTTCGCCGCCCAGGGCGTGATCGCGGGCGCGTACGACCTGGTGGTGGCCTGCGGCGTCGAGTCGATGAGCCGGGTGCCGATGTGGTCCAACGTGCCGCCCGGCGCGGACCCGTTCAGCGCCGCGATCAACGCCCGCTACCCCGGTGGGCTGATCCCGCAGGGCGTCAGCGCCGAGCTGATCGCCGCCAAGTGGTCCGTCACCCGGGAGGCGATGGACGCCTTCGCCCTCGACTCGCACGCCAAGGCCGCGCACGCTCACGCCGCCGGCTGGTTCGAGGCGGAGTTGGCCCCGGTGCCGACGCCCACGGGGATCGTCACGAGGGACGAGTCGGTGCGTCCGGGCAGCACACCCGAGGTGCTCGCCGGACTGCGGCCCTCCTTCACCGACCCCGCCATGGCCGAGCGGTACCCGCAGATCCAGTGGTCGGTGACGCCCGGCAACAGCAGCCCGATCAACGACGGCGCCTCGGCGGTGCTGATCACCAGCAGCGAGACGGCCGCCCGGCTGGGCCTGCGCCCGCTGGCCCGGCTGCACTCCTTCGCGGTGACCGGTTCGGACCCGCTGCTGATGCTCACCGGCGTGCTCCCCGCCACCGAGAAGGTGCTGCGGCGGTCCGGGCTCTCGCCGGCGGACATCGACCTGTTCGAGGTGAACGAGGCGTTCGCCTCGGTGGTGCTGGCCTGGCTCCAGGAGACCGGGGTCGACCCGGCCAAGGTCAACGTGAACGGCGGCGCGATCGCGCTCGGCCACCCGCTCGGGGCGAGCGGCACCCGGCTGATGACCACCCTGGTGCACGCGATGCGCCGGCGCGGCGCGCGCTACGCCCTGCAGACCATGTGCGAGGCGGGCGGCCTGGCCAACGCCACCGTCCTGGAGGCACTGGACTGACCCGCTGGACCGACCGCGGTGGCGGAGGGCCACGGGGCGGGCGGCTCGGGGCGGGCGGCGGTGCCCCGGCGGAGTGCGCGGGGCGGGGGTGCGGGGGCCGTGGGAAGATGGCAGGGCTGGCAGAAACGATCTCCGGGCGGTTCTCTGGCCATGGTGAACGAGCAACGTGATACCGGCGGCTCCGAGGGGCCGCGCCCGGGGCGACCGGGCGCCGGGGGGTCGCGTCAGGACGCCCTGCTGATGGTCCCGATCGCGACCGCCCTGATCGAGGCGGACGGGCGGATCCTGCACTGGAGCAATGACGCCGAGGCGCTGCTCGGTTACAGCGCCGAGGAGGCGATCGGCTCGCTGGCCGCACAGCTGCTGGCCACCGACGACCAGCGGCCCGAGGTCCTGGAGCTCTTCCAGGAGATCGTCGACGGGCGCGGCTGGTCGGGCGTCTTCCCGGTCCGGCACCGGGACGGCCACTACGTGAACCTGGAGTTCCGCACCCACCCGATCTCCGGCCCCGGCGGCAGTCCGCTGGTGCTGGCCGTCGCGTCCGACGTCACGACGCTGCGCCGGATCCAGGCGGACCTCGCCGTCCTGGACGGGTTCTTCACGCAGTCCCCCGTCGGCATGGCGGTGTACGACAGCCGGCTGGCCTTCGTCCGGCTGAACGACGCACTGGCCCGGGTCAACGGCCTGCCCGTCGAGGCGCACCTGGGCCACCGCCTCACCGAACTGCTGCCCGGCATCAACGGCGCCGAGAGCGAGGAGGTGATGCGGCAGGTGCTGGAGAGCGGCGATCCGGTCGTGGACGCCCGCTCGCACGGCCGCACCCCCGGCGACCCGACGCACGACCACGCCTGGTCGGCCTCCTACTTCCGGCTGGAGGACCCGGGCGGCGAGGTCCTCGGGGTCAGCTCGACGCTCATCGACATCACCGAACGGTTCCGCGCGGACGCCCGGGCCGCCCGTGCCCAGGAGCGGCTGGCGCTGCTCGTCGACGCCACCGCCTCCATCGGCACCACCCTCGACCTGCGGCAGACCGCCCGGGAGCTGGCCGACGCGATGGTGCCCAGGGTCGCCGACATCAGCGGCGTGTTCGCGCTGGAGGCCCTGGTCGCCGGGCGCACCGTGGAGCCGCTCGACCCGTCCGTCCCGCACCTGGTCCGCCGGCTGGCGCTCGCCACCACCGACCCGCTCTACCCCGCCGAGGCACTGCCGGTGGACTCGGTGTACGAGCTGTCGCCGGACTCCCCGTACGGGAGGGCGCTGGCGACCGGGCGGACGGTGGTGACGCCGTCCTGGGAGCTGCCGCCGCTGAGTTCGGCGATCACCGAGAGCCGCCGGCAGGCCTACCTCGGCGACCGGCCCCGCTCGGTGCGGATCACCCCGCTGGTGGCGCGCGGCACCACGCTCGGCATGGTCGTGTACTCCCGGCGCGGCGAGCGGGAGGCGTTCGCCGAGGCGGACATCACGCTCGGTGACGAGCTGGCCTCGCGGGCCGCCGTCGCCATCGACAACGCCCGGCTCTACCTGCGCCAGCACCAGACGGTGCTCGCCCGCCAGCAGGCGCTGCGCGAGGCGAAGGCCGCGCAGGAACGGCTGGCCCTGGTCAACGTCGCCTCGGCGCGGATCGGCACCACCCTCGACCTGGCGCAGACCGCGAAGGAACTGGCCGAGGTCGCGACGCCCCGGCTGGCCGACACCGTGGTGGTGGAGGTGCTGGACGACCTGGTGCGCGGTGAGCGCGAGGTCCGCGCCCCGGCGGACGGCTCCGCCGTGCTGCGCCGGATGGCGTTCCACTCGGCGCACGGTTCGACGCTGGAGCCGATCGACCGCACCGGCGGGGTGCAGCGGTTCGCGCCCGGCTCGCCGTACGCGTGGAGCCTCGCCCACCGCAAGCCGGTGCTGGTGCCGCGGATGGACGAGGAGGGGATGGCCTGGTTCGCCGACGACCCCGTCCGCACCGCGGCCGCGCGGGAGCAGAACGTCCTCTCGTTCATGGTGGTGCCGCTGATCGCCCGCGGCTCGCCGGTCGGCGTCGCCGCCTTCTACCGGACGGTGGTCGAACGACCCTACGAGGACGACGACCTGGCGCTCGCCGGGGAGCTGGCGGTCCGGGCGGCCGTCTCGATCGACAACGCGCTGCTGTTCACCCGGGAGCGCGACGCGGCCGCCGCCCGCCAGCGCGCCCTGGACGAGGCCTGGGCGGCCCAGCAGCGGCTCTCCCTGCTCAACGAGGCGAGCACCCGGATCGGCACCACGCTCGATCTGCACCGCACCGCCGAGGAGTTGGTGGAGGTGGTGATCCCGCGGTTCGCCGACTTCGTCACCGTCGACCTGCGCGACGCGGTGCTCGGCGGCGAGGACCCGAGCCCGGTACCGGACGACGGCTCCGTCCTGATGCGGGCGGTCGCCGTCGGCGAGGCCGCCCCGGACGGCACCATGGCGGCCGCCGCCGACCAGGTGGGCGCCACCTCGCAGTCCGCCCAGGTGTACGCGCAGAGCCTGCGCACCGGCCGGTCGATCCTGGTCTCGGAGGTGGACGAGACGGCGCTGCGCGGGATCGTGGCCGCGCCGGACCGGGTGCAGCCGGGCCTGGACGCCGGGGTGCACTCCTATCTGATGGTGCCGCTGCTGGCCCGCGGGATGGTGCTGGGCGGCGCGGAGTTCCTGCGGACCAGGAACCCGGTGCCGTACGGGCCGGCGGACCGCGCCCTCGCCGAGGAGCTGGCCGCGCGGACGGCGCTCGCGATGGACAACGCCCGGCTCTACCGCCGCGAACGGGACACCGCGCTCACCCTGCAGCGCAGCCTGCTCCCGCAGGAGATCCACCGCGCGATCGGGCTGGAGATCGCCTACCGCTACCTGCCCAGCAGCGTGGTCAGCGAGGTCGGCGGCGACTGGTTCGACATCGTCCCGCTCTCCTCCGGCCGGGTCGCGCTGGTGGTCGGCGACGTGATGGGCCACGGCATCCGGGCCGCCGCCACGATGGGCCAGCTGCGCACCGTGGCACGGACGTTGATCACCCTCGACCTCGACCCGGAACGGGTGATGCACCGGCTCGACGAGGCCACCGCGGAGATCGGCGAGGGCCAGTTCGCCACCTGCGTCTGCGTGATCTACGACCCGGTGGACCGGCGCTGCACCGCCGCCTGCGCGGGCCACCTGCCGCCGGTGGTGGCCGACGCCGACGGCCGGGCCCAGCTGGTCGAACTGCCCCCGGGCGCACCGCTCGGCGTCGGCGGGGTCCCCTTCGAGAGCATCGAGTTCACGCTCCCGGAGGACGGCATCCTGGCGCTCTACACGGACGGCCTGGTCGAGCGCCGGGGCCGCGACCTCGACGAGGGCCTGGACCTGCTCTGCCGGACCGTCGGCGACCGGCACCGCACGCTGGAGCAGACCTGCGACGCCGTGCTCGCCCAACTCACCGGCCGCACCAGCGAGGACGACATCGCGATCATCCTGGCCCAGGCCCGGCCGACCGGCACCGACCGGATCGCCACCCTCTCGCTCAGCGACGACCACGCGATGGTCGCGCACTCCCGCCGCTTCACCCGGGAGACACTGACCGGCTGGGGCCTGGGCGCGCTCGCCGACTGGACCGAACTGCTCACCAGCGAGCTGATCACCAACGCGCTGGTGCACGCCGGATCCCCCGTCCAGCTGCGGCTGTTCCACAATCGGGTGCTCACCGTGGAGGTCGCCGACCGGGACAGCGAGTCGCCGCGGATCCGCCGCGCCCAGGAGGAGGACGAGGGCGGGCGCGGCATGCACCTGGTCAACGAACTCGCGCACCGCTGGGGCACCCGCCGCACCCGGGAGGGCAAGGTGGTCTGGTTCGAGCTGGAGCTGCCGCCGGGCAGCCGGCCCTGGTAGCTCCTCCCCGGCCGCGCACCCGCCCCGGCCTGGTACGACAACCGGTCCTTGTCGCCGCCCACGCCGGGTTGTTGGCCCGCCCGGCGGCCGGGCGGTTGGCTTGGTCCCACAGGACGGCGCGGCCGGGCGAGGGGCCCGGCGACCGTCCCGGACCGCAACCCGAGGAGCCGTCGTGAACCGAGCCGTCGTGAACCAGCTGGACCCCCGCACCGTCGTGGAGCGCTAC
This sequence comes from Kitasatospora sp. NPDC005751, assembly GCF_040630835.1. Taxonomy (NCBI): domain Bacteria; kingdom Bacillati; phylum Actinomycetota; class Actinomycetes; order Kitasatosporales; family Streptomycetaceae; genus Kitasatospora; species Kitasatospora sp. NPDC005751. The sequence goes on from NZ_JBEXYC010000029.1 coordinate 30,830, forward strand.
GTCACCGCCGTCGCCGAGGGCGACCTGCCCACCGCGGCTGCCTCGTTCGCCGAGGACGCCACCTGGTCCTACCCGGGCGACCTGCCGCTGTCCGGGGTCTGGCGCGGCCGGACCGCCATCCTCGACGACTTCCTCGGCTCGGTGGGCACGCTGTTCGCGCCCGGCACCCCGCTGGAGGTGACGCTGACCGGTCTGCTCGCCGACGGCCCGCAGGTGGTCGCCGAGTGGACCGCGCGGGGGACGGCGGCCAACGGCGCCGCCTACCACAACCGGTGCCTGGGCGTCTTCACCGTCGAGAACGGCCTGATCACCGCCGTCCGCGAGTACCTCGACACCGACCACGCGGCGCGCACGCTCTTCGCGCCCGCGGCCGGCTGACGGCCGGCCGCCGCCCGACCGGGCCTAGTCCGGCAGCAGCAGGTTGACGTCGCCGAACTCGTGCCACAGGTAGCGCTCGTGGACGGCCGCCGCGTAGCAGCGTTCGAGCAGCGGCCGGCCGGCCACCGCGGCGAGCATCAGCAGATGGGACGCGCGGGGCTCGTGCCAGCCGGTGAGCAGGCCGTCCACCGCGCGCACCCCGCGCTCGGGGGTGACCACCAGTTCGGACCAGCCCTCGGCCTCCCGGACGCTCCCGTCCGGCCCGACCGCCGACTCCAGGGCCCGGACGGCGGTGGTGCCGACCGCGATCACCCGCCCGCCACCGGCCCGGACGTGGCCGACCAGCCGGGCCGTGGCGGCCGGTACCCGGAACCACTCGGCGTAGGGCGCCTCGTGCGCCTCCGGCGAGGCGACACCGGTGTGCAGCGTGATCGGCGCGACCAGCACGCCCCGCCCGGCCAGCCGGGCCACCACCCCGCCGGTGAACGGCCGCGCGGCGCTGGGCATCTCGCTGCTGCCCGGAGCGGTGGCGAAGACCGTCTGGTAGGCCTCGATCGGCCAGTCCCGGTCCACGTAGCCGTACCGGATCGCCTTGCCGTGGCGGCCCAGGTAGGCCACCAGCGGTTCGGGCAGGGCGAGTCGGGCGTGCCAGAGCCGGGGCGTGAACGCCTCGACCAGGTCGGCCGCGGCGTCGCCCGGCAGCGCCACCCGCAGCCCCGGCCGGGCCGGGGACTCCTCCGGTGGCCAGAAGGCGGCCGCCGCGCCGGGGGCGGGGCGGCGCAGCTCGACCAGGAAGGCCCCGCGCCGGTCCGGCCGGGCCGAGGAGAGGTGCAGCGCCACGGGGGTGCCGTCGGCCAGCCGGCCGGACAGCGCGGCGGGCAGGGTCGCCGAGTTGTTCACCACCAGGAGGTCCCCGGGGCGCAGCACCTCGGGGAGCTCGGTGAAGCGGCGGTGCCCGACGGCCGGCCCGCTCCGGCGGCCGACCAGCATCCGCACGCCGTCGCGGGCGGTGCCGCGCGCCTCCGCCGGGGCCCGGGCGGAGAGTTCGGGCGGGACGGTGACGTCGATCCCGGGGTCCGCGGCGGCGGTCATCGCGCGGCCCGCGCACCTGCCGGGAGGTGCGCGGCACGGTAGCGGCCGGAGGGCCGGCTGCCGCCCACCAGGGCGAGCAGTGCGGGCACCACGGTCTCGGGGAGCGGCTCGCCGGAGATGTCCTCGCCCGGGCAGGCGTCCTGGTACATCCGGGTGCGCATGCTGCCCGGGTCCACCGCCCAGACCCGCACCGCCTCCTCCTCCCGGGCCAGCACGGCGGAGGCCTGGTCCAGTGCCGCCTTGCTGGCGCCGTAGCCGCCCCACCCGGGGTAGGCCTCGACGGCCGCGTCCGAGCTGATGTTCAGGACGGCCCCGCCGTGCCGGCGCAGCTGGGGCAGCACGAGCTGGGTGAGCGCGATCGGCGCCAGGGCGTTGACCTCGAAGGTCTCCAGCAGATCGGGCAGCGGGACGTCGGCGAGGCGGGGCAGCGGGACGTCGGTCGTGTCGGAGCCGTTGAGCGTGCCGGCGTTGTTGACCAGGAGCCGTGCTCCGCCGAGACCGGCGGCCGCCTCGGCGAGGCGGGCCCGGTGGCCGTCGTCGACGACCGAGCCGGCCGGCGCGACCACCGTGGTGACGGCGGCCAGTTCGGTCTCGACGGCGGAGAGTTCGGCCGCGTCGCGGGCGGTGATCACCAGCTGCCAGCCGTCGGCGGCGAGCGCCCGGGCCAGCGCCCGGCCGAGGCCGCGCGAGGCACCGGTGACCACGGCGACGGGGGCGGCGGATCCTGCGGTGTGCTGAGGTGCGTTCATGGCACCACGATCGCTCCGGGGCGGTCCGGTGCGGATCGGACCGCAGGCCGGGGGGCCGGTGGTCCGTTCGGCCTAGATCGCCGGACCGAGGCCCGGGCCGTGGTCCCGGTCGGAGTCCTCGTCGGAGTCCCGGTCCGGGTCCCGGGCCGGACGGGGTGCGGGGACCGGCGCGTCGGCGGCCGCCCAGGACTGCGGATCGGCCCAGGCGGCCAGGGTGCGGCGGGTCTCGAAGCGGTGCGGCCGGCCGGTCAGCGGGTCGGTGAACTCGACCACGGAGGCGAGCAGTTGCAGCGGCCGGCGGAAGTCGTCCGGGGCCGGCTCGGGCAGCACCACCGGGTACACCGGATCCCCCAGGATCGGCACCCCGAGGCCGCTCATGTGCAGCCGCAGCTGGTGGGTGCGCCCGCTGAGCGGCCGCAGCCGGTAGCGGCCCAGACCGTCCCGGTGCTCGACCAGGTCGATCCGGCTCTCGCTGTTGGGCGGGGCGTCCAGCTCCCGCGCCGCGATCACGCCGCGCTCCTTGACGATGTGGCTGCGGACCGTACGGGGCAGCGCGAGCGCCGGATCGTGCGGTGCGACGGCCTGGTACTCCTTGCGCACCAGCCGGTCCCGGAAGAGCGTCTGGTAGGCGCCCCGGTCCTCCGGCCGCACCACGAACATCGCCAGGCCCGCCGTCAGCCGGTCCAGCCGGTGCGCCGGGCTGAGCGCGGGCAGGTCGAGCCCGTGCCGCAGCCGGGAGAGCGCCGTCTCGACGACGTGCCGGCCGCGCGGGGTGGTGGCCAGGAAGTGCGGCTTGTCGACCACCACCAGGTGGTCGTCCCGGTACAGCACCTCCAGCTCGAACGGGACGGGGACCTCCGCGGGCAGGTCCCGGTAGAGCCAGAGGTGACCGGCGGGGCGGAACGGCTCCTCCGGCCCGATCGGGCCGTCCAGGCCGACGATCTCGCGCCCGCGCAGCAGCGCGTCGATCCGCGCCGGGTCGACGGTCGGCAACCGCTCGGCCAGGTAGGCGCGCACCGTCGGCCACGGCCCCTCGGCGGGCAGCCGCAGGTGCACCGGGTCCACCCCGCGGCGCTGCGGGAGGGGTGCGGTCGGTGCCTTGCGCTTGCGTCTCATCTCACCGCCACCCTAACCGGGGCCGCCGCGGCTCCCGGGGCCCGGCCGGATGCCCGAGGTGCCGGGGACGGCCGGGCCGGTGGAGAGTGGACAGTGGGCCCCGCCCACCGGAGGTGTACGCGTGACCAGAGACGGCCCGGAGGACGCGCTGCCGGCGTTGCGCCTGCCCCGGCGGGCCAAGCGGCTACTCGGCTGCGCGTTCCTGCTGCTGGTCGCGGCCGTGGTGGCCGACCTGATCACCGGGCCGGGGACGACGCTCTCCCCCGTGCTCGCGGTGGCGCCGATGCTGGCGGGGGCGATCACCCGCTCGGCCCGGGTACCCCTGTTCGCCGGGGCGGTCGCCACCGCCGCCGTGGTGCTGCTGGAGCTCAGCAACAGCGGGCTGCCGCTGTCCGTGCACCTCGCCGCGCTGATCACCGTCCTGGCCGCCACCCTGGCCAGTGCCGCCAACGTCGTCCTGGTGGCGGCCCGGGAGCGCGAACTCACCCAGGTCCGGACGGTGGCCGAGGCGGCGCAGCGGGCCCTGCTGCGCCCGCCGCCGGAACGGATCGGACCACTGCGGGTGGCCGTGCGGTACGCCGCCGCGGCGGCCGAGGCGCGGATCGGCGGGGACCTCTACGAGGTGGTGGACACCCCGCACGGGATCCGGATCCTGCTGGGGGACGTCCAGGGCCACGGGCTCCCGGCGGTGGAGACCGCCACGGACGTGCTGGGCGTGTTCCGGGAGGCCGCGCGGACCGAGCCCGACCTGGTCCGGGTGGCGGAGCGGCTGGACGCCGCGCTGTCCGGGCGCCGGGTCAACGAGCGCTTCGCGACCGCCTTCCTGCTGGACGTGGCCCCGGCCGGCGGGCCGGCCCGTTTCGTCAACTGCGGGCATCCGCACCCGCTGCTGCGCCGCGCCGGCCGGGTGACCGAGCTGGCTCCGCCGCTGCACGCCCCGCCGCTGGGCCTGCTCGGGCTGATCGGCGGGCACTACCGGGCGGGCGGCTTCGAGCCGCTCCCGGGGGACCTGCTGATCCTCTACACCGACGGCGTCTCGGAGGCCCGCGACACCGCGGACCGGTTCTACCCGCTGGCGGAGCGGCTCGCCGCGCTGCCGGCGACCGGCCCCGGGGACGTCCTGGACGCGCTGCTCGCCGAGGTCGGCGACTGGGTCGGCACCGCCGGGCCGACCGACGACGCGGCGCTCCTCGCCCTGCGCTGGGAGCAGTGAGCGGTGTCCCGGGAGCGGTGAGCCCCGGCCCGGGTACGGTGACCGCCCGCCGTCCGGGCCGTTGTCGGTCCCCCGTGCCAGGCTGTGGACGCGACCGGCGCGGTGCCGGCCGAGCAGCGGCGTCGAGGGGACAGTGCCATGGGCCGGAGCACGCACGGATCGTTCCAGCTGACCGCCTTCGAGCCGGAGGAGACGGACGAGCAGCCGGGCGCCACGCTCGGCCGGATCCGGATCACCAAGGAGTTCACGGGCGGCCTGACCGGCAGCAGCGTGGTGCGGATGCTCTCCGTGCTGGACGGCGCGGGCGGACCGGCCGCGTACGTCGCGGTGGAGCGGTTCACCGGCGAGCTGGACGGGCGCAAGGGCTCGTTCGTGCTCCAGCACGCGGCGCCGGGCAGCCAGGGCGAGCCGCTCGCCATCCGGGTGGTGGCGGGCACCGGGGTGGGCGAGCTGGCCGGGATCACCGGCACCTTCGAGCTGTCGGTGGACGACGAGGGCGGCCACACCTACGCCCTGGAGTACGAGCTGGGCTGACGGCACCGGGCGCGCACCGGCCCGGCCTCCGCGCGGCGCCCGACCGTTCACCCGGGCCGCTGTCACGATGATGCGATCAGTGCACGATCGACATCGGAGGGTGACGCATGCCCGGTACGGCGGCCTCGGTGACGGGGGCAGGAGCAGGAGCAGGGGCACCGGCAACGCGGACGGTCGACGAGGTGCTCGGCCGGCTGCGGGCGATCGGGGCCGGACTGCCCCCGGACGACGGCGTGGCGGTGTTCAACCGGATGTACCTCACCGTCACGGACGCGGTGCGCCGCCGGCTGGCGCGCCCGGAGCGCTCACGCGGCGCCCCGGACCGCCCCGGCCGCCCGTACTTCGCCGACCCGGCCGGGATGGCCGAGCTGGACGTCGTCTTCGCCGGGCGCTACCTGCTGGCCCTGGACGCCGAGGCGGCCGGGCGGCCGGTACCGGCCTGCTGGCGGCCGCTCTTCGCCCTGCGGGCGCACCGGGGCGTGCACCCGCTGCAGTTCGCGCTGGCCGGGATGAACGCCCACATCCAGCACGACCTGCCGCTCGCCGTGCTCGACACCTGCCGGCGGCTCGGCTGCGGGCCCGAGCGGCTCGCCGGGGACTACCACCGGGTCAACGACCTGCTGGCCGGGGTGGAGACGGCCGTCCGGGAGCAGCTGATGCCCGGGCCGGACGCCCTGGAGCGGGCCGAGCCGCTGACGCACCTGCTGGGCACCTGGTCGGTCGACACCGCCCGCGAGGCGGCCTGGGCGACCGTCCGCGTGCTCTGGCAGCTGCGCGGCGTGCCGTCGGCCGCCGCGGCGCTCGCCGCCGCGCTGGACACCTCGGTCGGCCTGCTCGGCCGTGCCCTGCTCACCCCGCTCGGCCCGGACCGGCCCCGCGCCGGGGGCGCGGCACCCCCGGCGGACGGGCCGCCCGCTCCCGAGCGGCCGGCGGCCGGCCGGCTCCCCGTGGCGAGGAACCGGCCGGCCGTCGGTTGACCGTGCGTCGGGCGCCTGGTCCCTCCTCGGTCCGGACCGCCGCGATCAGGCCCAGCTGGAGTGCAGCGGCTTGCCCTCGGCGTAGCCGGCCGCGCTCTGGATGCCGACCACGGCCTTCTCGTGGAACTCCTCCAGGCTGGAGGCGCCCGCGTAGGTGCAGGAGCTGCGCACCCCGGCGACGATCGAGTCGATGAGGTCCTCGACGCCCGGGCGGGCCGGGTCGACGAACATCCGGGAGTGCGAGATGCCCTCCTCGAAGAGCGCCTTGCGGGCGCGGTCGTAGGAGGAGTCCTGCGAGGTGCGGTTGCTCACCGCGCGCGCCGAGGCCATCCCGAAGCTCTCCTTGTACTGGCGGCCGTCGGCGGTGGTCTGCAGGTCGCCCGGGGACTCGTACGTCCCGGCGAACCAGGAGCCGATCATCACGTTGGACGCGCCGGCGGCCAGCGCCATCGCGACGTCGCGCGGGTGGCGGACGCCGCCGTCGGCCCAGACGTGCTTGCCGAGCCGGCGGGCCTCGGCCGCGCACTCCAGGACGGCGGAGAACTGCGGCCGGCCGACGCCGGTCATCATCCGGGTGGTGCACATCGCGCCGGGGCCGACACCGACCTTGAGAATGTCGGCGCCCGCCTCGACCAGGTCGCGGACACCGTCGGCGGAGACCACGTTGCCGGCCACGATCGGGATCCGCGGGTCGAGCCCGCGCACCGCGCGCAGCGCGCTGATCATGGACTCCTGGTGGCCGTGCGCGGTGTCGACCACCAGCACGTCGGCGCCGGCCTCGATCAGCGCCTTGGCCTTGCCGGCCACGTCGCCGTTGATGCCGACGGTGGCGGCGACCCGCAGGTGGCCCCGCGCGTCGACGGCCGGGGTGTAGAGGGTGGCGCGCAGCGCGTTCTTGCGGGTCAGGATGCCGACCAGGCGGCCGTCGGCGTCGACCACCGGGGCGAGCTTGCGGTGCGCCTCGGTGAGCTTGTCGAAGGCGGCGCGCGGGTCGATGCCCTCCTCCAGCAGCAGCAGGTCGCGGGACATCACGTCGGCGAGGCCGGTGAAGCGGTCGACGCCCTGGCAGTCGGAGTCGGTGACCACGCCGATCGGCTTGCCGTCCTCGACCACGACCAGCGCGCCGTGGGCGCGCTTGTGCAGCAGCGAGAGGGCCTCGGCGACGGTGGCGCCCGGGGCCAGCGTGATGGCGGTGTCGTGCACCAGGTGGCGCTGCTTGACCCAGCCGATGACGTCGGCGATCACCTCGGTCGGGATGTCCTGCGGGATGGCGACCAGACCGCCGCGGCGGGCCACGGTCTCGGCCATCCGGCGGCCGGCGATGGCGGTCATGTTGGCCACCACCAGCGGGATGGTGGTGCCGGTGCCGTCGTTCGAGGAGAGGTCGACACCCTGCCGGGAGCCCACGGCGGAGCGGCTGGGGACCATGAAGACGTCGTCGTACGTGAGGTCGTACGAGGGCTTGAGGTCGTTCAGGAAGCGCATGAAGATAGGGCTCTCTGGCTGGGAGAAGGTACACCTCGGGTGCGGTTGCGGCGAGGCCGCCGGGCGCACTCGGGCGCCCGGCACCCAACGTTCGATTCTCCGGTACGGGGCGGCCAAAAGCCAGTTCGACCCCGATCGCTGGCACAGTGCACAACACATGATCAGCAGCGCGGGCCCCTTCTTGGAGCTTCCTCCAAGTGATCGCCTTTTCGCCCCGGCCAGGGCCGCTCCCGTAGCATTCACGCGGTAACGGCGAGGCAATCCAGGAAAGCGGCAGCGGGCATCATGACGGCGGGCGTGGACATCGAGCAGGGCATCGAGCAGGGCGGCGGCACGGAGGTCAGCACCGAGGAGGAGATCGACTACGGTCCCGGCCTCGACCCCGAGCGGCTGCGGCTCTGCCTGGACGTGATCGCCGAGCTGGACCAGCTGCACGTCGACCACCCGGACGCGATCACCGTCCGCCAGGCCGTCGGCGGCATATTCCGCACGCTCAAGCAGCGCCGCCGCCAGGAGACCCGGGCCCGCAAGACCGCGAACGACCGCGAGGTCACCGCCCGCACCGCCACCGGCGCGCCCAGCCGGATCGACGACGAGACGGCCGGCGCGTTCGGCCTGACCACCGTCACCACCACCGAGATCGCCGGCATCCTGGAGCGCCCGCGGTCCTGCTACACCTGCAAGCAGCGGTACGTCGAGGTGGACGCGTTCTACCACAACCTCTGCCAGACCTGCGCGGTGAAGAACCGCGCCCGCCGGGACGCCCGCGCCGACCTCACCGGCAAGCGCGCGCTGCTCACCGGCGGCCGGGCCAAGATCGGCATGTACATCGCGCTGATGCTGCTCCGCGACGGCGCGCACACCACCATCACCACCCGGTTCCCCAACGACGCCATCCGCCGCTTCACCGCGATGCCGGACAGCGCCGACTGGCTGCACCGCCTGAAGATCGTCGGCATCGACCTGCGCGACCCGGCCCAGGTCCTGGCGCTGGCCGACGAGGTCGCCGCCGACGGCCCGCTGGACATCCTGATCAACAACGCCGCGCAGACGGTGCGCCGTCCGCCGGAGTCGTACCGCGAGCTGGTCAACGCCGAGTCCGCGCCGCTGCCGGCCGGCGAGCTGCCGCAGTCCACCACCATCGGCCGCTTCGGCAGCGGCAGCGTGGACCTGCCCGCGCTGCCCGCCCAGGCGACCGGCGGCGGCGAGCGGATCTCCGCCGAGGACGTCACCTCCCTCGCCCTGGTCACCGGCTCCGCCACGCCCGCCCGGATCGAGGCCGGCACCGCGATCGACGCCGGCGGGCTGGTGCCCGACCTCGCGCCCACCAACAGCTGGGTGCAGACCGTCAACGAGGTCGGCCCGGTGGAGCTGCTGGAGGTCCAGCTCTGCAACTCCACCGCGCCGTTCATCCTGATCAGCCGGCTGCGCCCGGCGATGGCCGCCTCGGCGTCCCGCCGCAAGTACGTGGTCAACGTCTCCGCGATGGAGGGCGTCTTCGCCCGCGGCTACAAGGGCGCCGGCCACCCGCACACCAACATGGCCAAGGCCGCGCTGAACATGCTCACCCGCACCAGCGCGCAGGAGATGTTCGAGTCCGACGGCATCCTGATGACCGCCGTCGACACCGGCTGGATCACCGACGAGCGCCCGCACCCGGACAAGATGCGGCTGGCCGACGAGGGCTTCCACGCCCCGCTCGACCTGGTCGACGGCGCGGCCCGGGTGTACGACCCGATCGTCCGCGGCGAGCAGGGCGAGGACCTCTACGGCTGCTTCCTGAAGGACTTCGACCGCGCCGCCTGGTAGGCCCCACCGTCCGGTGGACCCCGCCGTCCGGTAGACCCCGCGAGGAGGACCGAGTTGACCACCGCACCGCTGATCGGCGCCGGCGTGATCGTGCCCACCGGTGACGGCCGGGTGCTGCTCGGCCACCGGATCACCGCCGGCGAGCCGCCCACCTGGAGCCTGCCGGGCGGCAAGGTGGACGACCCGGGCGAGTCCTTCGAGCAGGCCGCGGCGCGCGAACTCGCCGAGGAGACCGGCATCGTGCTGCCGGCCTCGGCGATGCGGGTGCTCGCCGTGCTGCTCGACCACGAGCTGGGCCGCCCCCGGCTGACCGCGGCGGTACTCGCCCCGCCGAGCCTGGCCACGGCCCTGGTCACCGAGCCGCACGCCTGCGCGGGTTGGGAGCGCGTCGCGATCGACGCCCTGCCCGAGCCGATGTTCTACCCGTCGGCGCTGGTCCTCGGCAGCTGGCTGCCGCACCTCCCCCCGGTGATCCGGGCCGGGACGCACGCGTACCCCGTCGCCGGGTAGGGCGACGGGGTACCGCGGCCCGGGCGGGCCTTCCGCGGGCGGGTTCGGCGGTGGGCAGTTCGGCGGTGGGCGGGTCAGGCCGTGGGCGGGCCGAGCCATGGGCGGGCCGGGCCGTGGGCGGGCCGGCTGAGGGCGGGTCAGCCGTTGCGGGCCGCCTCCGGGCCGGTCAGCCGCCTCAGCAGCGGGAGCGTCGAGGCGATGATCCCGAGCGAGGCCGCCAGCCCGAGCGCCACCAGCGCGAAGTACACCGCCCCCGGGGACACCAGGTCGTAGTGCATCTGCGACGTGAGGAACATCGCCGCCGCCCCGAACCCGGTGCCGGTCGCGATCACCGACACCACCAGCAGCGGCAGCGCGCTCTCCAGCCCGACCACCCGTCGCAGCAGGCCGAGCGGCGCCCCGGTGAGCCGTAGCATCGCGAACGGGCGCCGGCGGTCCGAGAGGCCCGCCACCACGCTGACCGCGAGGCTGCACCCGGCGATCGGCAGCGTGGTCAGCAGCACCACGTTGGCCAGTTGCCGCCAGCCGGCCAGCTGCTTCTGCTGGCTGGAGCCCCAGTCGCCGACCGTCCGCGCCCGGTACTGCGGGTACGCCTCGGTCAGCAGGGTGCGGGTCCGCTCCATGGCCGCGACGGAGCCGTCGGTGGACACGTAGACGTTGCGCACCGGGAGCGCGGCCGCCTCCTCGGCGGAGACCGGCGCGGCCGGCCACTCGTGCGCGGCATTGGACCTCAGGTCCAGGAAGGCCCACTGCGGGACACCCGCGACGCTCGCACCGGCCGGGCAGTGGCCGGCCACCGGGGTCTGCGCGAGGTCGTCGCAGAGCACCAGGCTCGGGGAGAAGCCGGGCCGCTCGCCCGGCTCGGCGCCGAGCGCCCGCGGGTTGTCGTGGCCCACCGTGAGGCCCCGGAACCCCGGCACCGCCCGGAGGTCCGCCAGCAGTCGCTCCGGCAGCGCGTCCGTCATCGGCGGCTCGTCGACCATCGCGCCGTGCTCCACCACGACCCGGGTCTGCGGATCCCCGCTGAGCGCACCGCGGTTCTCGTTGATGGTGCCGATGATGCAGACCGTGGCCGTGGTGACGAAGAGGGCGAGGACGAGCCCGGCGACCGAGCGGAAGCCGGTCCTGGGGTCGTCCGCGAGTCGCCGCACCGCGATCAGTGTGGCCGGGCGGCTGGTGCGGGCGGCGACGGCCCGGGCCGCGACCATGGTGAGCCAGGGCCCGGCGACCACCAGCCCGAGCATGATCAGCAGGAAGCCGGTCAGATAGGCCGCCGTCTGCTGGTCGGTGGTGTCCGGGCGGCGGTTCACGAAGAAGCCGAGCTCGGCGAGGCCGGCCAGCAGCGGGACCAGCCGCCAGTGGGTCGGCGGCCTGGGGGTGACCCGGCGGGTGACCCCCAGCGGGGAGACGGTGACCCGACGCAGCGCCAGCCGGGCCGCGACCGCCGCCGCCACCGGAACGCCGACGGCCACCGCCACCGCCTGGAGCGGGGTGAGCGTCAGGTCGTCGAGGAAGAACCGGTCACCGGTGAACGGGACTGTCGCCACCAGCGGGCGCAGCGCCAGGTGGAGGCCGAAGCCGAGGACCGTGCCGACGGCGGCGGCCACCGTGGACTCGACCGCCGAGATCAGCGAGATCTGCCCCGGGGTGGCGCCGACCAGCCGCATCGCCGCGTAACGCTGCTCGCGGGTGGCGGCGGAGAGCCGGGTGGCGGTGCCGATGAAGACGACCACCGGGAAGATCAGCGCCCCGGCCACGACCGAGAGGATCAGCGTCATGGCGTCGCCGCGCGTGCCCGGCCCCGGGCAGTCGTTGTCGCAGCTGGGCGGCAGGGCGGTGGCGATGGTGGTGACCTCCCGCGCCCCCGGCACGGTCGAGATCTCCGCCGCCGTCCGGCCCGCGACCACGAACAGCGAGTCCGGGGAGGGCAGCGCCGCGTCGCCGAGGATGCCGGCCAGCCGGCCGGGGAAGCGGTCGCCCAGCTCGCCGGCCGGGGTCCTGCGCAGCAGTTCGGCCAGCGCGGGCGAGACGTAGTACTCCCCGGGCGCGGGCACCGCGTCGAGCCCCGGCGGGACGGGCGCCGTCGGCCCGGTGGCGGCGACGTCGACCCGCAGGATCTGCTCGCCGTCGTAGTAGTCCCCGCGGGCCCACCACCAGAGCGGGTCCACGGGGGCCGTCTCGGTCCGGCTCGCCGCGCCGGTGTTGGTCCACACGGCCCGGTCGTTGGCCTGGCCGACGGCGTTGATGCTCGCCAGCGTGGAGAGCAGCAGACCGACGCCGATCGCCACGGCGGCGGCGATGACGGCAAGCCGGGCCAGGGCCTCCCGCCCGCCGCTGACGGCGAGGCGCAGCGCGAAGGCGATCATCGGCCCACCGGGTCCGCCGAGAGCGAGGTGGCCCGGCCGTCGCGCACGATCGCCTCGCGGTCGGCGTAGGCGGCGACCCGGGGCTCGTGGGTGACCAGGATGACGGTGGTGCCCTGCTCGCGGGCCGCGCCGACCATCAGCTCCATCACCTGCTCACCGGTCAGCGAGTCCAGCGCGCCGGTCGGCTCGTCGGCGAACAGCACCCGGGGGCGCGCCACCAGGCCGCGGGCGAGCGCGACGCGCTGCGCCTGACCGCCCGACAGCTCACCGGAGCGGCGCTTCCCCAGGCCGTCCAGCCCCAGCCGGGCGAACCAGGGCCGGGCCTCGGCCAGCGCCGCCGCCCGCCGGGTGCCGCTCAGCAGCAGCGGCAGCGCGACGTTCTCCTCGGCGGTCAACTCGGGGACGAGCTGGCCGAACTGGAAGACGAAGCCGAACCGGTCGCGCCGCAGGGCGCTGCGCCCGGCCTCGTTCATGGTGTCGATCCGCTGCCCGTCGAACAGGACCTCGCCGGAGGACGGGGTGAGGATGCCGGCCAGGCAGTGCAGCAGCGTCGACTTGCCGGAGCCGCTGGGGCCCATGATCGCGAGCACCTCACCGGCGCCGACGGCCAGGCTCGCGCCGCGCAGGGCCGGGGTCTCGCCGTAGGCGAGCGTGATGTCGCGGGCCTCGATCAGCGGCGTCATGACCGCACCGCCTCGGCGAGCGCGTCCAGCCGGGCGGTGGTCAGGTCGATCCAGCGCAGATCGGCCTCCAGGTGGAACAGCCCGTGGTCGGCGAGCAGGGCGTCGACCAGCTCGCCGCCCCGGCGCAGCTCGGTGAGTTCGCGCATCCGCCGCAGGTGGGCGGCGCGCTGGGTGTCGAGGTACACCTCGGCGTCGCGGCCGAGCATCAGGGCCAGCACCACCTTGGTGAAGAGCACCGTCTGCAGGCTGGGCTCGGGCGCGACGGGCTCGGTGAGCCAGTGCTCGAACTCCGTCACACCGGCCTCGGTGATCACGTAGCGCTTGCGCTCGGGGCCGTCGCCGGGCTCGGCCTCGCCGGGCACCACCTTGCCGTCCCGGGCCAGTCGGCCGAGCGTGGCGTAGACCTGGCCGTAGGGCAGGGGCTTGCCCCGGCCGAAGAAGGTGTCGTAGTCGCGCTTGAGGTCGTAGCCATGGCTCGGCTCTCGCTCCAGCAGCCCGAGAAGGGTTAGGGGAACACTCATGAGAGGACCATACACCCGACGTATACCTCGAGTGTATAGCTGGCGAGAATACGGCTCCGAGCTGCGAAGACGCTGATCCGTCGGAGGGAATCGGCCTCCCGGGAACCGGCGGGGCGGTGAGCGGGAGGCGGCCCCACACCGCCTCCCGCGCCACACCGGCGGCCCGACCTGCCCCCACAGCGGGCCGGGCCGACCGCGTCCCGACACCTCTCGGACGCGGCACCCACCAGCCTGCCCCGGGCGCCCCTCCGGCGCCGAGGGCCGAACGTCCCGGTCGCGCGGCGGGCCCCGGTCCTGACGGCCGGTCGGCGGGCGGGCGCCGCGGTACGAGGGCGCACGACTCTTGTGCCGCGGCCGGAGCGGAGGGAGATTGAGAGCCGGAGCCCGGCGGACGACCCCGGCCGGGCGCCCGAGCGCCGCTGCGACCTACCACCCGAGGAGCACGCATCGTGTCCAGCACCTCCGGCCCGGTCCGGCCCGCGTCGCTCCCGCGGCGGGCCGGACGGCAGCTGCGGCAGGCCCTCGGCAGCCACCGCTCCCCCCTGGTCCGACCGCTGGACCGGTCCCGCGGCCGGGCCTGGTGCACGGCCGCGCTGGCGATCCTGCTCGCCCTGACCGCCGCCGTCGTCGGCGCGCTGCTCGGCTACCGGACCGTCGGGCGGGACGCCGACGCGGACCTGGCACGGCTGCGCCGGGTCGACGCCATCGTGCTCTCCACCGACCGGCACGGAGCCGCCGTGGGAAGCCGCTCGGCGGGCGGCTACCAGGGCAGGGTGGCCGCCGAGGCCACCTGGACCGCGCCGAACGGGCAGTGGCGCACCGGCACCATCGAGGTGCACCGGACCGCCGTGGTCGGAACCACCGTCCCCGTCTGGGTGGACGAGGCCGGTCTGGTCACCGATCCCCCGACCACCCGGGCGGGCGTGGCGATCGAGGCGGTCTGCGTGGGCCTCGCGGGCTTCACCGTCGTCGGCGCGGGCGTCGTGGCCGCCCTCGCCCTGCGCCTGCGGACCCTCGACCGGCGGGCCGACCTCGCCTGGCAGCGGTCCTGGAGCAGGCTCGAACCGCTCTGGAGCGGCCGCGCGAGCCACAGCCCCGACGGGGCGCAGGGCGACTGACCCCGGCCGGGGGGCGCCGGGCCGGCCCGGCGGCCCCCGAAGTCCGCCGCCCGGACCGGCTCCGGGTCCGGTCCGGGTCCTCCGCCCGCCCGTCGGCGCCTCAGGACCCGCCGTCCCACCCGGTCCAGGCCGGGGCGGGGAGGCCGGCGGACGCCCGGTGGGTGAGCACGGCGACGGCCACCAGGAGGGCCAGCGCCAGGGCGAGGGCGATCGGCACATCGGCGTTCAGGACCAGCGCGGCGCCCAGGACGGCGCCGCCGAACATCCAGACCGCCGAGGCGAAGCGGCGGACCCCGGCCAGGTCGGCGGCCAGGCCGGTCAGGGTCATGGTGAGCACGGTGGTGGTGAGGTCGGGCACCTTGAGGGAGCGGACGACGGCGTTCTGCAGCCCCATCGCGAACCCGAGCAGACCGGTCAGCGCGTAGCGCGCGGGCTCGCCGGTGTGGCCGGCCAGCGCCGCCAGGGCGGTGCCGAGGGCCAGCAGCACCGCCTGGACGGCGGCGGAGACGACCAGCAGCCGGCCCCGGTGGCCGGGCAGGCGTTCGCTGAGCCGGCCACCGGCGAGCGCGCCCGCCAGGAACGCGCCCAGCGCGGTGAGCGAGGCGGTGGCGGAGAACCCGGCCGCGCCCGCCAGGGCGAAGCCCAGGAAGACCACGTTGCCCGTCATGTTGGCGACGAAGACATGCCCGAGGGCGAGGTAACTCACCGCGTCCACCAGCCCGGTGACGACGGTGAGCAACAGCAGCATCGGCACCAGCGGGCCGTGCCGGGGGTCGCTCCACACAGCTGTACCTCCTCCGGTTCGCGCGCTCCGGTCGGCTCCGGCGCTCCGTCCGTTCTACGCCCGTCCGCCCGCCCGGGGCACGCCGGACCCTCGCCGGTGCCCGAACGGCTCCACCGCGCCCACCGGGAGAGCGCCGGACGGGCACCTCGGCCGCCGCCCGTACGATGGGCCGGTGGGCGGCCGGGCAGGGCGGCCGGGTGCGGATGGAAGGGGCGTTCGGGCGGTGCCGCGCGGGTTCGGCGATCTGGAGGCCGAGATCATGGACCGGCTCTGGTCCTGGGGCCGGGCGGCCACCGCCCGCGAGATCGTCGACGACCTGCTGCTGCGGCGGCCGCTCGCCTACACCACCGTCACCACCGTGGCCGACATCCTGCACACCAAGGGGTGGCTGCGCCGGGAGAAGGTCGGCCGGGCGTGGGTGTACGAGCCGACCTGCACCCGCGAGGCGTACACCGCCCAACTGATGCACCAGGCACTGGAGACCACCTCCGACCGGGCCGGGGCCCTGCTGCACTTCGTCGACCGGATGAGCGGGGACGAGGCCTCGGCCCTGCTGGCGGCCCTGGAGCAGGTGAAGGAGCGGGACACCCCGTGACGCTCGCGCTGCTGGCGCTCCACCTCGTCCTGGTCGGCGCGGCGCGGGAGTGCGTCGGGCCGGGGCCGGCGACGCGGTGGTGATGACCTGCTCCGGGCGTGCCTGCCGGATCGTCGGTCGGGCGCTCCCCGCGGCATGCTCGGTCCCCAACCCCTCCCTTCTTGCGGAGCGACTGTCAATATTTTGCGGATATCCATGGACTTCATGCAGAGGCGCCCCTAGTGTTCCCCTCGCTCGGCCTCCCACCCACGCCAGTGAGGACGTCGCCCATGCCACCTCCCGCCTTCCGCCGGCTGCGCGCACCGCTCGCCGCGCTGACCGCCGCCGCCCTCTCCGCGGCCGCCCTGCTCACCGTCACCACCCAGCCCGCGCACGCCGCGGCCGTGCCGACCCTCTCGCCGCTGGACGTCCCCGGCCGGGGCGCCGCGGTGAAGTTCAAGGAGCAGGAGGCCGAGTTCGCGGCCACCAACGGCACGGTGATCGGCCCCGAGCGCCGCTACGGCACGCTCCCCTCGGAGGCCTCCGGCCGCCAGGCCGTCACGCTGTCCGCGACCGGCCAGTACGTCGAGTTCACGCTGACCGCCCCGGCCGACGCGATGAGCTTCCGCTACAGCCTGCCGGACAGCGCGGACGGCCGGGGCCGGGACGCCTCGATCGACCTCCTGGTCAACGGCTCGAAGCTGAAGTCCGTCCCGGTCACCTCGAAGTACGGCTGGTACTACGGGGGTTACCCCTTCAACAACAACCCCGGGGACACCGACCCGCACCACTTCTACGACGAGACCCGGACCATGTTCGGCTCCTCGCTGCCCGCCGGCACGAAGATCCGGCTGCAGGTGTCCTCGACCGCGCAGTCCCCCGCCTTCACCGTCGACCTGGCCGACTTCGAGCAGGTCGGCGCGCCGATCGGCAAGCCCGCCGGGGCGATCGACGTGGTGGCGGACTTCGGCGCCGACCCGACCGGGGCCGGCGACAACACCGCGCGGTTCCAGAGCGCGGTCGACGCCGGCCGGGCCCAGGGCCGGACGGTCTACATCCCGCCGGGCAGCTACACGCTGTACGACCACGTGGTGGTGGACGGCGTCACCCTGGCCGGGGCCGGGCCCTGGTACAGCGTGCTCGGCGGCCGCGACCCGGTCAACCGCAACCGGGCCGCCGGGATCTACGGCAAGTACGTGGCGGGCGGCGGCTACGGCGGGGCGGTCCGGCCGCAGGAGGCCAACGGACCGAGCCGGAACGTCACCCTCCGGGACTTCGCCGTCATCGGCGACATCCGCGAGCGGGTGGACGACGACCAGGTGAACGCGCTCGGCGGGGCGATGAGCGACTCCACCGTGGACAACCTGTGGATCCAGCACACCAAGGTCGGCGCCTGGATGGACGGTCCGATGGACCGGTTCACCATCCGGAACAGCCGCATCCTGGACCAGGCCGCGGACGGCGTGAACTTCCACACCGGGGTGACGAACTCGACGGTGACCAACACCTTCGTCCGCAACACCGGTGACGACGGCCTCGCCTCCTGGCCGGAGCGCGTCCCCAACGTGGGCGACAGCTTCACCCACAACACCGTGGTCGTCCCCGTGCTGGCCAACAACATCGTGACGTACGGGGGCCGGGACTTCACGATCTCCGACAACGTGATGGCGGACACCGTCAGCAACGGCGGCGGCCTGCACATCGCCAACCGGTACCCGGGGGTCGGCTCGGGCTGGGGGACCGCCGTCGCGGGCACCGTCAACGCGCTCCGGAACACCCTGATCCGGACCGGGAACAGCGACTACAACTGGAACTTCGGCGTCGGGGCGGTCTGGTTCAGCGGCCTCAACGAGCCGATCAGCGGCGCCGCGATCACCATCGGCGACACCGACATCCTGGACAGCTCCTACGAGGCGATCCAGACCATCGAGGGCTCGTCCAGCGGGATCGCCTTCACCGGCGTGACCATCGACGGCGCGGGTACCTACGCCATCCAGGCGCAGGCCGAGTCGACGATGCGGTTCACCGGTGTGAAGGCCCGCAACATCGCCCAGTCCGCCACCCCGACCCACAACTGCGTCGGCGCCGGCTTCCGGATCACCGACGGCGGCGGCAACTCCGGCTGGGTGGGCTCCACCTGCGGCGGCACCTGGCCGGCCCCGCAGTTCACCTACGGCGGCCGGCCGGGCGGCGGCGTCCCGGGCACCCCGAGCCCGTCCGGCACCCCGAGCCCGTCCGGCACCCCGAGCCCCTCGACCACGCCCACCCCGACGCCCACCCCGTCGACCACGCCCACCCCGACCACGCCGCCCGGCACGGTGGACCTGCTGCACGGCAGGGCGATCGCGGCGAGCAGCTACACCGACGTCTACCCCCCGCAGCGGGTCGACGACGGCGACCGGGCCAGCTACTGGGAGAGCGCCAACAACGCCTTCCCGCAGTGGATCACGGGTGACCTCGGCAGCCCCGTCGCGGTCGGCCGACTGGTGCTCACCCTGCCGCCCGGCTGGGAGGCGCGGACCCAGACCCTGACCGTCCAGGCCTCCACCGACGGCGGCTCCTGGAGCACACTCAAGCCCTCGGCCGGGTACCGCTTCGACCCGGCCACCGGGAACACCGTCACCGTCCAGGTGCCCGGGACGACCGCCCGCTACCTGCGGCTCACCTTCACCGGCAACACCGGCTGGCCGGCCGGCCAGCTCTCCGAGTTCCAGGTGTACGGCCCCTGACGGACCGGCACGGACGCGGGCCCCCGGAGACCGTGTCGGTCTCCGGGGGCCCGCCCGTCTCGGTCAGGACCGGGCGGGCGGCGGCGCCGTCGACCCCCGGACCACCAGCTCCGGCTCGAACAGCAGCTCGTCGTGGGTGATCCGGGCTCCGCCGATCTCCCCCACCAGGAGGTCCACCGCGGCCCGGCCCATCGCCTCGATCGGCTGCCGGACGGTGGTCAGCGGCGGATCGGTGCAGGTCATGAAGGACGAGTCGTCGTAGCCGATCACCGACACGTCGTCCGGCACCGAGAGACCGGCCCGGCGGGCCGCCCTGATCGCGCCGAGCGCCAGCGGGTCGCTGGCGCAGATGATCCCGGTGACGCCCTCGCGGAGCAGCCGGGTGGTGGCGGCCTGGCCGCCCTCCAGGGTGAACAGCGCCCGCTCGACCCGGCTCTCCGGGAGGTCGAGGCCGGCCTTCGCCGCCGCGGCCCGCGCGGCGGCCAGCTTGCGCCGGGACGGCACGTGGTCGGCCGGGCCGAGCACCAGCCCGATCCTGCGGTGGCCGAGCTGGCGCAGGTGCCCGACGGACTGCTCGACGGCGACCGCGTCGTCGCAGGACACCCGGGCGAAGTCGAGGCCCTCGATGGCCGCGTTCAGCAGCACCGTCGGCAGGCTGCGCTCGGCCAGCCGGTCGTAGTGGTCGTGGGCGGCGTCGGCCTGGGCGTAGAGGCCGCCGAAGAAGACCACGCCGGAGACCTGCTGGGAGAGCAACAGGTCGACGTAGTCCGCCTCGGACACCCCGCCGGCGGTCTGGGTGCAGAGGACCGGGGTGAACCCCTGGCCGGCCAGCGCGCCGCCGACCGCCTCGGCGAAGGCCGGGAAGATCGGGTTCTGCAGCTCCGGCATGACCAGGCCCACCAGCCGGGCGCGTTCGCCGCGCAGCTGGGTGGGGCGCTCGTAGCCGAGCACGTCCAGGGCGGTCAGCACGGCGGCCCTGGTCGCCTCCGAGACGCCGGGCTTGTCGTTCAGCACCCGGCTGACGGTGGCCTCGCTGACCCCGACCTTCTGCGCCACCTGGGCAAGTCGTCGTGTCATGGGGGGAGTGTACGTCGTTCCTCGCAAGAATTTGCGTCTTCTTGCGCTCTCTTGAACCGCCTTGCGCTCGCTCCAACCGCCCCGGAACGCGCCCGCCGGCGAGCGGCGGACAGCCCGAGGTGCCGCCGGGACGGGGGTCCGTCCCGGCGGCACCGGTGTCGGAGTGCTTCGGGGCTACGGGTTGACGGTGATGGTGAAGGTGGAGGTGGTGTTCCTGATGTCCTGGTCGTTGCCGGCCAGGCGCAGGTGGTTGAAGACCACCGAGCCGACCGCCGGGCCCTGCCCGGGCTCGGCCGACTCGTTCGCCCAGATCCCGAAGCCGGACCTGGCGTCGAAGGCGTCACCGCTGCGGCGCGCCCCGGTGATCGAGACGTTGCTGAAGACGGTGTCCTTGACCGGGAACTGCGGCTGCCCGCCGGAGTAGTTGGTCTGGAACATGATGCCGTGGTACGTCGGGTCGACGATGTCCACATCGCTCACCCGGATGCCCTGGAACACCTTGGAGGCCGAGAACACCCAGATCGCGGGGAAGGTCTGGGAGCCCCAGAAGTGGCCCCCGGCCCGGACGACCGAGATGTTCTGCAGGGCCGTCGGTTCGGTGCCGAAGCCGTTCATCGGGTACCCGAAGTCCAGCGAGCTGATGGTGACGCCCGAGTAGACCAGGGTGTCGGCGATGTAGATGTTGCGGAACGTGTTGGCGTAGCCGCCGTACACGGCGACCCCGGCCGCCCGCCAGGTGAGGATCGAGGTCAGGTTCTCGAAGACGTTGTCCTTCTCGTCCGCGCCGCCCGCGTCGATCGCGGAGAACAGCGCGAAGGAGTCGTCCCCGGTGGCCCGGGCCTCGTTGTTGGTGATCAGGTTGTCGGTGGAGCCGTTGGTCATGTTGACGCCGTCCGCGAAGGTGTCGCGGATCCGGCTGTTGCTGATGGTCATGGAGTCGGTGTTGGCCCCCCAGTAGAGGCAGACCATGTGCTCGGCCCAGATGTCGTCGATCACCATGTGGGCGACGTTGGCGAAGTCGAAGACCTTGCCGGGGCCGTCGATCCGGGAGGTGTAGTTACCGAAGTAGGCGAACCCGGCGAAGGTCGAGCCGTTGGCCGTCGCCTCCGCGCGGAAGCCGACGTCGGTGTTGCTCTGGGTGGCGGGCGCCCGGAACCGGGTGAACCAGGGGCCCGCGCCGATCACCTTGACGGGCTTGCCGTAGACCTGGAACTTGCTCGCCGTCTGGTAGTCGCCCGCCGGCAGGTAGACGCCGACCAGGGTGCCGGTGGTGTCCATCCGCACCTTGTCCAGGGCGTTCTGCACGTCCTGATGGGTGAAGCCGGCCGGGACGGCGTAGTGCGCCGGGTCCGGGTTCGGCGTCGCGGTGGCCTGCTCCAGGCTGACGAAGTCGATCGCGTAGCGGGAGGTGTCGCCGCCGTCCTTCTGCAGCCTGATCCGGCTGCCGGCCGGCACGGTGGTGCCGAGCAGCACGTTCGCCTCGTCGTAGACGTGCCGCGGGGCGCCCGCGCCGGGCGAGTTGCCCGGCGCGGTCTCGGCGCCGTACAGCCAGGCGTACTTGGAGGTCAGGTCGATCTTCTTGAGGAAGGTGCCGTCGACGTAGACGCTGAGCGTGGCGTCGGTGCCGTCGCCGCCGGCGGCGTCCGGGATGGAGAACCGGGTGACGAGCGTGTTGGTCGGCGCCCGGGTGGTGAACTCGACCGAGGCGCCGGTGGAGTCGAGCGTCACCGCGCGCCGGCCGCTGGCCTCGCCGGCGAGGTCCCCGACGACCCGGTTCGGCCCGACCAGGCCCGCGCCGCCGGCCAGCACGCCGTCCTCGGCCTCGTAGGTGTCGTAGGGCATGTTCGCGCCCCGGCCGACGTGGAGCGGCTGGGTGGAGGTGTTGTCGGTCTGCTTGGCCGGCGGCTCGTTGGCGTCCGCCGCGATCACCGTCTTCACGGTGTACCGGCCGTTCGCCGCCGTCCAGGTGCCGAGCGTCACCGGCGCGGTGGTCGCGCCGGGGGCGATCGTGCCGGTGTAGGCGCCGGACAGCGTCCTCACCACGGTGCCGGCGGCGTCGGCGACCGTCAGGGTGATGGCGTGGGCGCCGCCGGCCGAGGCCGTGGTGCCCTGGTTCTTCACCGCCACCGAGAAGGTGACGGTGTTCCCGGCGGCCGGGTTGGCCGGGGACCAGACGGTCGGGGCGGCGAGCAGGTCGGAGCCGGGGGCCCGGGTGACCACCAGGGGGGCCGGCGCGGTGGCAGTGTTGTTGGTCTCGTCCCGCTCGATCACCGCGTTGGCCTCGTCGACCTTGGCGGAGAGCTGGTAGCTGCCGGCCGCGCGCACGCCGGCGTCCAGCGTGACGGTGCCGGCGGCGCCGACGGCCAGCGGGCCGATCTGGGCGGTGCCGGCCTTGGCCGAGCCCAGGTAGAAGCCGACGGCGGTCGCGGCCGAGGGCAGGGTGCCGAGGTTGCGGACCGTCGCGGAGAGCGTGACCGGGTCGGTCTCGACCGGCGCGGCCGGGGTGGCGGAGACGTCGGTGACGGTGAGGTCCGGGTTGGCCGCCGGGGTGCCGATCACCTGGAACTCGGCCACCTGGCCGCCGGTGGACCCGGTGTTGGCGGTGATCCGCAGCTGGACGTCGGCCGCGGTGGCGCCGACCGGGACGGTCACGGCGTTCCCGGCGGACTGGACGAAGTCGTAGCCGCGGGCCGGTACCAGGGTGGTGAAGCCGGTACCGGACTGGTCCCGGCCGAGCACCTCGATCGTCTGGCTCCGGCTGGACCAGGCCGCGGCCGGGTCCAGCTTGACCACGACGGAGTCCACCGCCGCGTTGGAGCCCAGCGCCACCGTCAGGGTGTCGGGGTAGCTGTTGGCGTTGCCCTCCCAGTAGGTGGCGGTGTCGTTGTCGTTGGCGTTCGCCGCGACGAAGGTGTTGATCACCGAGGAGGCGCTGATCGGCTTGCCGGCCGCCAGGTTGGTCCCGCTCCCGCCGCTGCCGGCCCGCACCACGGTGTTGCTGCTCGCGGACTGGTTGCCTGCGGCGTCCCGGGCCTTCACGTAGTAGGAGACGGTGGCGCTGTCCGGCTGGCCGTCGGTGTAGCTCAGCACGGCGGCGGCCACGCTCGCCCGGAGCGCGCCGTTCGCGTAGAGGTCGTAGCCGGTGACCCCGGTGTCGTCGGTCGAGGCCGACCAGGTCAGACGGATCCGGCCCGCCGCGGGCTGGTCGTAGCCGAGGGCGCCGGGCGCGGACGGCGCCTGGGTGTCGCCGCTCTGACCGGTCCTGGTCACCGTGTTGCTGCTCGGCGACTGGTTGCCGGCGGCGTCCCGGGCCCTCACGTAGTAGGAGACGGTGGCGCTGTCCGGGCGGCTGTCGGTGTAGCCCAGCACGGTGCCCGGCACGCTGGTCAGCAGCGCGCCGTTCGCGTAGAGGTCGTAGCCGGTGACCCCGGTGTCGTCGGTCGAGGCCGACCAGGTCAGGTGGATCCGGCCGGGCGCGGGCCGGTCGTAGGCGAGGCCGCTCGGGGCGGTGGGCGCCCGGGTGTCGCCGGTGGCCGGGCCGTACACCTCCAGTTCGGCCAGTTGGGCGGCGGCCCAGCCGGTGTTGGCGGTCACTTCGACCCGCACGAACCGGGTGGTGGTGGCCCCCAGGTCGAGGACGACGGCGTTCCCGGTGGCCGGGTCGAAGACCCGGGCGGCCGAGGCGGCCAGGTCGGTGAAGGCGCTGCCGTCGGTGCTGCCGCGCACGGCGAGCGTCTGCGTCCGGCGCTCCCAGCCGGCCGGCAGCCGCAGCACCACGCGGTTGACCGCCACGGCGGCGCCGAGGTCGACCTGGACCCACTGCGGCAGCGCGCCGTTGGCGCTCTCCCAGTAGCTGGCCGCGTTGCCGTCACCGGCGTTCGCCGGGGCGTAGGCCTGGCTCTGGCTTCCGGCGCTGAACGGCCGCCCGAGCGCCAGGTTCGCCCCGGCGGCGCCGGCCGCGCGCACCTCCAGCTCGGCGATCTGGGCGGCCGGCCAGCCGGTGTTGGCGGAGACCGCCAGCCGCAGGTAGCGGGTGCTCGCCGCCGGGAAGGCGATCCGTACGGTGTTGCCGGTACCGGGCGCGAAGGCGTAGCCGGCCGAGCCCACCAGGGTGGTGAAGCCGGTGCCGTCGGCGCTGCCCTGGACGGCGAGCGTCTCGGTGCGGCTCTCCCAGGACGCGGGGAGCTTCAGCACCACCTCGTCGACCGCGGCGGCGGCGCCGAGGTCGACCTGGACCCACTGCGGCAGCGCGCCGTTGGCGCTCTCCCAGTAGGTGGCGGCGTCGCCGTCGTTGACGGCGGTGACCGGCCGGCCGGCGATGCTGCTGCTCGCGGCGGCGGGCCGGCCCGCCGCCAGGTCGGGGCCGCCGGCCGCGGCGGCGGTGGTGGCCGGCAGCAGCGGGCCGGCCAGCGCCAGCAGGCCGGTGGCGAGCGTGCCCGCCAGCCAGCGGAAGATCGGTGCTCGGGTTCTCACGGGGTCCTCTGTCTCGTCTCGTCCGAACGCGTGGATGGGGGTGGGGGGTGGGGCCCTGTCCGGCCGTCAGGACCGGGTGCGTGCGGGGGTGAGCGGGCCATCCGTGGCTCCGGGGGGGCAGCGGCGGGCCGGGGCGGCGCCCGGTCCGGGGGCGGACCGGGCGGGGGTGTCCGCCCCGGGCGGTCAGGCGACGCGCAGCCAGACCGCGGTGTCGGGCGGGAGCAGCCCGCCCGCGGTGAGCGGGCCGCTGGCGAGCAGGACCGCGCGGTGCGCGGGCAGCGGATGCGGCGCGGCGCCGAGGTTCACCACGCACTGGAAGCCGGCGCCGCGGTGGAACGCCAGCACCTCGCCGGGAGCGGCGGTCCAGCCGAAGACCTCGCCGCGCAGCGCGTCCTCGGCGCGGCGCAGTCGCAGCGCGGCGCGGTAGAGCGCGAGCATCGAACCAGGGTCGGCCGACTGGGCCTCGACGGTAAGCGGGGCCCAGTCGGCCGGCTGCGGGAGCCAGGGCTCGGCCGGAGCCTGGCTGAACCCGTACGGGGGTCGGTCGCCCGACCAGGGGAGCGGTACCCGGCAGCCGTCGCGGCCCGGGTCGGCACCGCCGGAGCGCAGGTGCATCGGGTCCTGGAGGCGGTCCGGCGGCAGGTCCTCGACCTCGGGCAGGCCGAGTTCCTCGCCCTGGTAGAGGTAGACCGCGCCGGGCAGGGCCAGCGAGAGCAGCGCCGCCGCCCGGGCCCGGCGCCGGCCAAGCTCCGGGTCGGTCGGGGTGCCCCAGGCCTTGGCGGCGAAGTCGAACCGGGTGTCCCGGCGGCCGTAGCGGGTGACCGTGCGGGTGACGTCGTGGTTGGCGAGCACCCAGGTGGCCGGGGCGCCGACCGGGGCGTGCAGCCCCAGCGTGGTGTCGATCGACTCCCGCAGCGCGGCCGCCTCCCAGGGGCGGGCCAGGAAGTCGAAGTTGAAGGCGGTGTGCAGCTCGTCCGGGCGCAGGTACCGGGCGAAGCGCTCGGCGTTCGGCAGCCAGACCTCGCCGACCAGGATCCGGGTGTCCGGGTAGCTGTCGGCGATGGCCCGCCAGGAGCGGTAGACGCCGTGCAACTCCTCGCGGTCGGTGAACGGGTGCGGGTCCCGGCCCTTGACGAAGTCGGGCAGCGCCGGGTCCTTGGCCAGCAGCGCGGCGGAGTCGATCCGGACGCCGGCCGCGCCCCGGTCGAACCAGAAGCGCAGGATCTCCTCGTGCTCGGTGCGCACCCGGGGGTGGGCCCAGTTGAGGTCGGGCTGCTGGGCGGCGAACAGGTGGAGGTACCACGCGCCGTCCGCCGTCCTGGTCCACGGGCGGCCGCCGAACTCGGAGACCCAGTCGTTGGGCGGGAGTTCGCCGTCCGGGCCGCGCCCGGCGCGGAAGTGGAACAGTTCGCGCTCCGGACTGCCGGGGCCCGCCGCGAGCGCGGCCCGGAACCACGGGTGCTGGTCCGAGACGTGGTTCGGCACGATGTCCACGATGGTGCGGATGCCGTGGCCGAGCGCCTCCGCGATGAGCTGCTCGGCGTCCGCGAGGGTGCCGAACAGCGGGTCCACGCCCCGGTAGTCGGCGACGTCGTAGCCGCCGTCGGCCATCGGGGACGGGTACCAGGGGTTGAACCAGACGGCGTCGACGCCGAGGTCGGCCAGGTAGGGCAGCCTGCTGCGGACACCGGCGAGGTCCCCCGTGCCGTCGCCGTCGGCGTCGGCGAAGCTGCGCGGGTACACCTGGTAGATCACCGCGTCGCGCCACCAGTGCGGGGTCTCGAACGGGAGCCGGGATTGCTGTCCCACGGTGGGTCCTTTCGGATCGGCGCCCGGGCCGGTCAGCCTTTGAGTCCACCCGAGGTGAGCCCGGACATGATGTTGCGTTGGAAGATCAGGAAGAAGACGACGGTCGGCGCCGAGGCGATGGCCAGGGCCGCGATGACGACGTTCTGCGGCACGCCCGTGGAGAGCGACTTGATGCCGATGTTGAGGGTCTGCCGGGCCGGGTCGGGCTGGACGAGCATCGGCCAGAGGAAGTCCTTCCAGACGTTCACCACGGCGAAGATCGAGACCACGCCGAGGATCGGCCGGGACATCGGCAGCACGATGGAGCGCAGGGCGCGCAGCGGGGTGGCCCCGTCTATCGCGGCGGCCGCCATGAGGTCCTCCGGGATGGAGTCGAAGAACCGTTTCAGCAGGAAGATGTTGAAGGCGTTGGCCACCGTCGGCAGCCAGATCGCCCAGGGCGTGTTGATCAGGTTGACGTGCAGCAGCGGCAGGTCCAGGACGGTCAGGTACTGCGGGACGACCAGCACCGCGGCCGGGATCATCAGGGTGGCCAGCATCATGCCGAGGATCAGATTGCCCAGGACGGGCCGCAGCTTGGACAGCGCGTAGGCCGCCGCCACGTCGAGGACCAGCTGGAAGGCGAGCGCGCCGAAGGCGTAGTACAGCGTGTTGAAGAGCAGCCGGCCGAGGCCGAGCCGGCTCCACGCGGTCGCGTAGGTGTCCGGGTGGAGCTCGGCGGGGAAGAGCGTGGGCGGGTTGCGGACCACCTCGGCGGTGGACTTCAGGCCGCCGGTCACCAGCCAGTACAGCGGGCCGAGGAAGACCAGGGTGAAGACCACGACGGTCGCCACCAGGGTCAGCCGGTAGAGCAGTCGGCCGCGTGGGCGGTCGAGTTGGGTCTGCGGGATCAGCGTCCGGGTCTGCGGCTGCACCGGGGCTCCCATGGGTCTGGTCGGGTGTGGTCCGGGACTGGACGGCCCCGGGTCGGTCTGCCCCGGGTCAGTCGGCCCCGGGTCAGTCGGCCTCGCGCGACAGCCGCGCGTACAGGGCGGAGAATCCGGCCAGCACCAGCAGCATGATCAGGCCGAGCGCCGAGGCGGCGCCGTAGTTGTTGAAGTTGAAGGCGTACTGGTAGACGAGGTGGACCACGGTGGTGGTGGAGCCCTGCGGCCCGTTGCCACCGGTCAGCAGGTAGGGCTCGACGAACACCTGCATGGTGGCGACGATCTGGAGCAGCAGCAGGAGCGAGAGCACCAGCCTGGTCTGCGGGACGGTCACGTGCCAGATCCGGCGCCACAGGCCGGCGCCGTCCAGTTCGGCCGCCTCGTAGAGCTCCCCCGGGATGCCCTGGAGGGCCGCCAGGTAGATCAGGGTGGCGCCGCCCATGTTCATCCAGGTGGAGGCGATGACCACCGAGAGCAGCGCGGTGTCGGGCGAGTCGAGCCAGGCCGAGGTCGGCAGGTGGAGCGCCCGCAGCACGCTGTTGAACAACCCGTGGTCCGGGTCGTAGAAGTACTTGAAGAGCAGCACGGAGGCCACCGGGGGCATCATCACCGGCAGGTAGACCAGCACCCGCAGGTAGGCCTTGGCGTGCCGCAGCTCGTTCAGCAGCACGGCGACCAGGAACGGCACCGCGAAGCCGAACACCAGCGCCAGCAGGGTGAACACCAGGGTGTTGCGCCAGGCCTGCCAGAACGCCGGGTCCTGGAGCAGCTGGTCGACGTTGTCCAGGCCGACCCAGCTGGTCCGGCCCCGCCTGGTCCGCTGGAAGCTCATGACCACTTCACGGACCATCGGGTACCAGGTGAAGAAGCCGAAACAGAGCAGTGCGCCGAGCAGGAAGCCGTGCGCGGTGAGGTTGCGCCGCAGCCCCCGCCCCAGCCGGCCGCGCCGCCGGGGCTCACTGGTGGGCCGGGCCGCCTTCCCGGCGACACTGATCGCTGCCATCCCTCGTTCTCCGCTTCGTCGCTGTCCGTCGCTGTCCGTCGCTGTTCACCGGTGGCCGTGGGTGGCCGGGGGCGCGGGGCCGGGCCCGCCCGTTCGCTACTGGAGGCTGGCCAGTACCTGGTTGACCTGGGTCTCGGCGTCGTCCAGCAGCTTGGCGACGTCGGCGCCCTTGTCGGTCAGCACGGCCGACATCGCGTTGTCGAGCACCTTGTAGATCTGCTGCGCGTGGGCCGGCTCGGTGCGGCCCGGCACGGACGCGGCGAGGTAGGGCGCGTAGTTCTGGACCGGGACGGTGGCGCTGGCCGCCTTCGCCCGGTTGTCCTGCTCCAGCGAGGCGCCGGTGAGGAAGAAGGGCTGCGGGAGGCCGACCGGCAGGCCGTCCGCCTTGGTCCGGGCGTAGTCGAACTGGCCCTTGCCCTGGGTGAGGAACTTGAAGTTCACCCAGGCGACGGCCGCCCTGATCTGGTCCGGGCTGGAGCCCTTCTTGACCATGTAGTCGTTGCCGCCGAGCAGCGCGGCCTTGCCGCCGGGCATCGGCCCCATGCCGTAGTCGGCGTAGTCCCCGTTCAGGGTCTGCACCATGTAGGTGATGTCGTCCGGGGCGCCGATGTACATCCCGAGCCGGTCGGTGGACATCCGGGTCATCAGGTCGGGCCACTTGAGGCTCTGCGCGGAGCCCATCGAGTCGTCGGTCCAGCGCATGTCGTACAGGGTCTGCAGGACCTGCCGGCCCTCGGCGGTGTTGAACGCGGCCTTCCGGCCGTCCTCGCCGACCATCCGGCCGCCCAGCCCGTACAGCTCGGCGGTGAAGTGCCAGCCGCCCTGGTTGGTCGCGCTGTAGTCGCCGTACCCGTTGACCCCGTTGCCGAGCGCGGCGATCCGCTTCGCGGCCTCGCGGATCTCCGGCCAGGTCGTGGGGGGCTTGTCCGGGTCGAGCCCGGCCTGCTTGAACAGCTTGCGGTTGTAGAGCAGGCCCAGCTTGTAGTTCGAGGTGGGCAGGCCGTAGAGCTTGTCGCCGTCCTTGAGCGTGGCGAGCACCGAGGGGTCGATGTCCTTCAGCGCCGGCACGGTCGTCTCGTCGACGTAGCCGGAGATGTCCTCGGCCGCGCCCTCGTCCAGCACCTGGTCGAGGTCGGTGAAGTAGGTGTAGAAGACATCGGTCTGGGTCCGGCCCTTGAGCTGGGCGGTGAACGGCGCGGGCTCCTCGCAGGGCGAGGCGTCCTTGCTGGTGATCGTGACGTTCGGGTAGCGCTGGTGGAACGCCTCGACGTCCTCGGTCCACTGCTTGCGCTCGGCGGCCTTGGTGACCGGCGGCTGGCAGTCGACGCTGATGCTGACCTTCGCGTTCGGGTCCAGGGTCGAGCCGGCGCCGCCCGACGGCGCCGCGCCGGTTGCCCCGTGGTCGTCCGAACTGCCGCACGCGGCAAGGGAGAAGGCCAGTCCTGCGGCCACGGCGACGGCGGCGGTTCTCCGGCGGAGCCCGGTTCTGTTCATGGCGGACGGCCCTTCTGCAGGCATGGGTGGTGGGGGCGCCGCGGTGCTCGTCCGGCGGCTCCGCCACTTAACCACCGCGCAACAGAGGGCCACAAGATGTCGACAGGACTTTGCAAGAAATCGACTTCATAACGTCAGATCAACACCAGGGACGCCGAACGGCGAACGCCCCCGGTCGGAACCGGGGGCGTTCGGCAGGTCGGACGGCGGGTCGGTGCGGGGCTGGTGGGCGGGTCGGGCGGCGGGTCGACGGCCCGCCGCTACAGGCGGACGGCGCCGACGTACGGCATCACGTCGATCGGCAGCACCTCGACGTTCTTGCCGGTGCGCCGCGCGTGGATCATCTTGCCCTCGCCGATGTAGAGGCCGACGTGGTGCAGGTCCGGGTAGAAGAAGACGAGGTCACCGGGCTGGAGGTCGCCGCGGGCGACCCGCAGGCCGGTCTTCCACTGGTCCTGGGAGATCCGGGGCAGCTTGACGTCGGCGGCCCGCCAGGCCGCGCCGGTCAGACCGGAGCAGTCGAAGCCGGCGGGTCCGGTGGCGCCCCAGACGTAGGGCTTGCCGAGCTGGGCATAGGCGAACCGGACGGCCGCCGCGGCCCGGCCGGTGGCCGGCCCGTCGTGCCCCCGGCCCGGCCGCGCCACTGTCCACACCCTGAGAAACTCCCCGACCGGTTTCCCCCGCAGTTGGACGCCGCCGACCCCTCTGAAGTGCGAGGAAGCGGAAAGCGAGGGCAAGGTCACACCCTCGGCCTCTGCTGCGCCGACGCAAACGAGCGCTAACCTGCGGGGCATGACGGTCCCGCCCGAAGGGCTTCCCCTGGCCGCCGAATTCCCGGCCGCACACCGCGAGCAGTGGCAGCACCTCGTCGAGAGCGTGCTGCGAAAGTCGGGTGCGCAGCCCGCGGACGGCGCAGCGGCCGAGCAGGCGCTCACCACCGCACTCCAGGACGGGCTGCGCGCCCGCCCGCTGTACACCGCCGAGGACTCCCCGGCCGAGCCCGGCTACCCCGGCTTCCCGCCGTTCGTCCGCGGCGGCCGGCCGCAGGGCAGCACGGTCTCCGGCTGGGACGTCCGCCAGCGGCACACCGATCCGGACCCGCGCCGAGCCAACGAGGCCGTGCTGGCCGATCTGGAGAACGGCGGCAGCTCGCTCTGGCTGGAGCTGGGCGGCGACGCCCTGCCGGTCGCGGCCCTGCCCGACGTGCTGACCGGCGTCTACCTCGACCTGGCCGGCATCGTGCTCGACGCCGGCCCGGAATTCGCCGAAGCCGCCGAGCAGTTGTTCAAGCTCTACGAGGAGCGCGAGGTGTCCGCCGGCGCCGC
Source organism: Kitasatospora sp. NPDC005751 (assembly GCF_040630835.1). Lineage (NCBI taxonomy): Bacteria > Bacillati > Actinomycetota > Actinomycetes > Kitasatosporales > Streptomycetaceae > Kitasatospora > Kitasatospora sp. NPDC005751. The sequence goes on from NZ_JBEXYC010000029.1 coordinate 61,575, forward strand.
CGCGGGCAACCTCGGCGCCGACCCGCTGGGCCTCCAGGCCCGCACCGGCCAGGCCGGGCGCACCGAGGCGCTGCTCACCGGGGCCACCGCCCTCGCGGCCCGCTGCGCCGCGGGCTTCCCGGGCCTGCGCGCCCTCGTCGTCGACGCCCTCCCCTACCACGAGGCCGGCGCCTCCCCCGCGCAGGAGCTCGGCTGCTCCCTCGCCACCGGCGTCGCCTACCTGCGGGCCCTCACCGCCGCCGGGCTGCCGGTCGACGCCGCGCTCGGCCAGCTGGAGTTCCGCTACGCGGCCGACGCCGACCAGTTCCTGACGATCGCCAAGTTCCGGGCCGCGCGCCGGCTCTGGGCCCGGGTGGCCGAGGTGTCGGGGGCCGCGCCGGAGGCCTCGGCGCAGCGCCAGCACGCCGTCACCTCCGCCGTGATGATGACCGAGCGCGACCCGTGGGTGAACATGCTGCGCACCACGGTGGCCTGCCTGGCCGCCGGGGTCGGCGGCGCGGACGCGGTGAGCGTCCAGCCGTTCGACAGCGCGGTCGGCCTGTCCGACGCCTTCGCCCGCCGGATCGCCCGCAACACCCAGGCGATCCTGCTGGAGGAGTCGCACCTGGCCCGGGTCGTCGACCCGGCCGGCGGCTCCTGGTACGTGGAGCGGCTGACCGACGAGCTCGCGCACGCCGCCTGGGCCTGGTTCCAGGAGATCGAGCGGGCCGGCGGCCAGCAGGCCGCCCTGGGCTCCGGCCTGGTCGGCGAGCGGATCGCCGCCACCTGGGCGGAGCGCTCGGTGGCGCTCGCCAAGCGGCGCGAACCCATCACCGGCGTCAGCGAGTTCCCGAACCTCGGCGAGCAGCCGCTGGTCCGCGAGCCGGCCCCGGCCGGGCCCGGCGGCGGTCTGCCGCGGGTGCGCCGGTCCGAGGCCTACGAGGCGCTGCGCGCCCGCTCGGACGCCCGGCTGGCCGCCACCGGGGCCCGGCCGGCGCTCTTCCTGGCCTCGCTCGGGACGGCCTCCGCGCACACCGCGCGGACCACCTTCGCGGCCAACCTGTTCCAGGCCGGCGGCATCGCGACCACCTCCGCCGAGACCGCGCTGACCGGGCCGGACGTCGCGGCCGCGGCCGCCGGGGCGTTCACCGCCTCCGGCGCCCGGGTGGCCTGCCTCTGCTCCAGCGACCAGGTGTACGGCGAGCACGCCGAGGCGGTGGCCGCGGCGCTCAAGGCCGCCGGCGCCCGGCGGGTGCTGCTGGCCGGCCGGCCCGGTGAGCGGCGCGAGGCGTACGAGCGGGCGGGCGTGGACGGGTTCGTCTTCGCGGGCGGCGACGCCGTCGCGGTCCTGACCTCGCTCCTGGACGAGATCACCGACGAAAGCGGAGTGGCCTGATGATCCCCGACTTCACCGGAATCGGGCTGGACGCGGACGGCCGCTCGGACGTCACCGGCGAGCAGTGGCGCGCCTCCTGGCGGCAGGCGACCGGCAAGGACGTCGACGAGCAGCTCTGGGACACCCCCGAGGGCATCGGCGTCAAGCCGCTCTACACCGCGGACGACCTGGCGGGCCTGGACTTCCTGGGCACCTACCCCGGCATCGCCCCGTACCTGCGCGGCCCGTACCCGACGATGTACGTCAACCAGCCGTGGACGGTCCGGCAGTACGCCGGCTTCTCCACCGCCGAGGAGTCCAACGCCTTCTACCGCCGCAACCTGGCGGCCGGTCAGAAGGGCCTGTCGGTCGCGTTCGACCTGCCGACCCACCGCGGCTACGACAGCGACCACCCGCGGGTCACCGGCGACGTCGGCATGGCCGGCGTGGCGATCGACTCCATCTACGACATGCGCCAGCTCTTCGACGGCATCCCGCTGGACAAGATGTCGGTGTCGATGACCATGAACGGCGCGGTACTGCCCGTCCTGGCGCTGTACATCGTCGCGGCCGAGGAGCAGGGGGTGGCGCCCGAGAAGCTCGCGGGGACCATCCAGAACGACATCCTCAAGGAGTTCATGGTCCGCAACACCTACATCTACCCGCCGCAGCCGTCGATGCGGATCATCTCGGACATCTTCGCGTACACCTCGCAGAAGATGCCGCGGTACAACTCGATCTCCATCTCCGGCTACCACATCCAGGAGGCCGGGGCCACCGCCGACCTGGAGCTGGCCTACACCCTGGCCGACGGCGTGGAGTACCTGCGGGCGGGCCTGGACGTCGGGCTGGACGTGGACGCCTTCGCGCCACGCCTGTCGTTCTTCTGGGCGATCGGGATGAACTTCTTCATGGAGGTCGCCAAGCTGCGCGCGGCCCGGCTGCTCTGGGCCAAGCTGGTCAAGCAGTTCGACCCGAAGAACGCCAAGTCGCTGTCGCTGCGCACCCACTCGCAGACCTCCGGCTGGTCGCTGACCGCGCAGGACGTGTTCAACAACGTCACCCGCACCTGCGTCGAGGCGATGGCGGCCACCCAGGGCCACACCCAGTCGCTGCACACCAACGCGCTCGACGAGGCGCTGGCGCTGCCGACCGATTTCTCCGCCCGGATCGCCCGCAACACCCAGCTGCTGCTCCAGCAGGAGTCCGGCACCTGCCGGTCGATCGACCCGTGGGGCGGCTCCGCGTACGTCGAGAAGCTGACCCACGACCTGGCCCGCCGCGCCTGGCAGCACATCCAGGAGGTGGAGGCGGCCGGCGGCATGGCCAAGGCCATCGACGCGGGCATCCCCAAGCTGCGCGTGGAGGAGGCCGCCGCCCGCACCCAGGCCCGGATCGACTCCGGCCGCCAGCCGGTGATCGGCGTCAACAAGTACCGGGTGGACAGCGACGAGCAGATCGACGTGCTCAAGGTCGACAACTCCTCGGTGCGCACCCGCCAGATCGAGAAGCTGCGCCGGCTGCGCGAGGAGCGCGACGAGGCCGTCACCCAGGCCGCCCTGCACGCGCTCACCCGGGCCGCCGAGGCCGGTCCGCAGCGCGGCGGCGGCCTGGACGGCAACCTGCTCGCGCTGGCCGTGGACGCGGCCCGCGCCAAGGCCACCGTCGGCGAGATCTCGGACGCCCTGGAGAAGGTGTACGGCCGGCACTCGGGCCAGATCCGTACCATTTCTGGTGTGTACCGAGACGAAGCCGGGCCGTCGGCCCCCCTCCAGCGCACCCGTGACCTGGTCGAGCGGTTCGAGCGGGCCGAGGGCCGGCGTCCGCGCATCCTGGTCGCCAAGATGGGCCAGGACGGCCACGACCGCGGCCAGAAGGTGATCGCCACCGCCTTCGCCGACCTCGGCTTCACGGTCGACGTCGGTCCGCTGTTCCAGACCCCGGCGGAGGTCGCCCGCCAGGCCGTCGAGGCGGACGTGCACATCGTCGGCGTCTCCTCGCTGGCCGCCGGCCACCTCACCCTGGTGCCGGCGCTGCGCGCCGAACTCGCCGAGGCCGGCCGGGAGGACATCACCATCGTGGTCGGCGGGGTCATCCCCCCGGGCGACTTCGAGGCGCTCTACGAGGCCGGGGCGGCCGCCGTCTTCCCGCCCGGCACGGTGATCCCGGAGGCCGCCTTCGACCTGCTGAAGTCGCTCGCCGCCGACCTCGGCCACGAGTTGTGAGCCGCTGAACGATGGCGCCCCGGACGATCGACCTCGACCAGTACGCCCAGGGGGTGCGGGAGGGCTCGCGCGCGTTCGTCGCGCGGGCCATCACCCTCGTGGAGTCCACCCGGCCCGACCACCGCGCGCTGGCGCAGCAGTTGCTCACCCGGCTGCTGCCGCACGCGGGCGGCGCGGTCCGGGTGGGCATCACCGGCGTCCCCGGTGTCGGCAAGTCGACCTTCATCGACGCCTTCGGCACCCGGCTCACCGCCCTCGGACACAAGGTCGCGGTGCTCGCCGTCGACCCGACGTCCAGCCGGACCGGCGGCTCGATCCTGGGTGACAAGACCCGGATGGAGCGGCTCGCGGTCGACCCCGCGGCGTTCGTCCGCCCCTCCCCCACCTCCGGCACGCTGGGCGGGGTGGCCCGGGCCACCCGGGAGTCGATGGTGGTGATGGAGGCCGCCGGCTACGACGTGGTCCTCATCGAGACGGTCGGCGTCGGGCAGTCGGAGACCGCGGTCGCGGGCATGGTGGACTCCTTCCTGCTGCTCTCGCTGGCCCGCACCGGGGACCAGCTCCAGGGCATCAAGAAGGGCGTGCTGGAGCTCGCCGACGTGATCGCCGTCAACAAGGCGGACGGGCCGCACGAGACCGACGCCAAGGCCGCCGCGCGCGAACTCGCCGGCGCGCTGCGGCTGTTGCAGGCCCCGGACGCGCCGTGGACGCCGCCGGTGCTCACCTGCAGCGGCCGCGACGGCACCGGCCTGGACACCCTGTGGGAGCGGTTGCAGCAGCACCGCAAGGTCCTCGACGCGACCGGCGCGCTGGAGGCCAAGCGCCGCGACCAGCAGGTGGAGTGGACGTGGGCGATGGTGCACGACCAGCTCTACGCCCAGCTCCACGAACACCCCGAGGTCCGCCGCCTGGCCCCCGCCCTGGAACGCGAGGTCCGCGAGGGCACCATCCCGGCGAGCCTGGCGGCGCAGCGCCTCCTGGACAGCTTCTTCGGCTCCGGCTGAGCCAGACAGGAATGGCGGACTGCCCCGGAGCGGTCCGCGGCAGTCCTCAACCGACCGCCCCCGGTCAGAGGACGGCGGTCGCGAAGCAGTCACGCGGCCAGTGGCCGAGCCAGAAGGCCGCACTGGACTCCAGCTGTCCCTCGGTGGAGCCGTCGTGGGGCAGGAACTCGGTAGGCGCCAGGTATCCGTTACCGGGCTCCAACCGTAACCGGTAGCAGTGCAGCGGGCGCCCCTCTGCCACCCAACCGCGCACGTCATCGGTGTGCGGGTGTCGGGTGGCCCAATCAGTGTGCGCAGCACGGCAAACGGCCTGGGCGTCCTGATCGCAGACGAGCAGGTAGCGGACACCGGGACCGAGATTGACGCACAGGCGGCGACGACCGGTGTGTTTGGCCGAGTAGGCGAGCTTGTCCCAGTTGTCGAGGTGGAGACCGATCAGGCGGCCGTCACGGTGGTTCGGCGTCGTGGTGAGCGCGTCGGCCGAGCCGAGTGCCCGGCCGAGATACGTGACGCCCGGATCGTCGAGCCGGGCTCGGTCAATGTTCTTGACATCGACCAGCTCCACCAGAATGTCACCCGGAGTGCCCACCGCCGGGACCAGACGCTCGGCAAGCTCTCGGGTCACCGGCCGCCAGGGGCCGAAGGGCACCACGGCACCTTCCTCGTAGTGGCGTTGCCCGTGAACGGCTCGCACATCGGCCACCTCGCAGCGGCCGGCCAACTGATCGACCCCAACCGCGATGAGGAGGCTCATCGGCCCGACCTCCCGGCCGCGAGGTCATCACCCCACGTGACCGCGAGCTCGACGGTCAGGGCCCGGCCGAGGTCGACCTGCTGGGCGTGGTCGATGACGACCCTCGCCAGATTGGCGACGCCGCGGACGCCGCTCAGGTCGTTTCCGCGCAGATCCACGTCCTTGTAGACGCCCCTTCCGAACTCGGTGGCACGCAGCGTGCAGTCCTCCAGAACGGCACCCGTCAGATCGCACCCGGTGAACACCGCCTCGGAGAAGACGCAGCGGGAGAATACGACCGGCCCGGTGGCACGGACCTGCTCGAAGACGGAGTAGTCGAGCTTGCAGTTCTCGAAGATCACGTTGTCCAGGGTGAGACCGGCGAGATTCGCTCCCATGATCTTGCAGTTTCGGAAGACCACCCTGGACAGCTTGCTGTCGGCCCACTGCGCCGACCCGAGGTCGCAGCCGTCGAACTCGACCGAGTCGGCCCGCACGTCCTCCAGCCGGACCCTGGCGGCGCGCAGGCTACCGATGCGGCCGGTGATCAGCTGGGCGTGCGCGAGATCGAGATCGCGCAGGTCGGCGTCGGCGTAGTGGAAGCCCTGTACGGTGCCACGGCTGTTCTCCAACGAGGTGACGTTCGAAAGGTAACCGTCGGCAAGGTCGGGCAGGGTGACGCGAACGCGGCCGAAGGTGCGGGTGTCCATGGTTGTGTCTCTCTCGGGAACCGCCGGGCCCACGAGCATCTCGCGGGCCCGGCGTCGTCTGCGGGCTACTTCTTGTTCCAGTTGTCCCAGGTAGGCCGGTTGTCGAACTTGGGAGTGTTGTTGTCCCAGGTAGGCCGGTTGTCGAACTTCGCGACGACGGAGCCGGCCGTCGTCGCGTCCACCAGATCGGTGATCACGTCGGCCTCGATGGTGGCCAGCAGTTCGAGCAGCGTCATGCTGTGGTCTCCTTTCGGACGGTATCGGACAGGGCGACGAGAAGGGCCTGTCGCGACACGCGGCAGTAGTTCGTTTCAGTGGTGTCGAAGCGGCCGTTCTCGAAGTACCGGTTGCCGGCTTGCGCACCTCTGCAGAACCCGAAGAACTCGCAGGTTTCCTCACACGCGTCCAGACCGACCAGAAACTCGTCCACGTAGCGCAGGCGGTGGGCGGCCACCAGAACTTCGTCGATCGTCTGTTCCAGGATGTTTCCGGCCCGGAAGTCCAGATAGGCCGGCGCGGTGGTGCCCCCCAACTCGGGCGACAGGAGGACGATGTCACCGGCGGACGACACGGTGGGGATCGGGTCGAGCAACACATCCTGCGGTGCCAGCCCTACCCGCAGCGAGCGCAGGTATCCACCAAGCCTGTCGATCTCCCGCACCTTCAGGCCCGGATGGCTACGGGTCCACGCAATCGTGCGGTACCAGAACTCGGTAGCATCCTCGAAGGACGGGGTCGGCCGATCGGTGCTGGCGCCTTCACTCTCCTCGATGTTGAAACCGACAGTGTGGCACCCCAGGGAGGCGAAGAAGTCCAGCAGTTCCTCGGGGCGACCGATGCTCTCGGCTGTGACCACGGCGATCACGGAGAAGTCGATCCCGTGGCGCCGAAGCCGGGCGGTGCCTTTGGCAACGCGGTCGAAGATGGGCCTGCCGCGCCGGTCCACGCGGGCCGTGTTGCAGTCGGCCGGGCCGTCGACGCTCACACCCACACGGACCTCACGCTCAGCGAAGAAGTCGCACCACCGGTCACTGATCAAAGTGCCGTTGGTCTGCACGTAGTGGTGCAGTGCCCCCGCACGGCGGAGCTGCTCGAACGGGTCGGCGAGCTCGGCGAACCGCCGCACCCCGAGGCTGAGCGGCTCACCGGCGTGCCAAACCAGGTCGAGCGGCGCACCACGAGTCGCGAACTGCGTGGCGGAACGCGCAACCGCTTCGGCGACATCGATCGACATCGGAGCTCGCCGGTCCTTCTCGGGCAGGTAGCAGTACTCGCAGGCCACGTTGCAGTACCCGTCAGGCTGCAGCACGAGGGTGCGTGGTGTGGGGGCGATCCTCCGCCGGTAGCGATCGCGTGGTGGCGTATTGGACGATCCGACGTGTGTGGGCACCGCGATGCCCTGGAATTCGGCCGTCATGAGTGAGGGACGCGAGATACTCCCAGCCGTCGTCCCCGCCGTAGCCGGGGCCGGTCCGGCCCCGGCCACGCGCTGACCTCGGATCCTCGTCACCGAACCGTCCCCTCCACTGCGCCGAAGCACCGACAGCTCATCGCCGTCGCTCCGGAGGTCTGCCTGGCACAAGCCATCACGTACCACCTCCCAGGCTCACAAGAGCCCAAACGATCTTTCCGATTCCTCCCGGCCGGGGCTCGCAGCCCCACTCCAGGGACAACATCTCCACCAAGCACAACCCCCGGCCTGAACAATCGGACGAGTCGATCGAGCGGCGAATCACAGGCTTGCCGCAACTCGCGTCGTGCACCGCGATGCGCAGGTGCCCGCAGATGATCTCGAACCGGACCACGATCTCCCGACCGGGTGACACCCGCGCATGCACCACGGCGTTGGACACCAACTCGGTGACGACCAGCTGGCCGTCATCTGCGAAAGCCGCCCCACCGGGGACCTGAGCAAGGAACGCACGCAGGTGCCCACGGGCCGTCCCTGCCGAGCGCCTGTGGCGGGGCAGCGCCTCCTCAAATGCGACTGTCCCGGCAACCCGCCCCTGGGACGCAGCGTCTCTCCGGAGATCTCCCGAACTGATCACGTGCACCACCTTCCCGATGCCTAGCGGGCCGGAGGCGATCGTCCCGGCCGTGGAAACCAGGTTGCCGAGAGATGACTTCGCGAACGTACCCAAGCTGATAGCCCACGGTGGGTAAACTCACAGACAATCAACTTCCGAGTGCAGAGCGTTGATAGACCGCGAGGGTAGTGGTGACCGAAGCTCGCGTTCCGGACCGGCTCCCGCCGGGCCTGCTGTCCGACCCAGAGATGATCGCCGCCTGTCGAAGACGAGACTTCGGTGCGATATTTCGGCTGGTCAAGCTGGCGGGGATCTACCCGTCACTCATCGCTCGGTCCTGCGACATGACGCCGAGCCGAGTCGGCGAGGTGATGGCCGGAAGGCGGAAGGTCGAGAAGATCGACCTCGTTGAGCGAATCGCCGACGGCCTTCGTATCCCGGGACACATGCTCGGCCTGGCCGACCGGGCTTGGGAACGGGAGTCACCCCCACCCCGGTCACGACGCCTGCTACCGAACCCGGACAACGCCACCGGGGGCCACGGTTCACTCATCGACGCCGAACTCTTCGTCAGTCACCTGCGCGGCCTCATGCCCCACCACTACAAGACCGCGAACCTGCTCGGCTCTCGTCATTCACTCGACTCGGTGAAGCAGCACGTCCACGCCCTCGACCGCCTCCAGCAGAGCACCTGCGGCAGCGCCAGGGAACAACTCCTCACCATCGGTGCCCGGACCGCCGAGTTCCTGGGCTGGTTGAACCAAGATCTCGGTGACTTCAGCCAGGCAATCTACTGGTCGGACCGAGCAATGGAATGGGCTCAGGAGTCCGGCGACGACAGGATGGCTGCCTACGTGCTCTTCAGGAAGAGCAATCAGGCCACCGCCCGCCGCAGCCCGCAACAGGCCGTCGGGCTCGCACGGGCCTGCCAGCGTGCTCCAGGTACCACGCCACGCATCAGAGCCCTGGCCGCACAGCAGGAAGCCCAAGGCCACGCCCTCATGGGCAACCCTCGCCTCGCCCAAGCCAAGTTCGACGAGGCACACGAGCTGGCAGCGGACCCGGAAGAGCCGCATGACGATGATGCCCTCGACATGGCCTACTGCACCCCGACCTACATCGAGATGCAGCGTGCCGGTTGCTTGATCGAGCTGGGTGATCCACACGCAGCTGTAGAGATGTTCGAGTCCGAGCTGCGCGTCCTGCCACCGGCCTACCGCACCGACCACGGCGTGTACCTTTCACGGCTGGCACGTGCCTATGCGGTCTCGGGTGAACCCGGACAGGCCGCCACGGCAGCGAGCCGGGCCCTGTCCATTGCCATCGACACGGAGTCGGCGCGGGCGCTTGCGGAGCTGTCCGCGGCCGCCCGCACGCTCCAGCGGTGGGGCACCGTACCCGAAGTGGCAACGTTCACCGGTCGCTTGAGACTCGTGAGCGCCACAGCCTTCCCTCGACCTTTTCCGACCTGATGGGAGAGGCTGAGCCCATGGACGCACTGATCACTGTCGCCACCTCCGCCGACGAAGGCCGGCGTGGCGCAAGAATCGCCGTGCTGCCGGTTGGCAGCTTCGAGCAGCACGGCGCCCACCTGCCCTTGACCACCGACACCGTGGTCGCGAGCCTGATCGCCCGACGCATCGCCGCCGACCACGACCTCTTCCTCCTGCCGCCCATCACCCTCTCCTGCTCGCACGAGCACGCCCACCTGCCCGGCACCGTGAGCATCAGCGCCGCCACCCTGTACGCCGTGGTCAACGACATCTGGAGGTCTCTCCAGGCCTCCGGCGTCCCCGGCCTGCTCGTCGTCAATGGCCACGGCGGGAACTATGTGCTCTCCAACGTCGTCCAGGAGGCCAACACCACCGGCCCGCGCGTCGCTCTCTTCCCCGTCCGCGAGGACTGGCAGCAGGCCCGCACCGAGGCCGGTCTCGAAAGCAGCGGCGCCGAGGACATGCACGGTGGCGAGCTTGAGGTCTCCCTCCTGCTCCACGGCGCCCCGCACCTGATCCGTGACGGCATCGAGCAGGACGACCACTCTGCCCCCGAGCGGCCCCATCTCCTCACCCTTGGCATGGCCGGCTACACCGGGAACGGCATCATCGGCCGCCCTTCCCTCGGCTCGGCCTCGAAGGGGAGGGCGGTACTCGACAGCCTGTCGAAGTCGGCAGGCGCGCATCTCGCCCACCTCACCGGATGACATCGTCGAGCGCACCACCGCGGGGCCGCTGAGGCTCAGCGGCCCCGCGGCATTCGGAAGGCGGAGTCCGAGCCGCCACGCATGCCCGGAGACGACGAGAAGGAGGTCCCCGCCTCAGTGGCGGGAACCTCCTTCGCCCAGCTCAGTAGGTCCGCTACCGCGTCCCGTCCGTCAGGCGCCCGTCACCGCCGCGAAGCGGGTGGAGACGTCCTGCCAGTTGACGACGTCCCAGAGCTTGGTGACGTAGTCCGGGCGGACGTTGCGGTACTGCAGGTAGTACGCGTGCTCCCAGGCGTCGAAGGCCAGCAGCGGGGTGGTGCCCTGGCCGACGTTGCCGTGGTGGTCGTAGACCTGCTCGACGATCAGGCGCTTGCCGAGCGGCTCCCAGGAGAGGATGCCCCAACCGGAGCCCTGGACGCCGGTGGTGGCGGTGGTGAGCTGCTTCTTGAACGCCTCGAAGCTGCCGAAGTGCTCGGTGATGGCGTCGGCCAGCGCGCCCTCGGGGCGGTCGCCGCCCTCCGGGGAGAGGTTCTCCCAGAACAGCGAGTGCAGCACGTGGCCGGAGAGGTGGAAGGCGAAGGTCTTCTGCAGGCCGACCAGACCGCCGAACTGCTCCTTGTCGCGCGCCTCGGCGAGCTGCTCCAGGGTGTCGTTGGCGCCCTTGACGTACGCCGCGTGGTGCTTCGAGTGGTGCAGCTCCAGGATCTCTGCGGACATCGCCCGCTCCAGCGCGGAGTAGTCGTACGGCAGGTCGGGAAGCGAGTAGGTGCTCATCAGGAGACGGGCCCTTTCAGCGAGTTCGGCGGTGGTGATCGTGCCGGGACAACACTATTGCGTACGGGTTGCAGAAACGAAGGGTGGGCTCCTGCATATTCCCCGTGTCCCGTCATGCACAATGGACGCTCAGATGTAATGAGCGGCAAAGGCGTGTGACCATGACCGGATCGCCGGTGGTGCTGGGGATCGAGTCGTCCTGCGACGAGACCGGGGCCGGCCTCGTCCAGGACGGGCGACTGCTCGGCCAGGCGGTGGCGTCCAGCATGGACGAGCACGCCCGCTTCGGCGGCGTGGTGCCCGAGATCGCCGCCCGCGCGCACGTGCACGCGATGGCGCCGGTGGTCCGCGAGGCGCTCGACCGGGCCGGGCTCACCCTCGCCGACGTCGGCGCCGTCGCCGTGACGGCCGGCCCCGGGCTCTCCGGCGCGCTCCAGGTCGGCGTGGCCGCCGCCAAGGGGTACGCCTTCTCGCTCGGCGTCCCGCTCTACGGGGTCCACCACCTGGCCGGGCACGTCGCCGCCGCGACACTGGACGGCGGGCCGCTGCCGAACCCCTGCGTGGTGCTGATCGTCTCCGGCGGCCACACCTCCCTGCTGCTGGTCCGCGACCTCGCCCGGGACCGGATCGTCCACCTCGGCGACACGCTGGACGACGCGGCCGGCGAGTGCTTCGACAAGGTCGCCCGGATCCTCGGCCTGCCCTACCCCGGCGGCCCCGCCATCGACCGCGCCGCCCGCGACGGCGACCCGCGCGCCGTCCGGCTGCCGCGCCCGCTCACCGGGCCGCATGACGATCCGTACGCGTTCTCCTTCTCCGGCCTCAAGACCGCCGCCGCCCGCTGGGTCGAGGCGCGGCGCGCCACCGGCGGCGAGCCGAACGTCCCCGACGCGGCCGCCGCGCTCCAGGAGGCGATCGCCGACGTGCTGACCCGCAAGGCCGTCCGCGCCTGTACCGACCACGGCATCACCACCCTGGTGGTGGTCGGCGGCGTCGCGGCCAACTCCCGCGTCCGGAAGCTGGCCGAGCGGCGCTGCGCCTCGGCCGGGATCACCCTGCGGGTGCCGCCGCTGCGGCTGTGCACCGACAACGGCGCGATGGTCGCCGCCATCGGCGACCTGCTGGTGCGGGCGGGCGGGCGCCGAGCCGGCGTCGGCCGACCTCTCGATCGACCCGTCCGCCCCGTTGGAGTTCGCGGCGCTCACCCCGCTCGCCGCGCCCCGGGCCGCCTGACCCGCTCCCTCCGCGCCGACCCTGCCCCGACCGCCTCCTGACAACGTTTCGGTTGCGGCGGCGGGCAATCCGATCCGGGGTCTTCCCGCCGCCGTGCGACATGTGCCATTTTACATGTCACACATCGGCGGTCGCGTCCCCAACAACGCGGCCACGAACGGCCCCGGAGGCCCCCACAGATGCGTCCCTCCCGGATATCCAAGGCCACCCTGCGCAGAGTGCCCGCACTCGGCGCGGCCTTCTTCCTCGCGCTCGGCCTGTTCGCCCCCCAGAGCCACGCCGCCCCGGTCGGCCCGGCCGCGCCCGCCAAGGCCGCCACCGGAGCCACCCCGGCGTCCGCGCCGAAGGCGATCCCGGTGCCCAAGTCCCCCGACGCGAGCACCGGCGACCGCCCGCTCGCCGCCGAGAGCACCGCAAGGGCGAGCACCGCCCACCCGGCCACCGAGGCCGCGCCGGCCGCCGACAGCAAGGGCGGCAAGAGCGCCAAGCAGTTCTCCGCGGCTCCGGCGGCCGTCGACTGCAACCTCTCCGGCGTGCTCGGCGCCTCGGGCGGCGCACTGGTCCAGCAGCTCACCGCGCTCCCCGACGTGACCTGCACCTACCCGCTGTTCAACCTCACCGGGGCGGACGCGGGCAAGGTCTTCCGCGAGGCCCAGATGGTGACCGTCGCCGACGCGCTGCGCACCGCCTCGGCCGGCTACGCGGGCAACAACAGCGCCTCGATCGGCCAGCTGGTGATGTTCCTGCGGGCCGGCTACTACGTGCAGGAGAACAACGCCGCCTCCGTCGGCGGCTACGGCGCCCCGCTGCAGACCTCGATCCGCGGCGCGCTGGACGCCTTCTTCGCCGCCCCGCACAGCCAGGACGTCACCGAGGCCAACGGCGCCACCCTCAACGAGGCCGTCACGCTGATCGACAGCTCGCACGAGAACGGCCGGTACGCCGGCGTCGTCAAGCGGCTGCTCGCCGGCTACAACAGCACCTGGCCGGCCTCGATGGACCTCGCCGTGCAGCACGTCGAGTGGGTCATCGAGAGCGGCTTCGACCTGGAGCACGGCGACCGCGGCTTCGTCGCCGCCCTCCAGGCCGACCCGTCCATCGCCACCGCCTGGGCCGGCTTCGTCACCCGCAACGGCGCGATGCTCAACGGCGGCGACGTCGTCACCCGGATCGGCATGCAGCTCGGCAACCTGGTCGCCGTGGACGGCCTGCGGGCCCAGGGCCGCCCCCTGGTCAAGGACCTGATCAACCGCTACCCGCTGGTCGGCGCCACCGGCCCGCTCACCATGAACCTGGTCTGGTTCACCGAGAAGAAGGACGCCGGCAACTGCACCGTCTACGGCACCTGTGACCTGCCGAAGCGGCTCGTCCCGCTGGTGCTCACCGTCGACCACACCTGCAACGCCAACCTGCGCATCCGCGCCCAGGACATGACGGCCCAGCAGCTGGCCGACACCTGCACCAGCCTGGTCAACGAGGACGCCGCCTTCCACAAGGTCATCAAGGACAACGGCCCGATCCCCGGCGACCTGAACACCAGCCTGGAGGTCGTCGCCTTCGACGACTACTACAACTACTCGCTGTACGCCTGGCTCATGTACAACATCGCGGTCGACAACGGCGGCATGTACGAGGAGGGCAACCCGGCCGCGGCCGGCAACCAGGCCCGCTTCATCGCCCACGAGGCCGACTGGCTGCGCCCCGCCTTCCAGATCTGGAACCTCAACCACGAGTACACCCACTACCTCGACGGCCGCTACAACATGGCCGGTGACTTCGAGGCCGGGATGACCACCCCGACCATCTGGTGGGTCGAGGGCATCGCCGAGTACATCTCGTACAGCTACCGCGGCGAGCGCTACGCCGCCGCCATCACCGAGGCGGGCAAGGGCACCTACAAGCTGAGCACCCTCTTCGACACCACCTACGACAACGCCGACTCGACCCGGATCTACAACTGGGGCTACCTGGCCGTCCGGTACATGCTCCAGTCGCACCCGCAGGACGTCGACGCGCTGCTCGCCAGGTACCGGGTCGGCGACTGGGCCGGCGCCCGCACCCTGCTCACCTCCACCATCGGCACCCGGTACGACGCCGACTTCGCGAGCTGGCTGACCGCCTGCGCGGCCGACAACTGCGGCACCCTGCCCGCCGACCAGGCCCCGCTCTGCGGCGCCGCCGACACCCGCCAGTTCGACAAGAACTGCCGCCGGGACAACGTCGCCGCCGCCACCGGCAACTACAGCTACAGCTTCCTGTACCTGCCCGCCGGCGTGAAGCAGCTGACCGTCACCACCACCGGCGGCTCCGGCAACGCCGACCTGTACTACAACGGCGGCAGCTGGGCCACCACCGGCTCCTACCTGGCGAAGTCCGCCAACGCCGGGAACGGCGAGACGCTGACGATCACCAACCCGCCCTCCGGCTGGGTCTACTTCAGCCTCTACGCCCAGCAGGGCTTCAACGGCGCCACCGTCACCACCCGGTACCAGTAGCCACCGAGCAGTACCAGGAGGCACCACGCAGTACCGGTAGCACCACGCAGTAGGCACCGCTCGCACCCGGCACGGCCGGCGAAGGGCCCCGCTCCCGGCGGGGCCCTTCGCCACGTCCCGGCACCGGCCGTCAGGCTCCGGCCCCGGCCGGCCCGGCGGACCAGGCGACCAGCGGCGGCCGGAGGGCGGCGCAGAGCGGGTGCCCCTTGCCGTCGGTCAGCCCGAGCCGGGCCACCAGGGTGCCGCCGCGCACGGCCGCGTCGGCGGTGTCCGGATCGACCGCCGCCAGCATCAGCTTGGCCCGGCGGAACATCGTGAAGCCCTCCGGCCCGGCCGCGACCCCGTCCGTGCGGCCGCTCGCGATCCAGGAGAGGTAGACGAACCGCGCCCCCGGACCGCCCTGGACGTAGGGGCCGAGCAGCTCCACTCCTGACGGGAGCGGCTTCGCGGTGCACTCCAGGGTCCAGGCCGCCCGGGCCGCGTCGCCCGGCTGCGGGTCGAGCAACTCGCCCGGCCGGCCGCGCCGTTGCACGGCGACATGGATGTCCTGGTAGCCCGGGAACCCCGGCGCCGCGGGGCAGCTGCGCCCCGGGAGGTCGGTGGCCTCGATCCTGATCCGCACGCTCGTGTTCGCCATGGGCACCATCCTCGCGCGCCGGACCGGCCCGGCGTCCGCACCGGGCGGGGGCCGCGGGGACACCCGCATTCCTGTGGCAGGCCCGCCCGCCCGCCGTCAGGATGGGAGGCCAGGGAACACAGCCCCGACCCGATCGGACCGCGATGACCGACCAGCACAACGTCGTCCTGCTCACCTTCCCGGACCCGTCCGCCTGCCGGCCCGCGTTCGAGGAGGCCGAGCACCTGCCCGGGCTCCGGCAGGCCGCCGTCCTGGAGCGCTCCGCCGACGGCCTGCTGGAGACCAAGGACGGCTACGCGCGCGGGGCCGGGGTGGCCACGGTGGGGTCGGGCGTGGTCGGCGGCCTGATCGGGCTGCTCGGCGGGCCGATCGGCTCGCTGCTCGGGTTCGCGGCCGGCGCGGCGCTCGGCAACGCCGCCGAGGAGGGCCGCGCCGCCACCGGCGGGGCCGGGCTGATCGTGCTCTCGCCGCGGGTGCCCGACGGAGCGGCGGTGCTGGTGCTGGACATCCGCGAGGCGTCCCCGGCCCCCGCCGACGAGTTCGCCGCCCGGCACGGGGCGACGGTCGAGCGGATCGACGCGGAGGACTTCGCCGGGCAGGTCCGCGCCGCCGAGGAGCGCGCCGAGACCCCGGCGGACGACGGGCCGGACGGCCCCGGCACGGACGGCGGGCCGGGCGCGGCGGACGGGCCGCAGCGGACGGACGGCGCCGGGGCCTGACGGCGGCCCGCGCTACGGCGCGGGGCGGACGATCCGCCGGACCAGCTCCGCCGTCCACTCCACGTACTCGATCTCGGCGCCGTCGGCGTGCCGGGCGTAGAGGAAGCGGCCGGTCGGCGCGGGCGTCTCGGGGGTGGTGATCACCGCCCCGGCGGCCAGCAGGGTGGCCCTGAGCTCGTCCAGGTCGGTGACCACGACGGTCGCGGTGGCGTGCGCGTACCGGGCGCGCTCCCCGGCCGTACCGGCGATCACCAGGAAGTCCCCGACGGCCGCCAGCTCGACGGCCTCGAAGCCCAGTCGCAGGTCGGGCTCGGCGCCGGTGAGCGTCCGCAGCAGCGGCAGGGCCTCGTCGAGGCTGTCCACCCAGAGGCGGGCGTAGGTCTTCAGGATGGCCATGGGTGCTCCGAATCGTCCGGACCGCGGCGGCACTCGCCGCCGATCGCCCGCTCACCCTAGGCACGGGAGGCGCGGGCGGAGAAGAACGCACTTTCCGGTGACCGGGGCACCTTCCGGTGACCGACCCCCCGTCACGGACCGGCCGGGGGCGCGGGACCACGGCCGCCGGGTGCGGCGGCTCAGTCGTGCCGCCCTCAGTCGTGCGGTGGCTCAGTCGTGCGGCCCTCAGTCGTGCGGTGGCTCAGTCGTGCTGCCCTCAGTCGTGCGGTGGCTCAGTCGTGCGGCGGCAGCCCGCTGATCTGGTGGTCGGCGACGTTGAGCGCCTCGTTGACCAGCCGGCGCAGATGCCCGTGCCGCAGGGCGTAGACCACCCGCCGCCCGTCCTTGCGGGTGGTGACCAGGCCCGCCAGCCGGAGCTTGCCCAGGTGCTGGCTGACCGACGGCCGCGCCGCGCCGCACGCCTCGGTCAGCGTGGTCACGTCGGCCTCGCCCTCGCCCAGGCGGTGCAGCAGTGCGAGCCGGGTGCGGTCGGCGAGCAGCGCGAGGACGGCGGCGGCGGTCTCCAGCCGCTCGTCGCCGGGCGGGCGCTTCGCGTCGTCCGGCCGCGGCCCGCCGACCGGCTGTTGCGACCGATGTGCACCTGACAGCCGCACGCTCCCGCTCATGGCCACATCGTAGAGCGCTCACCCGTTCGCGCGCGGCGCGGGACGACGGCACGGGCGGCCGTGCGGACGGCGGCGCCCTCGGGGCCGCCGGCGGGCTCACCGCTCCCGCAGGTCCACCACCCGGCGGATCTTCCCCACCGAACGCTCCAGGGTGTACGGCTCCACCACGTCGACCTCCACGGTGACGCCGACGCCGTCCTTCACGCCCCGGGCGATCGCCGCGGCGGCGGCCTCGCGCTGCTCGGGCGCGGCGTCCGGGCGGGCCTCGACCCGGACCGCCATCCGGTCCAACCGGCCCTGCCGGGTGAGCCGGAGCTGGAAGTGCGGCGCCACGGCGGGGGTGCGCAGCAGGATCTCCTCGATCTGGGTCGGGAAGACGTTCACCCCGCGCAGGATGATCATGTCGTCGCAGCGGCCGGTGACCTTCGCCATCCGCCGGAAGGCGGGCCGGGCCGTCCCCGGCAGCAGCCGGGTGAGGTCGCCGGTGCGGTACCGGACGACCGGCAGCGCCTCCTTGGTCAGCGAGGTGAACACGATCTCGCCGCTCTCGCCGTCGGGCAGCACCCGGTCGGTGAGCGGGTCGACCACCTCCGGGTAGAAGTGGTCCTCCCAGATGTGCAGCCCGTCCTTGGTCTCCACGCACTCCTGGGCGATGCCCGGGCCCATCACCTCGGAGAGGCCGTAGATGTCGACGGCGTGGATGTCCATCCGCTCCTCGATCTCGTGGCGCATCGCCTCCGTCCACGGCTCGGCGCCGAAGATGCCGACCCGCAGCGAGGTGCTCCGCGGATCGACGCCCTGCTTCTCGAACTCGTCGAGCAGGGTGAGCAGGTAGGAGGGGGTGACCATGATGATCTCGGGCCGGAAGTCCTGGATGATCTGCACCTGCCGGGCCGTCATCCCGCCCGAGGCGGGGATCACCGTGCAGCCCGCCCGCTCGGCGCCGTAGTGGGCGCCGAGACCGCCGGTGAACAGCCCGTACCCGTAGGCGACGTGCACCTTGTGGCCGCGCCGACCGCCGGCCGCCCGGATGGAGCGGGCCACCACGTCGGCCCAGACCGAGAGGTCGTGCTCGGTGTACCCGACCACGGTGGGCCGGCCGGTGGTGCCGCTGGACGCGTGGATCCGGCGGACCTCCTCCACCGGGACGGCGAACATCCCGAAGGGGTAGCTCTCCCGCAGGTCGGCCTTGGTGGTGAAGGGGAACCGGGCGAGGTCACCGAGCGTGCGGCAGTCCTCGGGGGCCACCCCGGCCGCGTCGAACTTGCGCCGGTACAGCTCGACGTGGTCGTACGCGTGGCGCAGGGTGGCCCGCAGGTGCCGCAGCTGGTGCTCGGCCAGCTCCCCGGCGGTCATCCGCTCCCCGGCGTCGAGCAGCTCGGCCGGGAGCGGCTCCCCCCGGCGCCCGCCCGGCGGGTTCGGGCCGGTCGTTCCTGCGCTCATCGCGTCTCCTCCGCCGTCTCCGCCCCAGCTCAGCCACCGACCGATCATTCGGTCAGTGTTCGACGGGCCAAGTAATCCAGCACCCGAACCGGCTGTCAAGGGACGCGGTCCCGGGCGGCCGGCGATCGCTCACCAGGTGCGGGCGGCCGCCAGCAGGTGGTCCCGGACCCGGGCCACCCGGCCGTCCGGGTGGGCGCCGGGGCGTTCGACGAGGTAACCGGTGTTGATCGGCGGGTCCTCCGGGTCGTCCAGCAGCACCAGCCGGCCGTCGGCCAGCCGGTCCGCGCAGAGGTAGCGCGGGACGACCGCGAAGCCCGCGCCGGCGGCCACCGCGGCGACCACCCCGCGCAGGTCGGGCACGGTCAGGGCGGCCCGGCAGGCGAGCCGGCGGCCGAACACGTGGCGCCAGTAGCGGCGGACGATCGGCAGGTCCTCGGCGTAGGCGACCAGCGGTACCCCGTGCAGGGCGGCCGGGCCCTCGGCCGCGAGCCGCCCGCCCAGGCGCTCGGCCCAGACCGGCGCGGCGACCAGGACGAACTCCTCGTCGCCCATCGGCACGGCCGACAGGGCGCGCCCGCGCGGTCTGCTCGTCGCGATGACCAGGTCGTGGCGGCCCGCGCGCAGCTCCTCCAGCAGCGGCTCGGTCAGGCCCGCGGTCACCCGCAGCCGCACGCCCCCGGCGACCAGCGGGGCGAGCGCGGGCAGGACGAGGGTGCCGAGCAGTTCGGCGGGCCCGGCCAGGTGGACCGGCTCGCCCTCGGCCTCGGGGCGCGCGCCGGGGCCGGTGGCGGCGGCGAGCGCGTCCAGCGGACCGGCGATCCGGGCGGCGAGTTCGTCGGCGACCGGCGTCGGGGCCACCCCGCGCGGCAGCCGCTCGAACAGCTCGCGCCCGCCCTGGCGCTCCAGCGCCCGGATCTGGGTGGTCACCGTGGGCTGGGAGAGGCCCAGCACCTGGGCGGCGGCCGTGAACGACCCGGCCCGGTGGACGGCCAGGAAGGTGCGCAGCAGGTTGAGGTCGGCGGGCCCGGCCGGCAGCGGTGACGGCACCGGTGGCACGGCGGACTCCTCGGCGTCGGGGCGGTTCACCCGGCAAGCCTATTCCCCGGCACCCATTGGAATGCCTATGGCAGCCATCGGATCAGCCATTGGTGACACCCGGGAGACCCGGCCT
Organism: Kitasatospora sp. NPDC005751; assembly: GCF_040630835.1. Taxonomy (NCBI): domain Bacteria; kingdom Bacillati; phylum Actinomycetota; class Actinomycetes; order Kitasatosporales; family Streptomycetaceae; genus Kitasatospora; species Kitasatospora sp. NPDC005751. The sequence goes on from NZ_JBEXYC010000029.1 coordinate 81,361, forward strand.
ATCGTCGGGTCCATCGCCGAACTGACGGTCCGGACCGGAAACGTCAGTGCATCCAGGGCGTCAGACCGTACACCGGGCCCGACGGCCCCTCCCGCAGAGAAGAGCCCCCAGCATGTCGAAGATCCTCTTCGTCCTCACCGGCGCCACCTACTGGACGCTGGCCGACGGCACCCAGCACCCCACCGGCTTCTGGGCCGACGAGGCCGTCGCCCCGTACGAGGCGTTCCGGGCCGCGGGCCACACGGTCACCGTCGCCACCCCGGGCGGGGTGATCCCGACCGTCGACTCGGGCAGCCTGGCCCCCGAGTTCAACGGCGGCGAGGAGGGCGCCGCGAAGGTCGCGGCCGCGCTGGACACCTTCGTGGAGCTGCGCCACCCCGTGCGGCTGGAGGACGTGGACCTCGCCGACTACGACGCCGTCTTCTACCCGGGCGGCCACGGCCCGATGGAGGACCTCGCCGTCGACCCCGTCTCCGGCCGGCTGCTGGTCGCCGCCCTGGCGTCCGGCAAGCCGCTCGGCGTGGTCTGCCACGGACCGGCCGCGCTGCTGGCCGCCGGGCTGCCGGACGGCTCCAACGCCTTCGCCGGCTACCGGCTGACCGGCTTCACCAACGCCGAGGAGACCCAGGCCGGCCTGGCCGGCAACGCGAAGTGGCTGCTCCAGGACCGCCTGGTCGCGGCGGGCGTGGACTTCCAGGAGGGCGAGCCGTGGGCCCCGAAGGTGGTCGTCGACCGCAACCTGGTCACCGGCCAGAACCCGGCCTCCGCCGCCCCGCTCGCCGTCGAGCTGCTGAAGAAGCTGGCCTGACGGCCGTGGCCGCCGACCGGCTGGACGAAGTCCTCGACGCCGCCTACGCCTGCCTCACCCGGTACGGCGTGCGGCGCACCACGATGGACGACATCGCCGGTGCCATGGGCGTGTCCCGATCGGCGGTCTACCAGTACGTCCGGGGCAAGGACGACGCCTTCCGCCGGCTCGTCGAGCGCCTGCACCGGCAGGCGCTCGCGCGGGCCCGACGGGCCGCCGCCGTGCCGGACGCCCCCCACGCCGAGCGCGTCCGCGGCGTGCTCGCCGCCAAGCTCGACCTCGCCCTGACGCTTGCCGGGGACTCCCCGCACACCGCCGAACTCCTGGACGGCGGGGCCAGGTTGTTCGCCCCCGGCTGTGCCGCCTTCGGCGCCGAGCTGCGCGGCCTGCTCACCGGGCTGTTCACCGAGTCGTTCGCCGAGGCCGGGCTGGCCGCCGACGCCGCGCCCGCCGGTCCGGGCCGGTCCGCGCGGGTGGGGCCGGCCGAGGCCGCCGAGATCGGCCTCGCCCTGGTGCGCGGCCTGGAGTCCGCGCCGAACGCCCGGCACCTCCTCGGCCCGGCCTCCGACGCGCTTACCGCGGGCCTGCTGCGCCCCTGAACCGGCCCGCGGTGAGCGCGTCGAAGGCCAGCGGCTCAGGCGGCCGCGGCGCTCAGGCGGCCGGGGCGCTCAGGCGACGACCGGGGGGCCGAACTCGCGGACGGCGTCGGCCACGATGGCGTCGAGCGTCGCGTGGTGGGCGCCCCGCCAGTAGGCCTGCCCGCAGTCGGTGCACTGCGCGAACGCGTCGTACGACCGCTCGGTGCCGTCCCGGAGCTGGTCCTGCACCGAGGTCTTGGCGACGGTGCGCAGCGTCCCGTTGCAGGTGGTGCACCTGCTCCAGGGGGCGAGCGGGGGCGCGAAGCGCGAGAGCACGTCCCGCAGCTGGTCGGCGGGCCGGTGGCTGTAGACGTAGGCGCCCGCCCAGAGTTCGCGGCGGCGCAGCAGGCCGCGGTCGCGCGAGAGCATCACACGCTGTTCGGCGGCCGAGCGGGCCGCCAGCGCGGCGTCGCCGATGTCCGGGTTCTCGTAGGCGGCGTCGACGCCCAGCAGCCGCAGCCGGCGCGCGAGCGTCCCGAGGTGGACGTCGAGCAGGAACCGGGGCGGCTCGGCCGATGCCTGCGGCCTCCGGACGGCCCGCACCGACACCAGCTCACCGTCCCCGGGGATGTGCGCGGCGGCCACCGGCCGCCCGTCCACGAGCAGTTCGCCGACCTCGGTGAGCGGGACACCGAGTGACTCCACCACGTGTCCGAGCGTCGCGGCCCCGTCGGTCCGCAGCGCGGACCGCTCCGCCCGCCGCCCGGCGGGGAGGAAGACGTGCAGGTCGGGGGCGAAGCTCAGCCAGATCTCCGGTCTCTCCACCCGGCCAGCATGCCAGCGGGCGGGCGGTGGCGGCCAGCACTTTTCGACGGCCGCGGGGGGCCGCCGCGCCGCCGCCCCCGGCCCGCTCCCGGGGAAGCCCGGCCGCTCCCCACCCGTCGGGGGGTGGGGAGCGGCCGGGCGGCGCGGGCGGGCGTCAGCGGAAGGTCCGGAGCCGGAGGCTGTTGCCCACCACGAAGACGGAGGAGAAGGCCATGGTGGCGCCGGCGATCATGGGGTTCAGGAGGCCGGTGGCGGCGAGGGGGAGGGCGGCGAGGTTGTAGCCGAAGGCCCAGGCGAGGTTGCCCTTGATGGTGGTGAGGGTGGTGCGGGCGAGGCGGATGGCGTCGGGGGCGGCGGTGAGGTCGCCGCTGACGAGGGTGAGGTCGGCGGCCTGGATGGCGGCGTCGGTGCCGGTGCCGAGGGCGAGGCCGAGGTCGGCGGTGGCGAGGGCGGCGGCGTCGTTGACGCCGTCGCCGATCATGGCGAC
>NZ_JBEXYC010000030.1:0-78509 GCF_040630835.1 Kitasatospora sp. NPDC005751
GCTGGGCCGCCTCCCCGGGGAGGCGGCCCAGCGGGCCGTCCCGGCCTCGTCCCCGGCGACACGACGACCACGGCGCGAACGGGGTGACGGACTCCGGATGCGCTCCCGCAGGACGCTGCTCTCCGGGCCGGTGCCCCGCGTGGGGGAGCAACTAGACTGGGGGCTCGGTTCGCGAGAGGTCGATCCGCGCACGGACGACGCGTGCGCCCGGGGTGAGGGAAGAGGTGTGCCGTGCCCGATGCGGACTCCGGTGCGTCCACGCTCGCGGCGAAGCTGGACCGGCTGTTCGACGTGGTCCGCCGTCCCGACCGTGAGCCGTACAGCCACGAGGAGGTCGCCCGGGCCTGTCGGGAGGCGACCGGCGAGAGCTTCTCGGCGACGTACCTCTGGCAGCTCCGGACCGGCCGCCGGAACAACCCGACGAAGCGTCACCTCGAAGCGCTGGCGCAGTTCTTCCAGGTGCCGCCGACGTACTTCTTCGACGACCGGCAGAGTGCCAGGATCGCCGAGGAGCTGGCGCTGCTCGGTGCGCTGCGCAACGCGGGCGTTCGGGACGTGGCGCTGCGCGCGGTGACCCTCTCCCCCGAAGGGCTCGGCACGATCAGCGACATGATCGAGGCGATCGCCCGCCGCGAGGCCGGCGGCCGGTAGCTGCCGCGGCGGCTCCGAGATGGTGAAGCGGATTCCCTCGGCGTTGCCGCGTCCGTAGTATCACCTCCCGGTCGACCGCCAGGGGGGCGAATCGTGGGGTATCCGGGTGGGGTTGAGCAGGGGCTCTGGCAGCGATGTCGGGGGGTCGCGGAGTCGATACCGATTCCGGAACCGTTCGGCATTCCGGCGCTGACCGAGGCGCTCGCCGTGCGGCGCGGCAGACCCATCGAACTGATGCCGCTCTCCGGTCCGGAGCACTCGCCGTGCGGCGTGCTGATCACCACCGACCGGGCGGACTACATCGGTTACCCGGCCGACACCACGGCGCTGCACCAGCAGCACATCGTGCTGCACGAGATCGGCCACCTCCTCTGCGGGCACACCGGCGGCCCCGGGGCCGCCCCGGCCGTGGCGCCCGCGCTGACGACGCTGCTGCCGGAGGACCTGGTGCGCCGGGTGCTCGGCCGGTCCGGCTACACGCAGCGGATGGAGCAGGAGGCGGAGCTCGTCGCCTCCCTCGCGCTACAGCGCGCGCTGCACCGGCCGCGCTCCACCGCCGTCGGCCAACTCGCCGACCAGGTCGTCCGGTTACGGTACGTGTTCGGCCGGCCGCTGCGGCCCGGCGCGGCCCGCCGTGGGTGACCAGCTGGCCAACGCCGCCGGGTACTTCGCCGGTGCGGTCGCGCTGCTGGGCACGATCTGGAAGATCCTGATGGACCGGGGACGCCGGTCCGATCCGGCGCTCCACCACGGCTACGCCTGCGGGGCGCTGATCGGCGCGGGGATGGCGGTGAGTGCCCCCGCCACCGGTCCGACGCTGGCCGCCCTGCTCCCCGATCCGAGCCACCTCACCCTGGTGGCGGACCAGTTGAAGGTCACGGCCTCCGGCGCGCTGGCCATGATGGCGTACTCCACCCGGCCGGCTGCGGCGGCGCGGCGCGCGGTGCGCCGGCAGACCGCCCTCACGGCCGCCACCGTCCTGCTGGGCGTCGCCCTCTTCCTCGCCGCCTCGCCCGTCCGACGGGGCGCCGAGGTCGGCGTCGACGCCGCGGGCCGGCCCGTCCTGGCGGCCTACGTCACGTTGTTCGCCCTCCACACCGCGTGGTGCCTGGCGGTCTTCGGCTTCCTGATCGGGCGCTGCGCGCGGTGCCTGCCGCGCGGAGTCCTCCGGCTGGGCCTGCGCCTGATGGCACTGAGCGCGCTGGCGGGCCTGCTGTGGACCGCGGACACCCTGCACGACCTGGCGAACATCCTCGCCACGGGCCACGAGAACGGCGCGGAGAGCAGAGTGTCCGCGCTGGCGGGCGCCGTCTGCGTGACGCTCGGCTTCGCCGGTGCGACCGCGTCCGGCTGGGCGGACTGGGCCGGACGCGTCCGGGCCTGGCACGATCACCGCAGGCTCGGTCCGCTCTGGTCGGCGATGCGGACGGCGCTACCGGAGATCGAACTCGCCGCCCGGACCGGGCTGTTCGGCGGCGCCGGCGGGCCGCGTCGCCGCGACATCCAGTTCGCGCTGTACCGGCGGATCATCGAGATCCGCGACGGCCAGCTCGCCCTCCGTCCCCATCTGCATCCCGAGGTGCGGCACTGGGTGGCGGAGGCCGTCGGCCCCGCCGAAGCCGAGGAGCTGGCGGCCGTGGTGGAGGCGGCCGCCATCGCAGCCGCTCTGGAGGCGGCCCGGGCCGGGCACCGGTTCGCCGGGCACCCCGGCGAGGGGTGCGTACCCCACCCGGTGGCGGCGGGCATCCACGAGGAGGCGGCCTGGCTGGTCCGGGTGGCCGCCGCCTACACCGGCTCGCCCGCCGTGGCGCACGTCCGCGCCCGGGTGCGCGACGAGCTGGGCCGCGCCGCCCTCCGGCACTGACGGCATGGGGCCGCCCCGCCGCCCGGCGTCTGCGGCGGGGCGGCGGGGCGACATCGGTGGGCGGGGCGGCATCGGCGGGCCCGCTCAGGAACGGGCCGAACCAGGAACGGGCCGAACCAGGAACGGGCCGAACCAGGAACTGGCCCGCTCAGGAACGGCCCGGCGCAGACCCGGCCCCGCTCAGACCCGGGCCAGGTCGGGCATCAGCTCGTACACCTGCTCCGCGGACCCGGGGTCGGCCTCCAGGCAGGCGAGCAGGTCGGCCCTGGCGGTGTCCGCCCGGTCGAGCCCGATCAGGCAACGGGCCCGCTGCAAGCGGGCGTCCACGTCCTCGGTCGCGCCGAGCACCTCGTCGAGCAGCCCGAGGGCCTCGCCGTAGCGTCCGGCATCGTGGTGGACCACGGCCAGGTTGAACCGCATGCCCGGGTCCGCCGAGAGCTCGACCGCACGGGCCAGGTCGGCGCTCGCGCCGTCCAGGTCGCCCTCCTCGTAGCGGAGTTCGCCGAGCAGGGCCCACGCCTGGGCGTACTCGGGGTCGGCGGCGAGCGCGGCCCGCCAGGCCTCGGACGCCGCCGCGGGGTCGCCCTCGGCCGCCAGCAGCTGACCCTTCAGGCAGAGGAGTTGCGGGCTGTCCGGAGTCGCCGCCAATCCGGTCCCGACCTCGCCCAGGGCGCGTTCGTGCTCGCCCGCCTCGAACAGCAGGGCGGCCCGGTTGAGCCGGGCGTCGGCGAAGGCCGGGTCGAGCTCCAGTACGTAGCCGAAGTCCGCCGCGGCCGCCTCGGTCTCGCCGAGCTCGGCCAGCACGTCGGCCCGGTTGAAGTACGCCTCCGGGAAGGGCGGCGACAGCCGGATGGCGCGGTCGTAGTCGGCCAGCGCCTGCTCCGGACTGCCGAGGTCGCGCCAGAGCATTCCCCGGTCGAAGTAGTACTCGGCGTAGTTGGGGTCGCACTCGATCACCGCCGTGTAGTCGGCGACGGCGTCGGTGTGGCGGCCCAGGCCCGCGTACACCTGGGCGCGGTTGTAGCGCAGCACGGAGCGGTGCAGCGCGTGCTCGTGCTCCTCCAGGGTCTCGTCGAGCCGGGCGATGCAGGCGTCCAGCAGCTCCAGCGCGGCGTCCAGGCGGCCCTGGTGGACCTCGATCAGCGCGAGGCCGTTGCGGTTGAACACGACCCGCGCCTCCCGCTCCTTGGGTTCGGGGTGCCACTTCGCGAAGGCGATCGCCTGGTTGACCCAGCTCCGGGCCAGCTGGTGGTCGCGCCGGTCGGCGCCGAAGTGCCGGGTGTGGAGCATGGCCGTGGCGTACGCGGCCTGCATGTGGACCTCGGGCGAGGAACTGAGCGCCCGGGCCTCGTCGTACAGCGGCAGCGCCTGCTCGGCGAGGCCGAGCGCGGCGAAGGAGGTGGTCATCTTGGTGGTGAAGGCCCACCAGTGGGTGGGGTGGCTCTCGTGGGTGACCAGCCGCCGGCCGCGCTCGCCGAGGTCCAGGACGGCGTGGTAGTAGCCGAGGTCCATGCAGTGGTCGAGCGCGTGGCGCAGCGTGTCCGCGCCGACGCCGGACGGGTCGCTGCCGTGCTCCGCGTGCCAGGCGATGGCGCCGAGCCGCAGCGAGGACTCCCCGGCCGTCTCCAGCTCGGCCCGTCGCAGGTCGTGCAGCCGGGCGCGCTCGGTGGGCGGCAGGGCCAGGTAGGCGGCGAGCTCGTCCGGGTCGTCGCCCACGCCGTCCCCGTCGATGTGCCGGCGGCCGAGCACGGCGGCCGACGGCGGCCCGGCCGGGCCTTCGCCAGCCGAACCCGCCGCACCCGCCGGCCGCCCCTGGTCCGGCGCGCCGCCCTCCCCCGCCGGGACGACCACTGAGGCAACCACCGGGCCGACCACCGTGCAGTACGCGGCCAGCGCGGTCGGCAGGTCCTCGCTGCCGAGGCCGGCCGGGCTCGCGGGCGGCTCGTCGCCGGTGGTGACCACCACGGTGAGCAGCGCGGGATCGACGCGCCGCAGCAGGACGGCGAGGAACTCGGCGTCCGTGGGGTCGGCCGCGTGGGCGTCGTCGACGATCAGCGTGCGCGGGGCGGAACCGACCGCGCGCAGGTACGCCTCCAGGAACTCGACCAGGCCGTGGGCGATCCGCAGGGTGCGCAGCGCCGAGTAGAAGCGGGTGCGCTCCTTGGGCACCGCCAGCGAGGTCAGCGTCTCCCGGGTGGCCGGCACCAGGTCGCGCAACTCCGGTGTGGTGGAAAGGATCTCGATGTCGTGCCCGGTGACGGCCTCTGGGCAGCGGGCGAGCGCGTCCGGGACGATCGCGCGCAGGATCGCGCCGACGGCGGTGTAGGGCCCCCGGAGCCGGCGGTTGGCGTTCACCAGGGCGAGCACGGGCGGCAGGTCGAGCCGCTCGCGGGCGTCGGCGCGGGCGGGACGCCCGGCGGCGCGGACCCAGTGGTGGCGGTGCTCGGCCATGACACAGCTGCCTTTCGTGCGGTGGCGCAGGAGAGAGGGGTCGGTTCGGGCGTCGGGCCGGGGCGGCGAGCCGCGCACGGGCGGGGGCGGGCGTCAGGCCGAGGCGGCGGCGCGCCGCTCGCGGGCGGCGAGCACGAGGACGGCCACCGTCTGCGCGGCGCTGAGCAGCATCAGGGCGAGCGAGTCGAGCCGGCCGGCGAGCGAGGCCTGGCCGGTCAGCCGCAGCCACATGTCGTGCAGCAGCCGGTAGGCCGTCGGTACGACGACCCCGGCGAACATCGTGAGCGTGAACACGTAGCCCACCAGCATCAGCCAGGCGTACCAGCGCGCGACGCGGCGGTCCACCGGGTGGTGGACGGACAGGTCCAGCGGCGGCCGTCCGGTGCCGCGCCGGACGGCGTTGCGCAGCACGTCGGCCGCGGCGGCGTGCAGGTTCACGCAGCCCAGGACGGTGCTGAGCAGGACGTAGAGGTCGGTCCGCAGGTAGAAGAACCCCTGCCAGGCGAGGCGCAGTACGGTGGCGTAGGCCATCGCGAGGCAGATCGACGCGACGCCGGCGTTCGCGTCACGGGTCAGGTCCGCGACGAGGGTGAGCACGGCGATCGCCAGGGTGTCGGCCAGCATGCCGGCCATGATGGGCAGGTAGCGCTTCCGCCGCTCCACGCCGACCAGGCCGTCGAGGGAGGTCTCCAGGACCAGGTAGACGAGCCGGCGTCCGACGGAGAGCCGCGAGCGCAGGCCGAGCCGGCGGCCGGCCAGCGCGTGGAAGGCCTCGTGCAGGGCGAGCAGCGGCACCTGGCCGACGAACAGCATCAGCACGACGAGGGTGTAGGACGAGCTGAAGAAGATGTGGTCGACGCGCGGGACCAGCCGGGGCACCCGGATCATCTCGGCGACGGCGAGGGCCGTCACGAGTGCGTAGCCGACGAAGGCCGGTCGACTGAACACCAGCCGGCCCAGCCGCTGCCAGCGCACCGGGGTGGCACCGCCCGCCGGTCCGTCCGGTCCCACCGGTTCCCCGGCGGAGCGGACGAGGTCGAGCTCGACGAGGGCCTCGACCAGGTCGGCGATGTCGACGCTCTCACCGTGCGCGGCCTCGTAGCGTTCGGCGGCCTCGCGGGGCGTGCGGCCGTCGGCCAGCATCCGGACCAGTTCGGCGCCGTCGGGCGGGAAGACGGCGTAGGTGTCGGTCTCCGGGCTGCCGATGGTGACTTCGTCGGCCTCCTGCAGATAGACGAGGCGACGCAGTGGCACCGCACGGTCCAGGTCGACGCCCGGGGCGGCGGAGCCGCTGTCCGTGGAGGAGTGCACGGATCCTCCTGCGGGAGGTAGGCGGAGGGGCGAGGTGGAGCGGTGCCGGCCGCACGTGGGTCCGGCCGGCACCGTGTGCCCCCTTGCCCGGGGGGATGGATCAGTTCTGCACGGCGCAGGACCACGGCAGGTACAGCGCACGGGCCGCGCTGGTGAGGCGAACCGGGCCGGCCTTGCGGACGACGATCTTCTTCATGGCACACACCTCCTTCGATGACTGGCTGGCAACAACGCCATCAGCTGAGATGAATGACCATGGGTCAGTCGTCCACACCAGCTCGGCGATGGGCCAAGAGTGGTGAAGTTGTGCCGATCGTGTCAAGGGACCGGACTCGACTGGCCGGAACGGTGGAGAGGGCCGCCGGACGGCCCGCCCACCCGGCCCCGCAGGCCACCTCCGACCCGCCCGCCGCCGCTGGCCACCCGGCGTGACCGGGGCCGTCCGGCCGGTTCGCCGGGCGCCCCCCGGGACGCAGTGCGCGGGGGCGCACGACGGCGCATCGAGCGTGTACACCGCACTGTTGCCAAGAGATGTCTGAATCGTGTCCCAAACCGCGCCGCTCTTCCCGCGATCACCTTGCCGACCTGCCCGTTCGCCGTACGGTCCGGGCGCCGCCGACTCCTCGCGGAGATGTCACACCAGCCTCGTGGATCCCTCCAGCACCACATCGCTCCCATCGCGAGAAATTCGGCCAAATTCCTCCTCCGGCAGGTCTACGATCTCCCAACGTCGGAGCGGATCAAGACGGTTGGTGAGGACCAGGAGGTGACATGGGTCTGCTCGGCGGCGACCAGCCCTTCGCCCGAACGCTCACCGCCCACGATCTCGAAGCCCTGGTCTCGCTCGGGGCCGAGCGCACGTTCCGGCCGGAGCAGCACCTGCTCTCCGAGGGCGACCGGTCCACGCACGTCCTGCTGGTGCTGGCCGGCTGGTCCATGGTCTTCACGGCCATCGACCGGGGGGCGACCCGGCTGGTGCTCGGCCTGCGCGGACCGGGTGAACTCATCGGCGAGCTGGCCGCGTTGGACCAGCGACCGCGCAGTGCGACGGTCCAGGCGCTCGGGCCCGTCAAGACCCTGGTGATTCCCGGCGACAGCTTCCGCCGGTTCCTGGCCGAAAGCCCCCGGGTCGGCAGCCAGGTGATGACCCAACTGGCCTCCCGGCTAAGGGACTCGGACCGCGAACGGTCCGCGCTCGCCTCGCTCACCGTGGTCCAGCGACTCGCCCGCCGCCTGGTGGAGCTCTCCGGCACCGACGCCACCTCCCGGCCGGGCCGGGACGGCGCCGCCGCGGTCGTCCACCTCGCCCAGGAGGACCTCGCCGCGACCGTCGGCGCCACCCGCGAGGCGGTGGCCAAGGCGCTCAGGCTCCTGCGCGACCAGGGCCTGGTGCGCACCGGCACCCGGCAGGTCGAGATCCTCGCCCCCGCCCCGCTGCTACTGCTCGCGCGGGGACCGGCCGAGCAGCGGCCGGAGGCGCGACGGCGCACATGAGGCGCGGCCGGGCGTGACCGCACGGCGCATGTAAACGGTCACAGACAACCCGGCGCGCGGCAGGCAATCCTGACGGCGTGGCAGAGCCAACCATGGGGGTGGACGTGGACGACCAGGCAGTCGACGCGGTGTACGAGCTGGTCGTGGGCGTGGACGTCCGGCGGTCCGGGTCCTACGACGACCAGGGCAAGACCCGGATGCGCCGGCAGCTCTACGCCGTCCTCGACCGGGCGTTCGCCCGGGCCGGGGTGCCGGCCCGGCTCGTCCACCGCGAGGACCGCGGCGACGGCATCCTGGCGGCCATCGCCTCGACCGTCCCGCCGGCCCGGATCATCGGCGTCTGGGTGGCCGAGGTGCACGAGCAGCTGCGCCAGGACAACCGCGACCTGCGGATGCCGCTCGGGCTCCGGATCGGCCTGCACGTCGGCCCCGTCACCCACGACGCCCAGGGGATCAGCGGCCACGCCGTCGACCTCGCCTGCCGGCTCACCGACTCGGACGCCGCGCGCCGGCTGCTCGAACGCGACCGGGCCGACCTGGTGGTGGTCGTCTCCGACTCCCTGTACCGGGAGGTCGTCTGCCACGGCGGCCGCTTCGTCGACCCCGAGCACTACGCTCCGGCGCGACTGCGGCTCAAGGACGGCGGGGTGCACGCCTGGCTCCGGCTGCCGGGCAGGCCACGGCCCGTCCCGGTACCCGAGGGCGGCGGCACGTCCGCCGAGGGGCCGCCCGCCGACGAGCCGACCACAGGGGAGCCGGCTCGCGGCGGGACGGCCGACGGCGGCACGACGGGCGCACCGGACCACGCGGCCGGGAGCGCCCCGCACCGGACCGAGCCCCGCCCCGGGCCCGCCGCGGACCCGGTCGCCACCGGTCTGCCCCACGGCACCACCGTCGCCGGGGACCTCTCGGTGCACCACGACAACACGTACCAGGCGCCGGTCCACATCGGCCGCACCACCGAGGGAGACCGCCGTGGCTGAGCCCGCCGGCACCACCGAGGCACCCGCCGAGCGCAGGGCGGAGGAGCCGCGCGAGCGCGCCGCCCGGCGGCCGGAGGCCCGCCCGGAGCCCCGGGCCGGCGGGCCCGAGAACCGCGGGCACCACGACCGCGGCCGCGAGCCGGGCGACCGGGACCGCCGCGGTGCGCACAGCCCCGGGCGCGACCGCGCCGACCGGGAGCGCCCCGGGCCGGACCGCCCCGAGCGGGACCGCGGGCCGCAGCCGCCGGCCGGCGACGAGCCGGTGCGCACCGGGGACGGTCCAGCGCGCGCCGAGGCGGACGGGGAGGAGCCGGGGCGCGCCGAACAGGACGGCGAGGAGCAGGAGCGCTCCGAACGCGAGCGCGCCGCCGGCCGCTTCCGCGAGCGCAGCCGCGACCGCCTCCTGGACGAGCAGGAGGACGAGGGTGGCGCCGCCACCGGGATGGCCGCCACCTCCCGCGCCCACCGCTCGGCCCGCTCCTCCTACCAGGTCGGCGGCGACCACAACCTCTTCGACCGCTCGGTGTTCCACCGCGCCCACATCGGCGACGTCCACCTCAGCCTGGACGGCCGGCAGGCGGTCGGCGCGGTCAGCGGCCCGGTGCCGGAGGCGGAACTGCGCCGGGTCCGCCGGATCTACCGCGAGCCGGAGGGCTACGTGGGCCTCCAGCGGGCGCTGCGCCGCCAGCGCGTGCTGGTGCTCGCCGCCGCCCCGGGCACCGGCCGGACGTGCACCGCGCTGGCGCTGCTCGACGAACTGACCCAGACGGGCCCCGCCCCGGCCGCGGCCGGGGCGCAGCCCGGCGGGGCGGCCGGTGAGAAGCCGCCCGCCCGGGTCTCCCGGATCGCGCCGGACACCCGGGTGCCCCGGCTGACCACCGTGGTCGCCGAGGGCGAGCACCGCGACCGCGGCTACCTGCTCGAACTCCCGTCCGGCGGGGGCCGCACGGTACTGCCGCCCGACGAGTTCGAACTCGACGCGCTCGCCGCTGCCCTCGTCGCCCGGGACTCCTTCGCGGTCCTGGTGGTCGCTGCCGGCCCCACCGCCGCCCCGCTGCTCGCCGGGCGGTACGGCCTGATCTGCCCGCCGGCGCCCACCGAGGAACTGCTCCGGGCCCGGCTGGCCGAGCGCCTCGCGGCGGAGCCCGCCGGGGCGGGCGGCGAGCACCCGGACGCGGAGTCCGAGGCCGGGTCCGCAGCAGGGTCCACCGGGTCCACCGGGTCCGCCGGGTCCGCCGGGTCCGCAGCAGGGTCCACCGGGGAGCCGTTCCGGACCGACCCCGACGCGTTCGGGCGTGCCGAGGAACTGGTCGACGACCCGGAGGTGCGCGCCGCCGTCGGCCTGGAGGACCTCCGCCCCGCCGAGGCCGAGCTGCTCGCCGACCTGGTCTCCGCCCACGTGCTCGGCCGGCTCACCCGCCAGGACCTGCTGGACGGCTGCGCCAGCCTCGCCCCGCAGCAGGCCCAGCAGTGGTTCGCGGGCGCCGACCGCGAGATCGCCGACACCGCCGGGGACAACGGCCGCTCGGCCGCCACCGTGCTGCACCCCACCGCGTCCCGGATCGCCCTCGCCGTCCTGAACGGCTCGGCGCACAGCACCGTCGCGGAGGCCGCGCACCTGCTCACCTGGGAGTTCGCGGTCGCCCGCGATCCTGCCAACGCGCCCGCCCGGCCGCTGTTCTGCGACGACCCGGCCTCCGACCTCGCCTTCCTGCGGGCCGAATTGACCGACGGCGAGGTGGAGACGGCCGGTGTCGGCGCACCCGCCCGGATCGTCCGCTACCGGGGTGCCGCCCTGCCCGCCGCCGTCCTCGCCGAGGTCTGGGACCGCCACCACCCGGCCCGCGAACCGGTGATCCGCTGGATGCGGCTGCTCGCCGACGACCCGCGCCCCGAGGTCTGGGTCCGGGCCGCGCTGGCCTCGGGCGAGCTGTGCTCCCGGGACTTCGCCACCGGCTACGAGAAGCTGGTCCGCCCGATGGCCACCGCCCCCGCCACCCAGCGCCGCGCCTTCGCGGCCACCGTGCTCGACCAGACCGCCCGGCACGAGAGCCACCGGCCCGCCGTCCGGGCCCTGGTCCGGGACTGGACGAGGTCCGACTCGGTGCGGCTGCGCTGGACCGCCGCGATGGCCCTCGGCTTCGGCCACATCGCCCCGGTGGAGGAGGCGCTGGACCGGCTGGCCCGGATCGGCACCGACGAGCACGACGACCAGGCGCCGCTCGTCTCGCACAGCGCCGTCCGGCTGCTGTCCGGCCCCGACGACCGGGCGGTCCTGCGCCGGATCGCCGACTGGACGGCCGACCGCCGCGTGCCGCACCAGGACCTGGGGCTGCTCACCATCGTCCGGCTGGCGGTGACCACGGTCGGCGAGGTCTGGGACGGCGAGGCCTCGCCGGACCTCGCGGACCACCTGGACTGGCCGCTGCCGCTGGCCCTGGCCGTGACCCGGCCGGACCGGGTCCGGGCCCTGGCCGACCTGATGTGGACGGCGCTGCGCACCCCGCGCTCCCACGAGGCCGCCACGGACTGCCTGGAGTACTGGTTGCGCGGGGCCGTCCCCGAGGAGGACGGCGGCCTGGAGGGCGGGCCGGACACCCGGCGGGGCCTGGCCGCGCTGCTGCCGTCACTGCTCGGCGGGGACCGCGAACGGCAGCTCCTGGACTGGTTGTTGCGCCGGATGATGAAGGATCCCGACGCCCCGCTGGACAAGGCGGCGGCCCGCCGCCTATGGCACCTCGCCACCGAGGGCCGCCCCGCCCCCGTCGGCCGTCCGGACCGGAGCCGCACCGCCCCCGACCCGAACCGCACGGACCGGCGGCACACGGACGAACAGCACACCGACCGGCAGCGCAGGGACACCGAGGAGGACGAACGATGACGGACGACCCGAAGGCGGGCCGGAAGTCCCCCGGCCGGGGCGGCGCCTCCTCGGTGCACCCGGCAGGCCCGCTGCTCAAGGAGTACCCGCGCCCGGAGGGCGGCCTCCCGCAGCCCGGTGCCGGCGTCGCCCAGGTGCTCTTCTACCGCAACGGCGGCCACAGCATCATCACCGCGCGGGGCAGCGAGCACGTCGGCCGCCCGTTCATGGCGCGGCCGGTGACGGTCTGCGAGGTGGCGCGGGGCACCCATATGACCCGGGTGTCGCTGCAGGTCCCGGCCGCGGGCGGCACCACCTTCTTCGAGGTCGAGGCCGACATCCAGTGGACGGTCACCGACTACCTCAAGGTGGTGGACGAGCAGGTCACCAACGTCGCCGTCCGGCTGCGGGCCCCGCTCACCGAGCGCCTGCGCGGGGTCTGCGCGGGCTACCCGATCACCGCCGCGACCGAGGCCGATCGCGCCGTCAAGTCCGCCTGCCGCAACGGCCAGTGGGACGACCTGGGCTACGACCTCGGCCTGCGGGCCGAGTTGTACATCCGCTTCACGGTGGACCGCAAGGCGATCGCGCAGGCCGAGCAGGTCCGGGACGACGACCACCGGGGGACGATGGCCGAGCGGGAGCACGCGCACGACCTGGCCGGCGAACACCACAGCGGTGAGCTGCTCCAGCTGCGGATGCAGAAGTTCCGGGTGATGCTCGAAGGCGGCGAGTGGAGCCAGATCTGCTTCATGCTCGCCGACAACCCGGCGGAGGCCCGGGCCTTCATGGAGCTGCTGCGCCAGGAGGCCCGCCAGGACCGGCGCGAACTCCTCGACCACACCCTGGACCTGGTCGAGAAGGGGGTGATCCAGTCCGCCGAGCTGGAGAGCCAGGTCCGGGAGCTGCTGGGCACCGGGGCGTACCGGGTGGAGGGCAGCTTCGGCCGACCGCCGGTGCGGCCCGCACCGCCGCGCCGCGAGCTGCCGCCCGGCCGGCAGCACGACGACGGCCCGGACGACCGCTGGGACGAGCACCGGGACGACCGGTCGGACCGCCGGCACGATCGCGACGGCAGCCGCGACGACGACCGGAAGGACGACCGGAACAGCGACTGGACCGACGGTTGGAACGACAGCCGGTGGGACGAGCGCCGCGGCAGCTGGGACGACCGGTCGGACCGCCACGACGACAACCGCCGCGACGACCACCGGAGCGACACCGACCGGAGCGAGCGCCGCCGGAACGACCGCCGGGACGATCGGAGCACCAGGGCGGACGGCCCCGGCGACGCCCGGAACGAAGGGGCCGCGCACCGCAACGACCGCCGTACGGAGCAGCACGAGAACCGGTGGTCCGAGCCGGACGACCGCCGAACCGCCCGGACGGACCGTCCGGGCGGCCAACGCCCCTACACGCCCTCCTGGTTGGAGGCCGACCCGGCTCCGCCGCAGCGGCCCGCCGCCGACACCCGGCTTCGACGCCGGCCCAGCGAGGCCTTCGACGACTGGGAACCCGCCCCGGCCCGCGACGCCCCCGGGCCCCGGACCGACCGGACCGGCACCCCGCGCACCGACAACCACGGCCCGGACCGCGACCGGGGCCGGGGCCGGCGCCGCGATCACGACCCCGACCACGCCCCCGACGACGCCCGCGACGACGACCGGCCCTGGTCGCCGAACGGCGGGTGGTGAGCCGTGCCCGACCCCCGCACCACCGTGCCCCCGATACCGCCCCGCACCACCACCGTGCCCCCGATACCGCCCCCCGCCGCCACCTCCACCACGTCCCCGTCCCCGACCACATCCCCGTCCCCGCAGGCACCCGCCCCCGACGAGGCCCGCTTCGTCGCGGACCGCCTGCTGGCCGCCGTCCGTGAGGACATCGGCCGGGCCGACACCAAGGCCTCGATCCTGCTCACCGCCGCCCTCGGCCTGCCGGCCCTGCTGCTCGGCCGCAGCTGGCCGGACGGCCGGCCCACCGGCCTCGCCGCCGTCCTGCTCGCCCTCGGCGGCGCGCTCTGGGCGGCCGGAGCCGTGGCGCTGGTGCGGGCGATCCTGCCCCGCACCGGCACCCAGCGCGATCACGAGGGCGTCACCTACTTCGGTGACCTGCTGCCGGCCGAGGGCCGGACGGCGCTGGCCGACCGGGTCGCGGCGGCGGGCCGCGACCCGGTCGGCTGGCTGCTCGTCCAGGCCGTCGACGTCAGCACCATCCTCGCCGCCAAGTACCGCTGGATCCGCTGGGGCGTCGGCTGCCTCGCGCCCGGCGCCGCCCTCACCACCGCCGGGCTGCTGCTCGCCTGACCGCACCCTCCTGCCCCCACCCGCCGACTCCCCGGCCGGCCACACCGGTCGGCCGGGAGCACGCACCCTGATCCAGAGGAGATGACGGTGCACCACCTGTCCCTCGGGCCCTCCCGCAGGCGCGCCACGGCCGCCGTGGCCGGGCCCCGGCGGCCGCGCCACCGCCTCGGTCGCGCCGCGGCCGTCGTCGCGGCGGCGGCCCTGCTGACCACGGGCCTGCCCGCCGGTCCGGCCGCCGCCGACGATCCCGCGCCCGCGGCCGCGCCCGGCACACCGTCGGCGTCCATCGGCCCGGTCAACTACGCCGTCGCCGTCGACGAGTCCGGCAGCCTCAAGCCCGCCGACCTCGAACGCGAGCGCGCCGCGGCCCTCCGGATCGCCCTCGGCGAGGTGCACCCCGCCTCGACGGTGGGCGTGTTCGGCTTCGCCAGCGCGGACAACGCGGGCCAGCACCCGGTGGACGAGGTCTGCCCGCCGACCGTCCTCGACGCCGCCGGCCGCGACCGGATCGGCACCTGCATCGCCAAGCTGCACAGCCGCGCCCCCGACGAGGGCCAGGGCACCGACTTCCCGAACGCCGTTCTCCAGGGCGTCGGCCGGCTCGGTGACGGCACCGACCCGGCCGTCCCCCGGGTCCTGTTCGTCCTCACCGACGGCAGGCTGGACGTCAGCGACAGCCCCGCCTACGGGGACCCGGCGCACCGGGCGGCCGCCGGCGAGGAGGCGCTGACCAGGGCACTGGCCGCCGCCAAGGCAGCCAACATCCAGATCTGGCCGCTCGGCTTCGGCGCGGAGATCGACCGGGCCGCCCTGGACCGGATGGCGGCCGGCGGCTTCCAGGAGGGCTGCGTCAGCCTGCCCGGTGCCAGGCCCCGGGCTTCGGTGGTGCAGGACTCGGGCGCCGTCGGCACCGCGCTGGAGGCCGCCTTCGCCGCCGCCCACTGCCTGCGCGCCGAGCCCGGCAAGACCGGCCACCCGCCGGCCGACCTGCCGGTGCGGATCTCCCCGCTCGCCACCGTCGGCAGCATCGTGGTCGACAAGGGCGACCCGCAGGTCACCGCCACGTACTTCGACCCCTCCGGGAAGCAGATCACCGGGCCCGGGTCCGACCCCGACTCGACGTTCGAGTTCTCCGGCCGCGACCAGAGCGTCGAGTCGCTGCGCATCACCGACCCGGTGCCGGGCGACTGGCGGGTCCACCTGGACGCCCCCGAGGGGCACCGGGCCCAGCTGGCCAGCGTCAGCGTGCTCTGGCGCGGCGCCCTGAACAGCTCGATCACGCTGACCCCGCCGTCGCCGCGGGCCGGCGAGAAGGCCGTGGTGACGCTCAAGCTGCAGACCCGCAAGGGCCTGGCGATCACCGACCAGCAGGACCTCAAGGACCTCGGCGTCACCGCCGTCCTGGCGGGCGAGGGCTTCCCGTCCGTCCCGGTCCCGCTGGCCGACGACGGCGCCGCCCCGGACGCGAAGGGCGGCGATGCCACGTTCACCGGCACCGTCACCGTCCCCGCCGGCGCCACCGGCCGGATCACCGCCTCCGGCACCCTGACCGCCTCCGGCCTCGCCGCCGACGAGAACCGCCCGGCCGCCTCGGTGGTCTCCCCGGCGGTGCCGCTGGTCACCGCGTCGTTCTCGCTGGACGGGGGCGCCGGCGCCCACCCCGGGGACGGCGTCGGGGGCACCCTGACCCTGCGCAACGACGACGCGGTGCCGCACACCCTGCGCCCGGCCGTCACCGACCTCGCCGCCGGCCTGCTGACGGTGTCCCCGGGCTCGGTCACGCTGGCGCCCAAGGAGTCGCGCACGGTCGACGTCACCCTGACCGTGGGCAGCGCCAAGGCGTTCGGCCGGCTGCTCGGCGACGACGGCGTGACGGTGGGCGGCAAGGTCACCGTCGTCGACACCTCCGACCGGGACCGGGTGCTGGTCGACAGCCCGCTGTCCCTCACCGTCACCCCGCCGCCGACCTTCCTGGAGCAGTGGTGGTGGGCCCTGGCGCTCGCCGGCGCCGTCGTGGTGCTGGCCGTGCTGGGCCTGCTGGTCCGTCGCCGGATCACCCGCGACCGCAGCACCCCGGCCGGGCTGGAGCTGCTCCTGCTCGACGACGGCGGGCGCGAGATCGGGAAGCACACCGCGTCCGCCGGCTCCCGCGGCTGGTACGAGTTCGAGGTGAGCGGTGTCGGCGGGCCGCACCCGCGCATCGTCCGCCGGCCCGGCGGCACGTACCGGGTGCAGCGCAGCCAGGACGGCGGCGCGGTGCTGGAGATCCGCCGCCGGTCGCCCTCGCGGCTGAGCGCGGACACCCCCGTTCCGCTCGCCGACGGCCTGAGCCTCGGCCTCGGCGCGGGCCGCCGTACCGGGCCGACCCCGCCGCCACCGCGGTCCGACGAACGGCCGTTCGCGACGGGACCGTCCACGCCGTCCTCCGACTACCTCTGACCCGGGCGCCCGCCCCAGCCCCGCCGACCCCGACCCACGCCCACCCCACGCACGTCCACCTCGCCCCACCCCACACCCGAACCGGCCGCACCGCGCGGCCGGATGGAGGCGGAACACATGAAGATCTTCCAGCCGATGCTCTTCGTCGGCCTGGGCGGCACCGGCGGCCTCGTCGGCGCCGAGCTGGACCGGCGGCTGCGCGCCGAACTCTGCGGGCCGGACGGCACGGCGCTGACCGGCCTCGGCGCCATGGCCCCCTACCAGCTGCCGGACTGCCTGCAGTTCGTCTACGCCGACTTCAGCGAGACCGACCTGTCGAGGCTGCCGCACGCCTCCGCCGCCCCGGCGCTGCGCCCCGTCTTCAGCCGCACCTCGCGCTCCACCCACGACCTGCTGCCGAACTTCGACAGTTCACCCGACGTCACCAAGATGCTGCGGGCCAGCCTCCCCGACGAGACGGCCGCCTGGCTGCCGCCCCGCAACAACGAGCCGCGGGTCGTACCGCTGAAGAACGGCGCCGGCCAGCTGCCCACCGTCGGCCGCGCCGGGCTGTTCGGCACCCTCCGCGGCGGGCTGGACCCGGTCCTGGAACCGCTGATGCAGGCCATCGACGCGCTCGCCCGCTCCGGCGGGGTGCTCAGCCAGCTCGGCGGCGGCCCGGTCTCCGGCTGCGACGTCTTCGTGGCGTTCTCCGTCGCGGGCGGCACCGGCGCCGGGATCTTCCTGGACTACCTGTACCTGATCAACCACGCCTTCCGGGAGAAGGGCTTCGACGGCGTCAAGATCTACCCGCTGGTGGTGATGCCCTCCGCGTTCCCGGCGGCGAGCGGCGGCGGCCGGGAGGCGGAACTCAACTCGGCCCGCGCCCTGGTCGACCTCTTCCGCCTGGTCGACGAGCAGAACGCCCCGGTCGAGGGAGCCGAACTCGGCGACCTGGACGAGGACCTGACGCTGCGCGTGCGCTACCCGCACACCGCCCCGATCCGGCTGCGCACCGGCATCCTGCCGACGGCCTTCCTGTTCAACCGCACCGCCGGCATCCGGCCGGACGACCTGCGCCGCTCGATGGTGTCGCTGGTGATGTCGCTGATCGGCACCGAGCTCGGCGACGGTCGCACCGCCCGCACCCGGGCCGACGACGACTACCAGACCTTCGCCGCGAGCTTCATCAACCGCGGCACGCAGCGCGCCGCCACCGCGCCGTCCGGCATCGGCCGCCGCGGCGTCTCCACCAGCCTGGTCGCCTCGATGACCGCCCCGGTGGACGAACTGGCCTCGCTCGTCTCCGGCCGCATCCTGCGCGCCTCCGTCCAGCAGCTCGACGACCGCACGCACCGCCCGGGCCACTCCGCCGAGGAGCTGGTGAAGCAGATGTTCACCGACTCCGGCCTGGAGGAGCTCCTGCTGCGGCCCGCCCTGGAGATCCAGCCGCCGTCTCCCGAGCCGCGCGGCAGCTCGGCCATCGAGGCCGGGCTGGCCGCCCGGCTCGG
The DNA here is from genome assembly GCF_040630835.1 of Kitasatospora sp. NPDC005751. Lineage (NCBI taxonomy): Bacteria > Bacillati > Actinomycetota > Actinomycetes > Kitasatosporales > Streptomycetaceae > Kitasatospora > Kitasatospora sp. NPDC005751. The sequence continues at coordinate 17,850 of NZ_JBEXYC010000030.1, forward strand.
CGACATGCAGTCCGAACTCGCCAACCTGGCCCGGCAGGTGGCGGTCCGCACGGCCGAGATGGCCAAGGACTTCGCGCCCCGCAGGGCGGTGGACCGGCTGCTGGCGAAGGTCGACCCGTTCACCGTGCAGCGGATCGTGCGGGGCGTGCCGCAGGACGGCAACGACCTCGCCCGCCTCGGCTTCCTCGGTCTGCTCGACCAGCGCACCCACACGCCCCCGCTGCCGCCGGGCACCCGGGAGCAGCCGCCGTCCGCCCCGAGGATCCGGCGCCGCATGGGCGGGCTCGCCCAGCCGCGCTGGGGCGACGACGAGGTCCAGGCCGTGCTGCGGGCCCAGGACGCCTGGTACCGCTGGCGCAGCCGGCAGCTGTGGCACGAGGGCTGGAAGAGCCAGCAGCAGCGCTGGGAGCCGACCGCCCGCGCGCTGGAGGCCGAGGTCGGCCGGCTCGCCACGGCCTTCCGCAACCACGCCCGGGACGAGCCGAGGGCGTTCGCCGAGCAGTCCCAGACGCTCTACGAGGACCGCACCGGCGTCTCCTACCTGCTGCCGCCGCAGCGCGACCTCAAGCACTTCTACGACGACCTGGTGACCCGCCTCACCGCGCGCGAGGGCCTGCCCGAGACCGAGGACGAGGCCGCGCTGCTGATGCGCCTGGTCGGCGGCGAGGAGTGGCGCTCCGCCAACGCGCTCAGCCGGCGCAACCCCGGCAACGCGGTCGGCGAGGTGAAGACCGCCGTGGAGGCGGGCGTCAAGCGGCTCTTCGCGGAGAGCGGGGAGCAGCTGGAGGAGCGCCCGCTGCTGCCCGCCATGGGGGTGCTGCTGGCCGCGGCGGCCGGGAGCACGGAGGACGCCGAGCAGGTCAGCAAGGAGGCGCTGGAGCAGTTCGGCCGCAAGCTGGCCGGGCTGCTGCCGGCCGGGTTCGTGCCCGAGGGCACCGGCCCGCTCAAGGCCCTGGTGACGTACCCGCGGGTGAAGTCCGCGGACGAGGTGGAGGACTTCCTGCGCAAGGCGCTGCGGCTGCCGAAGGACGCCCGGGCGGAGTTCCGGGGCGTCGAGACGCAGTCGATCACGGTCGTGCTGTTCCGCAGCGAGATGAGCCTCACCCAGGTGCCGGAGGCCCGCAAGATGCTGCGCCAGTGGGCCAAGGCGAAGGAGAACGAGCAGAGCGACGACGTCCTGCGCTGGCGCCAGCGGCTCGGCCACCGCGACGACTGGCTGGTCTCCACCGAGGCCGACCGCCGGCTCATCCTGCACCGGCTGCTCAGCCTGCTCTGGAACGGACAGGTGGACGTGCTGGAGGGGCCGGAGGACTCCCCGCACCTGATCCGGCTGCGGCTGTTCCGCGACCGCGGCGTGGACGTGCCGGGCGTGCGGCTGCGGCTCGGCGAGCAGCAGAACGGGGTCTCCAGCTGGGCCGAGCTGCTGCGCGCCTACGAGCGCTGGACGGTGCTGGACGACGAACGGACGGTCGAGGACTACTGCAGCCGGCTGATGGCGGCCCGCCCGGCGGGGCTGACCCGCTCCGCCAGCCGGCCGGACCCGCTGTTCGTCCGGCTGGTCGAGCAGATCGCCCCGCAGCAGCTGCGGATGCTCCGGTCCCGCCGGGAGATCGGCGGGGAGCGGGTCGACGGCTGGTTCCGCCCGCTCTGGCAGTTCTGGGCGGACACCCTGCCGGCCGCGCTGAAGCTGGAGTTCGGCGACCAGCGGGCCGTCCAGCCGAACCTGGAGACGCTGCTGGACGTCATCCAGCGCGGGGAGCTGTCCCCGCGCGCCGTCGAGGACACCGACGAGGACGCGTACGGCACCCGCGTCCCGCCGGTGCGGGAGGAGGACGACTTCGGCACCGCCCGACCGGCCGACCGGCCCGACGGCCGGGGCCGCGCGCGCGACTGGGAGCCCGCCCCGAAGCGCACCGGCGGCGAGCGGGACCCGTACGACGACGACCGCCACGGCACCGCCGGCGGGGAGCGGGACCCGTACGAGGACCGGGCCGACCGCGCCGACCGGGCCGGCGCCGCGTACGAGTCGCGCACCGACCGGGCCGACCGCACCGACCGGGCCGACCGCTCCGGGGCCGCGTACGACGACGACTGGACGAAGCCCTCCCCCCGGCCGGCGGACCGGCGGGAGGAGCCCGCCCCGGACACCGGGTTCGTGGGACGCCCTGACCGGGACACCCGGTGGGACACCGACCACAGCGCCGACCGGTCCGCCGCCCGGGGGGAACCCCCGCGGGAGTTCCCCGACGAGCCGCGCTCCGCCTCCTGGTGGGACGAGCCGGGCGAGCCGGGCACGGAGCGCCGGGGCGGTGAGCCCGCTTGAGCACTCCCCTGTCGCAGTCCGCGCCGGTCGTCCACCTCGATCTGCGCACCGCCGAACTCGCCGGCGAGGACCCTGCCGTGCTGCGGGCGGCCGTCTCGGCCCGGCTCGCGACGCAGGGCCTGGTCCAACCGCACGACCAGCGCTTCCTGGTGGTCGACACCCCCGCCGGGCTGGACGAGCACCGCACCCGGTTCGAGCAGATCATGGGCTACCGCACGCCCGGCCGGGTGCGGGTGCTCTGCCTCCTGGTCGGCGGGCTCCCGGCCCGCTCCGACGAGGACCTCCCGGCGGAGCGCCGGCTGGTGCGCCCCGCCACCCTGCGCGCCCCCGAGGCGGGCCTGCTCTGGGCCGGCGACCTCCAGGCCGGTCACGGCGCCGCCGACCAGGCCGGGCCCGTCGACCCGCAGGCCCTGGCCGTCCTGGTCGACGTCCTCGCGATGCCCGAACTGTTCGACGAGACACTGGAGTTGCTTGGCTCGCTGCCCGACGGCGTGGCCGCCCCGGCCCTGCGCGTCCTGGAGCACGGCCTCTCCCCCGAGGTCCGCGGCCAGGCCTGGAGCGAGGCGCTGCTCCGCTTCGCCGGCTCGCACACCTCCGGCCCGACCGTCCTGACCGGCGCCACGCTGCCCACCACCCTCGCCGGTCTGGTCGCCGGTTCCACCACCGGCACCCCGGGGCGGCCGGTCGACGGCGGCGAGACCTCCCGGGTGCGCCACGAGGTCGTCGACGCGCTGTCGGACGCCGAGGCCGAACTGGTCACCCTCGGCAGCCCGGCCGGGCTCGTCAACGGGGCCGGCCGCCGTGAGCTGGAGTCCGCGCTCGACCGGGCCCGGTCGGCGCTGGACCGCTACGGCAGTCTGATCGGCAAGGTGCTGCGCAGCGACGGCGGCACCGTCGGCGCGCAGTCCGCGGCCGAGTCCGCGACCAGGCTCGCCCGGCTGGGCGTCGCCGTGGATCCCGCCACCACCACCGGCGAGCAGATCGGCGAGAGCCTGCGCAGCCTCGCCCTCGGGCTGCTGCGCGACGGCCTGTCGCTGCGCTCGGTGGAGCAGCAGTTGTCGCTGCTCGCCGAGCAGGTGCAGCCGCTCTCCAACGCCCCGCGGATCGCCGAACTGGACCGGCTGCGGGAGGCCGCGCCACCCGACCGTCCGCTGCCGCCCGACCCGCCCGGCTCCGGCGTGCTGGCCCTGACCGGGCTGGCCGGCGCGCTCGGCGGGTTCTGGACCTGGCCGGCGCTGCCGGCCGCGCTCACCGTCCCGGTGCTGCTCGTGCTCGGCATGCTGCGGGCCGTCACCCGGCTGCCCGGCGGCCCGGGCCGGGCCTCCGACGCCGGCCGGTTCGGCGTGGCCGCCCTCCTCGGGGCCGCGGTGGCGGCCGCGGCCGCCGGCGCGGCCGGACTGCCGGTCTGGGCGGGCGCGCTCGGCCTGCCGGCCGGGCTCGGGCTCGGGGGCTGGCTGCTGCTGCGCACCTGGCACGACCACGCCCAGCGCTGGGGCCTGGAACGCGGTGTGACACCGCTGCAGGACGGACTGAACGGCCTGGACGAGCTCCTCGCCCGCGCCCTGCGCGAGTTCTGGGCCGTCGAGGAGCGCCGGTACTGCGCCGACGCGGCGCTGTCGGTGGTCGGGGTGCTCCGCGCCTCGGTCACCGCCGCCGAGGAGGAGGCCACCCGCGACCTCGGGGCCGACCCGCCCGAGGCCATGGCGGAGAGCGACGACGACTGGCTCGGCCGCACCGCCGACGACGAACCCGGGAACGACGCGTCCACCCCGTACGGGCGGGGCGACCACCACCGGGACTACGAGCCGACCGAACCGGACGAACCCGACGAGTACGACTGGACCAGCGTCCCCTCCGGAGGCGGCAGCGAGCGGCGGGAGGAGGCCCGGACGGCCGACCCCTTCCACCCGGCGGGGCCCCTGCCCGGCACCGCCGCCGCGGGCCCGCGCTGGCTGGAGCGCGGGGAGGCCAAGGGCGGTCCCGACCTGGTGCCGACCCTGGCCGGCGACCTCACGGACGCCACGCTGACCGCCCTGGAGCCCTACTGGGGCGCGGTCGAGCGCGGCCACGCCGGCGACGCCGCCCAGGAGCGGATCGCCGAGCGGGTGCGCGAGCTGCTCGCGGTGGCCCGTGACCACCTGCGGCGCAACGACGTCCTGCCCGCCCCGCCGTTCGCCGCGCCGCACCGGGCCCGCAGCGGCCCGGCCGGGCTGCTCGGCATCGACATCCGCCGGGCCGCCGACGCGGCCGGCCCCGACCAGGACGGCCAGGGCCTGCTGCGGCTGAACTCGGCCGAGCAGTTGGACCTGCTCAGCCGCAACCCCGACGCCGTCGCCCTGATCCGGTTCGCCCCGGAGGCCGCCCAGGACGGCTCCGGCGGGCACCGGACCTCGCCCGGCCGACCCGAGGTCCGGGACGTCCGGACGGCGGCCGGCCGCTACGCCGGGCAGCTGCGGCTCACCGCGCTGCGGGCCGGCGTCGTCGAGACCGTCCGGCAGCGGCACGTGTCGCTGCCCGAGGAGGAGGAGCAGTGGTGAGCACCACCGGGCCCGTCCGGCCGCGGAGCCCCCGCGACCCCGGCCGCCCCAAGGGCGTCGACCTGCCCTACCTGACGCCCGCCGGGCGACGCCTGCTCGCCACCGCGAGGTTCGGCCCCGACCCGACCGGGCCGGTGGTCCGCGACGCCCCCCTGATGCGGAACACCCTGCTCGACGGCGCGGTCAAGTGCGTGCAGGTCCGGGCGGCGGCGCCCCCCGGCACGGGGGTCACGGACGCCGCCCGCGACGCGCTCGACACCGAGGCGGCGACCGCCCTGCGGCTGCACCGCACGTTCGGGGACACCGAGTTCGCCCGGCTCTTCCCCGTGGTGATCGGCTACGACCTGGACGTCGCCGAGCCGTTCGTGCTCTACCGGCCGCCGCGCGGCACCCCGGCCGAGCGGCTGCACGGCCTCGCCGTCACCCAGCTGCGCACCGTCGAACGGGACCTCGTCGACGCCACCGCCCTGCTCGCCGAACTCGGCCTCGTCCACCACGGCATCACCCCCGCCGCCGTCCGCTGGGACGGCCGGGCCGTCCAGCTGTGGGGCCTGGACGCGGTGGCCCACACAGGGCGGCCGCGCACCCCGCGCGGCCCCGCGCCGTACGCCTCGCCGGAGGTGCGCGGCGGCACCGGGCACACCGACCCGCGGGACGCCCTCTGGAGCACCGCCCAGGTGATGTACCGCCTGGTCACCGGGCGGCCCGGCGACCCGGACCGGGAGCCCGCCGACCTCGCGGACCACCGCTCGCTCGCCCACACCATGCGGTCCTCCTTCGCCCCCCGCGCCGCCGACCGGCCCGCCCCGGCCGCGCTCCTCGGCCTGCTCGCGCCCGACCGGCGCCCGGGCGCGGGCCGCACCGCCGGCGGCGACGGCCTCGGCCGGCACCGCGCCGAGTTCGACCGGGCCGTCGCCCTCAAGCACCCCGGCGACACCGGGCTGCCCGGGTACGCCGCGCTCCCCGGGTACGGCGCCCCGGCGGCCGCCGACCAGGACGCGACGGCCGGCCCGGACGGCGCGCCGTACGGGTACCCGGCCGCCGACCCCGGCGGCGTGCTCTGCCCCTACTGCCTGGAACCCATCCGGTTCGACCCGAACGCCCTCTACGTGCCCGACGCCGTCCAGGACCTCCAGCCCTACCGGTTCGCCGACCAGCAGAACCCGCGGGTGCTCGCCGACGAGCTGCGCGGCGCCTTCCAGCTCTGCGAGGGCGGTCCGGCGACGCCGCCGCACCACATCCCCGTCCCCTACCTGACCAACGGGCGTCCGCTGACCGTCGCCATGATCGGCCAGTCGAACACCGGGAAGAGCCACCTGCTGACCCAGATGATCGCCGAGATCGCCGACGACCGGCTGAAGCCCTACGGCGTCAGCTGGCAGTCCGTCAACCCGGAGCAGCACGCCAGCTTCCTCAACGACCGCGTGGTGCCGCTGCGCGACGGCAACGTGCTCGCCCACACCGCCGGGCTCGGCGCCGGCGACTCCGCCCGCTTCGTGGAGTCCCTGCTGATCACCGACGCGCGCGGCCGGGTCCGCCCGCTGGCCTTCTTCGACCTCGCCGGCGAGGACCTCCTGCGCACCGACGCGCTGCTGCGGTTCCTCCTCGGCATCGACGCCCTGGTCTTCGTCGTCGACCCCACCCTCGCCATGCCGCTGCCGCAGCTCGACGAGATCCGCACCGCGCTCGGCCTGCACGTCAACCGGGACGGGGACCCGGCGTTCGCCACCGCCCTGGACCGCATCCCCCGCAACGGCCCGTACCTCACCGTCCCCTCGGCGGTCGTGGTCGCCAAGGCCGACCTGCTGCGTTCCGAGCCCCCCGTGGACCGCTGGCTGACCGAGCCCGGCCACCTTCCGCTGAGCCGCCGACGGCTCTTTGAGGAGAGCCGCGACGTGTACGCGCTGCTGCACCGCCACGCCGGGAAGGCCTGGCTGCGCCCCTTCGACACCGCCCTGCACTGCACCCTGCACATCTCCTCCGCCACCGGCGGGCGGCAGGAGGACAGCCGCTACCCGCGCGGCGTCCGGGCGCAGCGGGTGCTGGAGCCGCTGATCTCGCTGCTCGCCATGCACGGCATCATCGAGCTGGCCGACGGCCACGCCCCCGGGGAGGTGACCGGATGAGCGCCCCGGGCGCCACTGCCCCCGACAGCACCGTCGACCAGATCGTGTTCCGCTGGCAGGGCAATCTGGGGCGGCGCGGCGCGGGCATGGCCGCCGCCGCGTGGTCCTGCCCGCCGGAACGCGCCGAGGAGCTGGCCCGCGAGCTCGCCCCGCTGCTCAGGGTGGACGGCGCGCTGCGCCCCAGCCTGGTCCGGACGGTCACCAAGCGCGGCGAGGCGGCGGTCATCCGGCGGTGGCCGACCGCCGATCTGGGCGGGCGGCCCAACACCGCCTGCCACCTGCTGCTCGGCCACCAGGAGGTGCTCGGCGCCCGGCTCTCCCTGGCGCTGCGCGACTGGTCGTTCGGCACGAAGCGGTTCGCCGAGGAGGCCACCGACCGCTGCCCGCCCGTCTCCCGGGCCCTGCTGCGGGACAGCGCCGAACAGACCTGGGCCGACACGCCGGCCCGGATCGCCGGGGTGACCGACGCGCTCACCGTCGCCACCGCGGCCCTGCTGCGCCGTCCTCGGCACCGCCTCTCCCTGCGCAGCGACGCCCTGCCGGGCTGGCCCGAGCGGAACCCGTCCGCCGCGGTGATCAGCGGCCTGCACGAGATCTTCGGCCACACCTGGCTCCAGCAGCCGTGGACCTTCGCGACCTACGACGTGACGGACCGCCACGACCTGCTGGTCACCTGGGTCGCCGACTGGGCGACCGACTCCGGGCAGCAGCAGCCCCGCTCCCGGGTGGACCCGCGCCGCCCCGAGGCCGACCTCGCCCACGAGCTGGCGGCCCGCCTGGTCGAACGCTGTCTGGAGACCACCGGCCGCCGGACGGCCGGTCTGCCCGAACTGACCGGCGAGCTGCGGGACGCCGCGACCTGGCCGGCCGAGGAGCGCCTGCGGCGCCTCGCCCGCACCCTCGGCGTCCGGGCGGCCAGACCGGATCCCGCCCCGGGCCCCGCCCCAGTCCCCGACCCGGACCCCGACGACCAGCCCGTCTACGTCCCGCCCAAGCGCCCCGCCCCGCCGGCGGTGCCGCCCACCGAAGAACTGCGCCGGGCCCTGCTCCGGCCCGGCTCGACCAACGACCTGCTGCCCTACCTGCTACGGCTGACCGACGGCATCGGCGACCGGCCCCTGCTCGACATCCTGCGCGAGGAGGACCTCCCGGACCCGGCCACCCGCCGCCTGCTGCTCGTCCTCCACCGCCGCAGCCCCCAGCGGCACCCGGAGGACGAACACCGCCTCTGCGCGGAGGTCCTGGACCAGCGGCTCTACCTCTACCGCACCGACCGGGGCCGGCCCGACCCGTCCGCCGAGTCCACCACCGAACTCGCCCGCCGCGCAGCCTGGCTGTTCCAGTGGGCCGTCACCCCGCACGTCCGCGACCGGCGCCACGCACCGGCCCTCGACGCCCTGCTGACCGCGCTCCTCTACGAGGGCACCGCGGTCGAACACGAGCTGCTGCGCCACCTCGTCCCACCCCCCGGCGCCAAGGCCGCACCCCCCGACCTCCCACCCGAACTGTGGCAACGCCTCCTCCACGAACTCCCCCCCGGCACCCTCACCCCACCCACCGACCCGCCACGCCCCTCCGCCCCACCCGACCCCCCACCACCCGACCGACGCCCTGCCCCGCCCCCGGTCCCGTCCCCACCCCGCCGGCCCCCTCCGCCCCCGCCCGACCCCCAGAGCCGGAACATCCTCATCCTCTGCGGCACCGTGGTCGGCCTGGCAGTCATCCTCGCGGCCGCGATCTACCTCATCCTCTGACCCACCCACACCCGGCCGGAGCCCACGTGCCGTCGCACCACACCCACTGCCACGTGCGGCCTCGCGCGTGGCAGTGGGTGTGGTGCGACGCGCCCCTACCCGGTAGCCACCTTTTTGTGCGTACTGGGCAGCGAGGCGCAGCGCGATAAGACTGGTCCCCGGGAGAGCAAAGAGAAATGACAGCAAGTCAGGAGGTCGGCAGTTCGACCTGTCCGACCCGTTCCACCTGCTCGACCTGTTCCACCTGCGCGGCCGCCATCCGGTCGAGCCGCTCGTGGCCCAGGTCGGAGATCGGGCCGAGCGCGTCGGAGAGTCGGCGGCCGAAGTCGGTCAGGGAGTAGACCGTCTTCAGCGGAAGGATGTCGTACACCTCGCGGTGCACCAGGCCGTCGGACTCCATCTCGCGCAGGGCCTGGGTGAGGACCTTCTCACTGAGGCCGGGCAGCAGTCGGCGCAGTTCGGCGGGGCGCTGCGGGCCGGCCTCCAGCAGCCAGAGCAGGGATGTCTTCCACTTCCCGTCGATCACGGCGACCACGGCGGTCACCCCGCACACGTTCGGGTTCACGGCCTGACCGCGCGTCATCTCTTCCCCCCGGAGTCGTCGCTGTCCACCACCATGTCTACAGGAGATGAAGTATGTCCACCAACCTCACCCGGCCCACCGTCACCGTGCTCGGTCTCGGGCCGATGGGACGCGCGCTGGCCGGCGCCTTCCTGGACGCCGGCGTCCACACCACGGTCTGGAACCGCACCCCGGGCCGGGACGCCGCACTGGTCGCCCGGGGCGCCGTGAGCGCGGCCACGACCGAGGAGGCCGTGGCCGCGAGCGAGCTGACCGTCATCTGCGTGGTGAACTACGACGCCTCGGACGCCGTGCTGCACCGCGAGGAGGTGGAGGCCGCGCTCAAGGGCCGGACGCTGGTCAACCTGACCGCCGACTCACCGGACCGCGCCCGGGCCACGGCCGCCTGGGCGGCGCAGCACGGCATCGGGTACCTGGACGGCGCCATCATGACGCCGGCCCCGAGCATCGGCTCCCCGGAGGCGGTCTTCATCCACAGCGGGCCCGCCGACCTCTACGAGCGGTACGCGCCGGTGCTGGCGGCGCTCGGCGGCACCCACACCCACCTCGGCGAGGAGATCGGCCGGGCAGCCGGCTTCGACATCGCACTGCTGGACATCTTCTGGACGGCGATGGCCGGCTTCGTGCACGCGCTGGCGCTGGCCAAGGCCGAGGGCATCGCCGGGCGGGAGCTGGCGCCGTTCGCCCAGGGAATCGGTGCGATCCTGCCCCCGCTGTTCGCCGAGTTCGCCGAGGACTTCGACAGCGGCAGCTACTCGGGCGCGATCAACCCGCTCACCTCGGCGGTCTCCACCATGGCCCACGTCGTGCACACCGCCGAGTCGCACGGCATCGAGTCCGGACTGATGCGCGCCGCCGAGGGCCTGGTCCGCCGCACCATCGCCCTCGGCCACGGCACCGACGGAGTAAGCCGCCTCGCCGAAGTCCTGGGCCGCCACTGACCCCGACCACCAGCCCCAAGCACTCCGCTCCCACCCGCCAACGCCCCAGTCGCCGACACCACCATCGCGAACCACCTGTCGGCCCATCAACAAAAAGGCCGTCGGCCTGGGATCGCTCCCAGGCCGACGGCCTTCCGACATCACTGTCGGGACGACAGGATTTGAACCTGCGACCCCTTGACCCCCAGTCAAGTGCGCTACCAAGCTGCGCCACGTCCCGTGGTCTCGGTGCCTTCGGCGGGGCCTGGGGGGCTCTGCTGTGGGGCTTCTCGACCTTGTCGCCGTTGTCCCGGCGACGTGGAAAACAATACAGCACGTCGGGGGGTGCTCGTTGCCAGGTATGGCGGTGGTGTCAGGGGGTCGGGTGGCGGGCGTCGTAGCGGAGGAAGGCGGGGCGGCGGGCGGCGAGCAGGGCGATGGCGGCGACGCAGGCCAGGCCGCCGCTGATGACGGAGGTGGCGGGGTTGGTGAGGGAGGCGACGGTGCCGGACTCGAAGTCGCCGAGGCGGGGGCCGCCGGCGACGACCACGATGAAGATGCCCTGGAGGCGGCCGCGCATCTCGTCGGGGGCCGCGACCTGCATCATCGTGTTGCGGAAGATCATGCTGACGGTGTCGGCGCAGCCGGCGACGGCGAGCAGGAGGAGGCCGAGCCAGAGGTTGTGGATCAGGCCGAAGGCGGCGATGGCGAGGCCCCAGGCGGCGACGGCGGCGAGGACGGCCACGCCCTGGCGGTTGACCCGGCCGACCCAGCCGGAGAACAGGGCGCCGGTCAGGGCGCCCACCGCGGGGGCGGCGACCAGCAGGCCGACGGTGCGGGCGTCGCCGGCGTAGAAGGTGACCGCGATGGCGGGGAAGAGGGCTCGCGGCATACCGAAGATCATCGCGGCCAGGTCGGCCAGGAAGCTGGTGCGCAGGTTCGGCTGCTCCCGCAGGAAGCGCAGGCCGTCGAGGACGGAGGCGCGGCCGCGGCGGTCGCCGAGCGGGCGCATCGCGGGCAGGCGCCACATCGCGTACAGGGTGGCGGCGAAGGCCACGGTGTCGACCAGGTAGGCGGCCTGGGTGCCCCAGGCGCCGATGAGGACGCCGCCGAGCATGGGGCCGACGGTGAGGCCGAGGTTCATGCTGACGGTGTTCAGGGCGTTGGCGGCGGGGAGTTGGTGGCTCGGGACGAGGCGGGGGATCATCGCCGACCGGGCGGGCGAGCTCAGTGCGAAGAAGCCCGCCTGGACCGCGACGGCGGCGTAGAGGACGACGACGAGGCCGAGCCCGGCGAAGGCCTGGGCGGCGAGGACGGCGGAGACCGCGGCGAGGCCGGCCGAGCCGATCAGGCCGAGCTTGCGCCGGTCCACGGTGTCGGCGATCGCGCCGCCGTAGAGGCCGAAGGCGACCAGCGGGAAGAGGGAGAAGAGCCCGACCAGGCCGGTGGCGAAGCTGGAGCCGGTCATGTCGTAGACCTGGACGGAGACGGCCACGGCGGTCATCTGCTGGCCGATCGACGAGACCGCCTGCCCGAACCAGACCCGCCGGTAGTCGACGTTGTCGCGCAGCGGGCTGAGGTCGGCGAAGGCCTTGCGGTACCAGCGCGCGGACGAGGCGGGGAGCTCTGCCGGCGCTGCGGGGGGTTCGACGGACGCGGCGGGGGACTTCACGGCCGGGGCCGGGGAGGGACCACCCTCAAGGCCCCCAGGGGCCGCGGCCGGCCCCGGGGGCGCCGCGGGAACCGGGGACACGACAGGTGCCCGGGGCACGACAGGTACCGGGGGCGCGGAGGCGGCCGCGGGCGGCGCGGCATCCGAATTGGCAGGATGATTGGTCGACACAGCCCCCCATATTCGACCTCCGCCCGCGCGCCCAGCCCACCGGGGTCCTGGCCGAGCGGCCGCGGCCCCGCTGGGCTGGGCGGCCTCACCGGCCGGCCGCACCCCCGGTGAGCCGCGGCAGCGACGGCGGTGGCGGCGGCTACCGGGTCAGGACCTGCTTCTCGCCCGCCTCGACCACGAAGTCCAGCCGGTTGCCCGGCGGCGGGAAGGGGCAGATGAAGTGGTCGGCGAAGGCGCACGGCGGCAGGTAGGCGCGGTTGAAGTCCAGCACCGTACGGCCGTCCGCATCGGGCTCGGGAAGGCTGATGAAGCGGAAGCGGTAGGTGTCCGCGCCGCTGCTCGCGTCCGCGATGACCCCGCTGAGCCCGCGGCCCGCGCTGCCGACCGTCAGGGTGCGGTGCTCGCCCGCCACGGTGAAGGAGATCCGGCCGGTGAGGGTCAGCGGGCGGTCCTTGCCGTCCGCGTTGGGGACGAGGACGGCCCGGGCCTCGCCCTCGAAGGGGGTGTAGACCGCCGGCACGGCCCATTCCGGCGAGTAGGGGTACGCGGAGATGCCGGCGAAGGAGTGCCGCCCGGGTGAGGCCGGGTCGAAGACCCGCAGGGCGAGTTCACCCTCGCGCTCGATCGGGACGAGCAGCACGTCCCCGACCGAGGCGGTGTCCGCGGCCGGGTCGGTGTCCGGGCGGAGCAGCACCTCGCCGTCGACCGGGGCGAACGCGCCCGCGACGGTGATGCCGTCGGACGCCGTCGCCCGGAGCCGGACGCCCTCCGCGTCGGCCCACCAGCGGCCGGGCACGCCGGGTATCCCGGCGGGGTCCGGCTCCAGCCAGTGCGTACCGGTGAGCGCCAGCTGGCCGTGGCGGGCACTCACCGCCGCAGCGCGGCCCTCGCTCCAGTGCTTCCAGTCCTCCGCGGCTATCGCCGTCATCGGTGTGCCCTCCCAGTCTGTCCGGGCCCGCCGGACTGTCCGCCGGGCACCGGGGCCCGGCGGACAGTCCGGCACCGCCCGTGCGGTGTCCGTCATCACGTCAACGCCGATCACCGGGGTGGATCATTCCCGGCAGGTCCGACGGGACGGACGGCGGGCCCCACCCGGGCGCCGAGGGGCGGGTCAGCCCTTCAGCGGTCGGAAGAGCCCCTCCTGCACCACGGACACCACCAGCTGCCCGTGGCGGTCGAAGATCTGCCCGCGCGCGAGACCGCGGGCGCCGTGGGCTATCGGGGACTCCTGCTGGTAGAGCAGCCAGTCGTCGGTCCGGAACGGTCTGTGGAACCACATCGCGTGGTCCAGCGAGGCCATGTCGAAGTGGCGCGTGCCCCAGAGCGGCTCGACGGGGGCGCGGACGGCGTCGAGCAGCGTCATGTCGCTCGCGTAGGTGAGCGCGCAGACGTGGATCAGCGGGTTGTCGGGCAGGGCGCCGTTGGTGCGCAGCCAGACACCGCTGCGGGCCTCGACGCCGGCCAGCTCCTCCTTGGTCCAGCGCAGCCGGTCGACGTAGCGGATGTCGAAGGGCTGGCGGCGGCTGATGAACGGGGGCAGCTCGCCGAGCCGGGACCCGACCTCCTCCAGCGCGCTCGGCAGGTCCTCGGGGGCGGCGACGGCGGGCATCGGGTACTGGTGCTCGATGCTGCCCTCCTCGGGGACGTGGAAGTCGGCGGTGAGGGCGAAGATCGAGCGGCCGCCCTGGATGGCGAGCACCCGGCGGGTGGTGAAGGAGCGGCCGTCCCGGATCCGGTCCACCTGGTAGACGATGGGCACGCCGGGCACACCGGGGCGCAGGAAGTAGGCGTGCAGCGAATGGACGGGGCGGTCGCCGTCCACCGTGCGCCCCGCCGCCACCAGCGCCTGGCCCGCGACCTGGCCGCCGAACGTCCGCTGCAGCGCCTCCTCCGGGCTGCGCCCGCGGAAGATGTTCAGTTCGATCTGCTCAAGGTCCAGCAGCTCGACGAGTTCGTCGACAGGGGTACCCATGCGTGCGCTTCCTCTCCGGGTGGCCGGCCCGGACGGAGATGCCCGCCCGGCTGCCGACGCCCGTTCTATCGAATTCTCCCGCCCAGTCGAATCCTTCAGCGAGCCAGGGCATTCCCCTCGACCCCGCACCCCTCCACCGATTCACTCGAACGAGGGCCCATCGCTTCGAACATGCCGGCGTAGAGCTCCGCCCGGACACCGCGAACGCCGCAGACGGGGCACCGCCAGCGCCGTAACCGGGCACCGCCGGCGCCGCGAAGGGACACCGCGAGCACCGCCCGGACGCCGAAGGCTCCGCGCACGGACGCCGGCCGCGCCGCCGTCACAGGCCCGACTGGCGGACGGTGATGTTGAGCCGGCCGGTCAGCCCGAGCGCCGGATCCGCCGTGCCGGGCAGCGTGCGCACCACCCCGTGGTACGCGAAGCGAGCCGGTCCGCCGAACACCAGCAGGTCACCGCTGCGCAGTTCCAGGTCGGTCCACGGCCGGGTGCGGGTGCGGGTGTTGCCGAGCCGGAAGAGGCAGGTGTCGCCGAGGGAGAGCGAGACCACGGGCGCGTCCGTGCGCTCGTCGCGGTCCTGGTGCAGCCCCATCTTCGCGCCGTGCGGGTAGTGGTTGACGATCGCGATGTCCGGTTCGTACCCGGCGGCGCCCGCGATCGTGTCGACGGCCTCGCCGTACGCCGCGTCGACCGCGCCGCGGGCGAGCCTGGCGAGCTCCGGCGGGAACGCCTTGACCGGTGCGCCGTCGGCCGCGACGCGACGGTAGCCGTAGGGGTACCAGTCCCAGCCCAGGGCGACCATGCGGACCGACATCATGCCGCCGGTCGGCATCCGGACGGCGTGCATCCCCGCCGGCGGCCGGGCCCACTCCCGGCACGCGGCGACCAGGCGGAGCTGGGCTTCGGCGTCGAGCCAGCCGGGGACGAGCACCGCACCGGGCGCCGGTTCGGACCGCTCGGGCACGGAAGTCCCGTCAGCGCCCGACCCGGCACCGGACCCGAGCACGCGCCCGGACCCGAGGTCGCGACCGGCACCGGCCCCCGCGACGCGACCGGCACCCGACCCGAGGTCGCGACCGGAACCCGTACCGAACAGTTCGCCCTGGATCACGCCACCATCCTCCCGCACTCACCGGGCGCCCGGCAGGGCGAGCGGGCGCAGGACCCGATCAGTCGCGGTCGGGCCCTCCACCGATCATCCCGATCTCCCGGGCACAGGCCGACCACGCCTCCCACCCCTGCAGATGGAGGATCTCCTCGGCCACGGTGGTCTGCTGGCGCCGGCTCGCCCGGTCGGGGCGGTCGGCGAAACGCAGACCGCCCGCCTCCTCCCAGGTCGGCGGCCAGATCTGCAGGCCGCCGAAGTAGCCGTTGCCGGTGGCGGCCCGCCAGTCGCCGCCGCTCTCGCACTCGGCGAGCTCGTCCCAGATCATGTCCGCCACCGTCGAAGCGGCCCGGGCCCGGCCGGCCGGGAGCGGCACCACGGCCGGCAGGAGCACGAGGGCCAGCGCGACGGCGAGGACGAGGGCGACAAGGGGCGCGAGGAGGGCGCCGGCAGCCGAGGACCGCACCGGATGACCGGTCGGTACGAAGGATTCACGGCTGATCCTATGAACGCTGAGAAGGCACAGCAGCCGACCCTAAGCGCACCTCTCCCCGGCCCGTCCCGACGCGCCGGACACGCCGACGGCCGCTCCCCCGCACAGCGGAGAAGCGGCCGTTCGAACAGCATGTCCGGAGTACGGCGGCCACCTGGAACAGGCGGCCCGGCCGAACCGGCGGCCCTGGTCGCACCGGAGGGCACGACGGACCGGAGGGCACGACGGACGGGCGGGATCCTTATGGACCCGAGAGGTCCGTCGGACCCGAGAAGTCGGCCGACCCCGAGGGATCACACGGTCCCCCGGGGATCAGACAGTCTCCGAAAGGTCAGACGGTCAGGGTCTGGCCCGGGAAGATCAGGTCGGGGTTGCCGCCGATGACCTTGGCGTTGGCGTTGTACAGCTCGTGCCAGTCGGTGCCCTGGGCAGCGGCGATGGTGCTGAGGGTGTCACCGGCCTTCACGGTGTAGCTGCCACCGGTGACCGCCTTGGCGTCGTTCGAGGCCGGAGCGGCGGGCTTCGCGGGCTTGGCCGGCTTCTCGGCCTTCCAGGAGGCGGCGGCGTCCGAGGACTTCGGCGCGGCCTTGGGGGCCTCGGCAGCCTTGGGCGCGGCCTTGGGGGCCTCGACGGTCTTCGGCGCGGCCTTGGGGGCCTCGACGGTCTTCGGCGCGGCCTTGGGGGCCTCGACGGTCTTCGGCGCAGCGGTGGCGGCCGGGGCGGCCGGCTTCGCGGCGACGGAGGTGTCGACGGCGGCCGGGGTGCCGCCCTTGGTCAGACCGGCCTTGACGGAGCAGACGGGCCAGGCGCCCGGGCCCTGCGAGGCGAGCACCTTCTCGGCGACGGAGATCTGCTGCGCCTTGGTGGCCAGGTTGGCCTGCGCGGCGTAGGCGGTGCCACCGAAGGCGGCCCAGGTGCTGGAGGTGAACTGCAGGCCGCCGTAGAAGCCGTTGCCGGTGTTGATGGCCCAGTTGCCGCCGCTCTCGCACTGGGCAACCGCGTCCCAGGTCGAGACGGAGGCGGCGGAGGCCGAGTTGGCCGTGACGAGGCCGGCCACCGGCAGGGCCGCGACAGCGGCACCCGCGACAACAGCCATCCGAACGCGGTTGCGCTTGGTGACGGTGGAGGTGGTGGCAGCGGCGGTCTCGTTACGGAAGGTCATGAGGTTCCTCTCGACAGCCCCGGGCGGGCATGCGGAACCAGACCCTCGAAGGAGTCGAATCGCTCGCCGCGTCCATCGGGCGGCCGGGCACGTGTCGGACGTGCCGCGCCGCCCCGGCCACCCACCACGCACCGGCGACCAGATCGAGCGGTCGCATCGGTGGGCACGGCCCGCGCCGGGGTGAGCCGGTGGGCTGTGCGTCGGAGGTGAACCCGGGTGGTGCTCGTTGCACCGCCAATGAAGCTACGAGTCAGGTCACCACGGAGCCAAACACCCGACGGTCTGCCCAGCTCAGCAAGGCGTTACCGGCGGTAATGACCATGCAAGCACGTCCAGAATGTCCGATATAACCGTCATTTCCTAGATCAAACATTGCCCGGCCGTGACCCACCTCACGGTTTCATTCCGGCACTCCTACCGCCGACATCGACAGATTGTGAGCATTCGACCACGTCACGCGGTCGGATCAGGGGCAATTCCCGTCACCCTCGGTGTCCACCCGTGACCCCTGCCACAGGGGTCCGTTGGTAAAGGCGGCCGGAAAGGGCCCCTCGCCCCACCGCCTGTCCCGCCCCGTCCCAACCCGGTCCCACCCCCGACGACCGACCCCGGCCCGACCCGAGCGCCCACCCCAGCGGCCCTCCACCCGATCCACCAGCTCTTCCAGCCACACCAGCGCTACCCGCTCCACCTACTGCACCAGCCACACCCAGCCCCACCGCCCGCCCGCGTCACCCCTGACCGCCGGCGAACCCGACAACCGAGGAGTCCCAGTGCCGCGCATGCTCGCCGTCAGCGACGAGGTCCGATCCGAGATCGGCGACGACGAGGCAGACCGCCTGCTCGGCGGCGCCCACACACCCGACAGCTACGAGTGCACGTCCTGCCGCACCCCCGGTGACTCGCTCCAGGAGCCCACCAGCACGGTGCTGTTCGTCGGCGAGGAGACGGCGGTGCTCGCCTTCGCCCATGCCCGCTGCATCCCCTCCCAGGTGGTGCCGGTCTCCGAGGAGCAGCTGGTGGGCGCGGTGCGCAGCATCAGCCAGGCGCAGACCGAGGCGCCCGCCGTCCCGGGCCCCGCGATCCCGGGACCCGCCGTCCCGAACCCGGCCCCGTCCGCCGGCGCCCAGGCCACCGCGCCCGGCCAGGCCGCCATCCTCGGCATCACCTGCGGGCTGGTCCTGCACGGCGACACCGGTCACGCCGCGGTCGTCGTCGAGCCCACCGGACCGGTCGGCCGGCCGGGCAACACCTCGGGCACCGACGAGTTCCTGGACCTCCTCCAGGACGCCGGCTTCCAGCCCGTCACCGACCTCGACAAGACGCCGGACCAACTGGCCGGCTGGTCCGTCCTGGTGGCGATGGGCAAGCTGCACGCGATCCTGCAGCCCGCGGCCGCCGGGGGCAGCACCGGCTGGTGGCAGGCCCACCAGCCGCTCCAGGTCACCGACGCCTGGAGGTTCGCCGCCAACCAGCTCACGGAGGTGACCATGTACGCGGTCCCGGCGGGCATGGTGGGCCGGCAGCCGCGCGAGGACCTGCTGCGCCAGGCGCTGGAGCGTGCCGTCGCCCTGGGACAGGTGGTCGGCGCCTCCCTCCCGCTCGCGGGCACCTGAGCCTCCCCGACACCCCCAGCCCGCCTCGCCTCGCCCCGGCCGGAAGCCCAACCCCGGCCGAACCCCCTGCCGGGAGCCCGCCCCGGCCGGAAGGCCCGCCCCGGACCGGTCCGCACCCCGACCGGCACAGGCCAACCTTCCGGCCGGGGCCGGACACCCCGCATCCCCCGGGGGACTCGCTCGTTGGCCCCTGTGTGTACAGCTACGACGTCTCCGCTTCCCACCGCCGGTCCACCACCGCCCCCCGAGTGATCCCGGGCATGCGCCCGTCGTTCGACGCTGAGCACCCCCACTCGGCCACGCCGATCTACGACGAGCTGTACTCCGAGTACCGGCGGCTGTTCCGCGCGCTGCCCGGCGACCGCTCGGGCGAGGAGAACCTGAGGTTCGCGGGCTTCGCCGTCCGCGACGGCTACCCGGTGCTCGCCGAGCCCCGTCCGTACCCGCCGCAGCACCAGGCGTTCCAGACGTACGCGGGCCAGGCCGCCGGCCTCCCCCAGTTCATGCCGAACCAGCAGAACGGCCAGGGCCACACCGGGCACCACACCGGCAGCACCCACAGCACCGGCACCCACAGCAGCGGCACCCACACCAACCATGCCCAGCACACCGCGAGCCAGCACACCGGCACCCAGCACACCGGGGCCCCGCACACTCCCGCGGACCCCACCAGCGACGGGCTCGGCCAGGTCGGTCAACCCGCCCAGCCCGCCGCCCAGTTCGCCAACGGCCAGGGCTGGGTCGCGGCCGGCTACCTGGGGCCCGTGCCGCACCCGATGCCCGCCCCGGCACCGGCGCCGGCGCCGGTGATGAGCAACGGCAGCGGCACCACCGCCGGTCCGGCCACCGGCGGACGCCACCGCAACCTGCTCTCGCTCCCCCCGGGCCGCAGCAGCGACCAGCACTGACCCGGCCCACGCACCGGCTCGCACCGGCCCGCACCCGCCGGAGCACCCGCCGGGGCACCCGCCCCCGCACGCAGGAGGGCCCCCGCCGTCGAAACGGCGGGGGCCCTCCTGTCCAAGCGTTACGTCGACCCCCCTCGGGCCGACAGACCACCGGACCACCGGGCCGGCCGGCCCGCCACCAGGGCGCGGCGGCCGACCGGGCGCAGCGGCGGCGACTACTTGCGCTTGCGCTTCTCCCGCACCCGCACCGAGATCGAGATCGGCGTGCCGACGAAGCCGAACTCCTCACGCAGCCGGCGCTCGACGAAGCGGCGGTACCCGGCCTCCAGGAAGCCCGAGGCGAACAGCACGAAGCGCGGCGGGCGGGTACCCGCCTGGGTGCCGAACAGGATGCGCGGCTGCTTGCCACCGCGGATCGGGTGCGGGTGCGCCGCGACCAGCTCGCCGAGGAAGGCGTTCAGGCGCGCGGTCGGGATGCGCGTCTCCCACCCGGCGAGGGCGGTCTCGATGGCCGGGACGAGCTTCTCCATGTGCCGGCCGGTCTTCGCCGAGACGTTGACCCGGGGCGCCCACTGCACCTGGACGAGATCGCGCTCGATCTCGCGCTCCAGGTAGAAGCGGCGCTCCTCGTCGAGCTGGTCCCACTTGTTGTAGGCGATGACGACGGCGCGCCCGGCCTCGACGGCCATCGAGATGATCCGGGTGTCCTGCTCGGCCAGGGTCTCGCTGGCGTCGACCAGCACGACCGCGACCTCGGCCTTCTCCAGGGCGGCGGAGGTGCGCAGCGAGGCGTAGAAGTCCGCGCCGGCGGTCAGGTGGACCCGGCGGCGGATACCGGCGGTGTCGACGAACTTCCAGGTCTTGCCGCCCAGTTCGATCATCTCGTCGACCGGGTCACGGGTGGTGCCGGCCAGCTCGTTGACGACCACCCGCTCCTCGCCGGCGACCTTGTTGAGCAGGCTGGACTTGCCGACGTTGGGCCGGCCGATCAGCGCGACCCGGCGCGGGCCGCCGGCGGCGACGCCGAAGGTCTGCGGCGGGGCCTCGGGCAGGGCGGCCATGACGGCGTCGAGCAGGTCACCGGAGCCGCGGCCGTGCAGGGCGGAGACGGGGAAGGGCTCGCCGAGGCCTAGCGACCACAGGTACGCGGCCTCCGCCTCGGTGGACTGGCCGTCGACCTTGTTCGCACAGAGCACGGTCGGCTTGCCGGCCCGGCGAATGATCTTGATCAGGGCTTCGTCGGTGTCGGTGGCGCCGACGGTGGCGTCGACCACGAAGAGCACCGCGTCGGCGGTCTCGATGCCCAGCTCGGCCTGCGCCGCCACCATGGCGTCGATGCCGAGGACGTCGATCTCCCAGCCGCCGGTGTCGACGACCTTGAAGCGGCGGCCGTTCCAGGTGGCCTCGTAGCTGACCCGGTCGCGGGTGACGCCCGGCTTGTCCTCGACGACGGCCTCGCGGCGGCCGATGATGCGGTTCACCAGGGTCGACTTGCCGACGTTCGGGCGGCCGACGACGGCCAGCACGGGCAGCGGCGCGTGGTCGGCGCCCCCGAGCCCGTCGACGTCCTCGGGGTCGAACCCCTCCTCGGCGGCGAGCGCCATGAATTCGGCGTACTCGGCGGCGTCCAGCTCACCGTGCTCGGTGGCGGAGTGCTCTGCGGTCATGTTCGTGTTTTCCGTTTCCCGGCGCGGCCCTTCCCAGGGGCGTGCCGTGCGTACCTGCCCCGGTCGGGGCAGCGCGAGTACTTCGAGGAAGGCGCCCCGCGGGCGCTTCCGTACTTCCAGGGAGGCGCCCCGTGGGCGCTCCCGAACAGCGGGCCGCGACCGGCGAGGGCCGCGGAGGGTGTGCCCCGGGCGGTGGGCCCGGAGTGATGGATCCCGGACGGCGCGGGGGACGGGACCCCCGGGCGGCGCCCGGTGGCGGCTCAGACCGCCGACAGCCCGGCCCGCTCCTCCACCAGCATGATTATCGTGCCGATGACCTGCTCCAGGCTGAGTTCGCTGGTGTCCACCAGGACGGCGTCGGCGGCCTGGGTCAGTGGAGCGGTCTCGCGCGAGGAGTCCGCCTTGTCCCGGCGGACCAGGTCGGCAGCCATCTCGGCGATGGTGGCCTCGTCGACGCCCTTGGCGCGCAGCTCGGCCGCCCGCCGCTCGGCCCGGGCCGCCACCGAGGCGGTCAGGAAGATCTTGACGGTGGCGTCCGGGAACACCACGCTGCCCATGTCCCGGCCCTCGGCGACGATGCCGCGCTCGGCGACCTCGGCGCAGCCGCGCTGCAGCTCCACCAGGCGGGTCCGCACGGCGGGCACCGCGGCGACGGCGCTGACCTGCGCGGTCACCTCGGGCCCCCGGATCCGACCGGACACGTCCTGGCCGTCCACCGTGATGGTCGGGCCGGCCGCGTCGGTGCCGGAGACGATCACCGGCTTGCCGCAGGCCACGGTCACGGCCTCCGGGTCGTCGATGTCCACGTCGTTGGCCAGCATCCACCAGGTCAGCGCCCGGTACATGGCGCCGGTGTCCAGGAAGCTCAGCCCCAGCCGGGCGGCGACCGCCCGGGAGACGGTCGACTTGCCGGAGCCGGAGGGTCCGTCGATGGCGACGACGACCGGGGCGTGCGCTCGGTCGGCAGTGTCCACGGGGCGAACCTCTCTCTGGGCCTGAGCCCGAACCTGAATCCTGTACGGCGCGAGCCGCACAGCCTGAAAACCGGGGGATGTCTCCCTCCAGGTTAATGGACCGGCGCCAGACCCCGCCCCGGTGCTCCGTTCCACCGGAAGCGGCCCCGTGCCGGCCGCGTACCGCCGCCCCCGAACCGGCCCGCGTACCGCCGCCCCCGCACCAGCCCGCGTACCGGCCCGCGAACCGGCCCCTGATCCGGCCCCCGCACCGGCCGGGCACCCCTACCGGCGGCCGCGCACCGGCCCCTCGGGTACCGGTCCTCAGTCCCGGACGCTCCAGCCGCTCGCCCGGAGCGCCACGGTGAGCGGCGTCACCGCGCCCGGCGCGACCGACAGCTGGACGAAGCCCACCTGCTGCCCCGACGAGTGCTCGATGACGACGTCCTCGATGTTGACCCCGGCGGCGCCGACCTCGCCGAAGAGCCGGCCCAGCTCGCCGGGCTGGTCGCCGAGGACCACCGCCACCGTCTCGTACCGGGTCGGCGGCGCACCGTGCTTGCCGGGGATCCGCGACTGGCCGGCGTTGCCCCGGCGCATCACGGTCTCGATCCCGGCGGCGCCCGCTCGGCGCTCGCCCTCCTCGGTGGCCTGCAGCGAGCGCAGGGCGGCGACGGTCTCGCCGAGGTCGACGGCGACCTCCTCCAGGATGTCGGCGACCGCGCCGGCGTTGGCGGAGAGGATGTCCACCCACATGCCCGGGTTGGAGGCCGCGATCCTGGTGACGTCCCGAACACCCTGGCCGGAGAGCCTTATGGCCGTCTCGTCGGCCTTCTCCAGCCGGGCCGCGACCAGCGAGGAGACCAGCTGCGGGGCGTGCGAGACCAGGGCGACGGCCCGGTCGTGCGCGGCGGCGTCCATCACGATCGGCATCGCGCCGCAGAGGGCGACCAGCTCCAGGACGGCGTTGAGCGTCTCGGTGTCGGTGTCGGCGGTGGGGGTGAGCACCCAGGGCCGGCCCTCGAACAGGTCGGCGCGCGCGGCCAGCGGGCCCGAGCGCTCGCGGCCGGCCATCGGGTGGCTGCCGATGTAGTGGACGGTGTCGCAGCCCAGCGCGGCCACCTCGGCCCTGGGCCCGTCCTTGACGCTGGCCACGTCGGTGTACCAGCGCGCCAGTCCGCGCCGCTGGCAGTCGGCGAGCACCTTGCCGACCAGGGCGGGCGGCACCGCGATGATCGCGAGGTCCACCGGGCCGTCGGCCGGCTCGGTGGTGCCGGCGCCGAGCGACGCGGCGGTACGGGCCGCGTCCGGGTCGGCGTCCTCCAGATGAACGGTCAGCCCGCGTCCGGTCAGGGCGAGGGCGGCGGAGGTGCCGATGAGTCCGGTACCGACGACGGCGGCAGTGCGCATGGCGGGGTGGCTCTCCTCAAGGGGCTGGCCTGGACGTGCCCGCCCATCCTCTCGCATCCCCACCACCCCCGCGGCCACAGTCCACCCCCGCCGACCGCAACCGCGCGGCCACCGGCTCCGTCCCCCCTGACGCGACACCACGCGCACCACATCGCACGCGCACCGCACCGCACCACACCACATCGCACGCGCACCGCACCGCACCGCACCGCACCGCACCGCGAACACGACACACCGCGACCACAGGACACCGCACCACGCACCGCACCAGCACGCACGCACCGCACACGCGCGGACACACACCGCCGCACACGCACGCCGTACACGCCGAGCACGGGCGAAATCCGAGGACGCCCGCGCCGATGCGAGGCAGACTGACCGCCCAGGGGGCGGCAGCGCGCCGTCGGCGCGAGCGGCGCGAACGAAGGGGTAGGCCGGGTGGACGACCAGCACAGGGCAGACGACGAACAGCAGTCCGACCGAACCGCGGTACCGGCCCATCCGTCGGAGCTCGACTCCGTCGTGGTCCACGCCGTCGGCGCGGTCTGCCGCCGGCGCGCCCGGGTGGCCCTGCCGCCCGGCGGGCGACTGCGGCTGACCGGGCTGCCGCAGGTGCTCGACGGGCGGTCGCTGCGGGCCCGGGTGCTCTCCGGCCCGCCCGGCACCGCCGTCACCGAGGCCCGCCTCGAACCGGTCGCCGAACTCCGCTCCCTCGACGAACTCCCCGAGCTCCACAGCCGGTTGAAGGCCGCCCGGGAACACGAGTCCGCCGTCCGCGAGCGGCAGCGCCTGGTCCTCGACACCATCGCGGAGACGACCGCGCTGCGCGCCGTCCCGCCGGCCCGCCGCCGGGACGAACCGCTCCGCCGCACGCCCGCCGACGCCTGGCTGGAGCTGGCCGAGTTCGTCGACGAGCGGCTCACCCGGCTCCACCTCCGCGCCGACGAGCTGGCCGAGGAGCTCGAACGGGCCGAGCACGCGACCGAGACGCTCGCCGACCGGCTGGCGCGTTCGTCCACCGCCGGACCGGCCCGGCCGGTCGAGACCTCCGCGACCGTCCTGCTCACCCTCACCGCTCCCGCGCCCGCGAACTCCCGGCCCGAGGACACCGCACCCGCACCCGCCCCCGAGATCGACATCGAACTCGAGTACGGCGTCCCCGCCGCCCGCTGGGTGCCCGCCTACCGGCTCTCCTACCAGCAGGGCTCCGACACCGGCCGGCTGGTCCTGCGCGCCTCCGTCGCCCAGCGGACCGGCGAGGACTGGACCGGCGTCCGCCTCGCCCTCTCCACCGCCGACCTGGAGCGGCGCACCGACCTGCCGAAGCTGCGCTCGCTGCGGATCGGCCGCAGCCAGCCCGCCCCGCCGCCCTCCGGCTGGCGCGAGCCCCCGGCCGGGCTGAGCGACCTCTTCACCGGCTACGACGCGGTGGGTCCCCGCCCCGAGCCCCGCCGTAGCGGACCGGCCCTCGTCGGGGCCGCCGCCCCGCTCCCGCGCCCCGTACCGCCCCCCGCCCCGATGGCACCGGGCGGCGCACCCCTGGCGGGCGGCACCCGCGGCGGCGTCCAGGCCTTCGAGGCGCCCGCCCCGTCCCTCGGCTTCGCCGGCTACGGCGGGCCGCCGCCCGCGCACCCCGGCGCCCCGCAGCCCGGTGCCCCGCTGCCCCCGCCGGCGGCCGCCGCGGCCCCCGCGCCGCTCGGCCGCCGGGATCGCTCCGCGCGCCGCTCCGCCGCGGGCGGGGCGGCCGAGGCCGCGTTCGCCGACGAGTTCGGCGCCGCCGCGGCCCCGCCCGCGCCCCCGGCTCCCCCCGCCCCGGGCGCCACGCTGCTCGACTACCCCACGCTCGTCCTGGCCGGCCCCGACGAGCCCGCCGCCCGCCGGGGCACCCTCCACCCCACGGCCCCGACCCGCCCGACCTTCACCGGCTCCACCCTGAGCGGCCTGCCGCTCCCCCGCCACGCCGTACCGCCGCGCGCCTCGGCCGGCTCCTTCGACCACCGCTTCGACGCCGCCGCCCCCGCCGACATCCCGTCCGACGGCACCTGGCACACGGTCACGATCGGCGAGATCCCGGTCACCGTCCGGCCCGAGTACGTCACCGTCCCCTCCGTCGAGGAGAAGGTGTACGGGACGCTGGTCCTGGCCAACGGGACGGCCCACGCCGTGCTGGCCGGTCCGGTCGAGGTCACCGTCGACGACGAGTTCCTGCTCACCGCCGCCCTGCCCACCCTCGCGCC
Organism: Kitasatospora sp. NPDC005751; assembly: GCF_040630835.1. NCBI lineage: Bacteria > Bacillati > Actinomycetota > Actinomycetes > Kitasatosporales > Streptomycetaceae > Kitasatospora > Kitasatospora sp. NPDC005751. The sequence goes on from NZ_JBEXYC010000030.1 coordinate 43,459, forward strand.
GGGCGGGACGTGCCGGCTCGGCACCGGCGTGACCGAGAGCGTCGAGGTCGCGCGCCGCACCGAGCTGCACGAGTCCACCACGGGCATGCTGAACACCAGCACCGTGCTCGACCACCGGGTGCACGTGGGGCTCGCGAACCGGCTCGGGCACGCCGTCACCGTGGAGGTCCGCGAGCGTGTGCCGGTCACCCCGGACAGCGAGATCCGGATCGAGGAACGGGCCGACTGGCACGCGCCCGCCGTCCCCTCCCCGGAGTGCCCGCCGAGCAGCCGGCTCTGGCGGGTCGAACTGCCGCCGGGCGGGCGGGCCGAACTCGACGGCGGGTACCAGATCAGAATCCCGGCCGGAAAGGCCATCGTCGGTGGAAACCGGAGGAACTGAACGATGAGCAGCGACACCATCCCCCTCCCGGTCACCGCCGTCACCTGCCTGGAGGACCGCAGCCAGGTCGAGCGCGCCGTGACCGTCGACCTCGCCGCGGGCGTCCAGCGGCTGCGCCTCGGCCCGATCACCGCGCTCGCCGTCGACCGGACCCTGCGGGCCGAAGCCACCGGCCTCGCCCCCGCCGACGCCGAGTCGCCCAGGATGGCGGGCCCCCGCGTCCTGGACGCCCGGATCGTCCGCGCCTGGACCCCGCGCGCCCCGCTGGCGCCCGGTCCGGACGACTCCGCGCTGCGCCACCGCGTCCACGAGCTCGACGTGCGGGCCCGCCAGGAGGACCAGCTGCGCCACCGCCTGGAGGCCCGGCTGGCCCTGCTCGCCCAGCTCTCCGCCGACCTGCTCCGCGAGGTCGGCGAGGGCGCCGGCGCCGGCGAGGTCGAACGGGCCCGCTGGGCCCGCGAGCTGGACCGGGTGGACACCGAGCGCGAGCGGTACGGCGAGGAGCTGCGGGCCGCCCACTCCCGGCTGCGCGACCTGGAGGTCGAGCGCTCAGAGGCCCGGACGGCCCTCGACGAGGCCGAGGAGGCGCCCGCCGAGCTGGTCGCCCACCTGGACCTCACCGTCGAGGCGGCCGCCGCAGGACCCGCCCGGCTGACCGTCAGCCACCTGGTGCCGTGCGCGGTCTGGCGGCCCTCGTACCGGGCCACCCTCGCCGAGGGGTCGCTCCACCTGGAGTCCGAGGCGGTGGTCTGGCAGCGCACCGGCGAGGACTGGACGGGCGCCCGGCTCACCTTCTCCACCGCCCGCTCGGCACTGGCCACCGCACCGCCCGCGATCAGCGAGGACGTGCTGGCCCTGCGCGAGCGCAGCGCCGAGGAGCGGCGCACGGTCGAGGTCGAACTGCGCGAGGAGACGATCAGCACCCTCGGCCCGTCCGAGGCCGTGCCGGGGGTGGACGACGGCGGCGAGGTCCGGATCCTGCGGGCCCCCACGCCGGCCACCGTGCCCTCGGACGGCCGGGCGCACCGGGTGCCGCTGGGCTCCTTCACCGCGCCCGCCACCGGCGAGTACGCCTGCGCCCCGGAGCTGTCGCCGCTGGTGACCCAGGTGGTCCGGTTCCGCAACGCGGCCGGGCACGCGCTGCTCGCCGGCCCGGTGGAACTGATCCGCGGCAGCGGCTTCACCGGCCGCGGCGAGCTGCCCTTCACCGCCGCGGGCGCCGAGGCGGAGCTGGCGTTCGGCAGCTCGGACGGCTACCGGGTGGTCCGGGAGACCGACGAACGGCAGGGCACCGCGGGGCTCACCCAGCGCTCGGTGACCACCCGGACGGTCCGGCTGCACATCTCGCGCTTCTCGGGCCCGGAGGAGCGGGACGAGCAGCTTGTCACGGTGCGTGAGCGGGTACCGGTCTCCGAGGTCTCGGCAGTCGAGGTGCGGCTGCGCAAGGAGGAGTGCTCCCCGGCTCCGGACGCCTTCGACACCGAGGGCATCGTCCGCTGGGACCTCCCGCTCGGCCCGGGCGCCCGCCGAACGGTGACGCTGGTGTACGAGATCTCCGCCTCCGCGAAGGTGGCGGGCCTGTGACCCCACTGCCTGTAACCCCACTGCCTGCGACATCACTGCCTGCGACACCATCACCTGTGACACCGGCGCCTCTGGCCCCCTCACCCGTGACCCCACCACCTGTGACACCGGCGCCCGAACCCGGTCGGCCGCGCCCTCGCCGTGACGACCGTTCAGGTACAACAGGAACATGATCCTGCACCTCGCCCCCCTCGACGACTGGCTGGCCGACCCCGGCCGGCCGTACGCCACCGCCTCGCTGCTCACCGACGGGTTCATCCACTGCTCGGCGGACGAGCGGACGGCGCTCGCGGTGGCCAACGCCTTCTACGCCGACACTCCCGGTCCGCTGATGGTGCTGCTGATCGAGGAGTCGCTGGTGGAACCGATGGTGAAGTGGGAGGCCCCGAACGGCGCACCGCCGCCCGGAGCCACCCCCGGTGTGCTGTTCCCGCACATCTACGGGCGACTGAACCGGTCCGCCGTGGTCGGCCTGGAGAAGGTCGAGCGCGGCCCGGACGGCCACTGGGCGAACCTCACGCCCTGGAGCTGAACCGCCACCGGCCGGGCTACAGCCAGCCCCGCTCCCGGGCCGCCATTCCGGCCTGGAAGCGGGTGGTGGCGCCCAGCTCGCGCATCAGGCTCTGCAGCCGGCGCTGGGTGGTCCGGGCGCTCCAGCCGAGCGAGCGGGCGATCGACTCGTCGGTGAGGCCGGCCGCCAGCAGGCCGAGCAGCTTGCGGTGGTCGGCCTCCGGCTCCAGCGCGCCCTCGGCGGCGCCGATCGCGGACTGGAGCTGGACCGCCCGTTCCCACTCCGCCTCGAACAGCGTGTCCAGGGCCTGGAGCAGCGCCGACGGGTGGATCACGTAGGCCGCGTCGAGGACGCTGTCACCCACGCTGATCGGGATGATGGCCATCCGGTCGTCCGACATGATCATCTTCATCGGCAGCACCGGCCGGACCCTCGCCTCCTCGCCGTCCGCGACGCCGGCCAGGATGTTCTTCTCCAGCCGGCCGGGCCAGGCGACCGCCTCCCGGTCGTAGATGGTCCGGAACCGCAGCCCTTCCCGCATCCGCTCGCGCTGCAGCGGGATGTTGGCGACCGGGTCCTGGATGTACGGGGGGCAGTCGAAGCCGCGGACCTGGTACTGGCTGGTCTCGGTGATGTGCTCCAGCCGCTGGGCGATCGCCTCGCCGCCGGTCAACACCTCGACCGAGTGCGCCGGGTCGGTGTAGCGCGAGGCCTCCCGGAAGGCGTCCATCAGCCGGTGCATCTCGGCCCTGGCGTGCCGCAGCTCGGACTCGCGATGGCCGATCAGCGTGCCGATCGCGACATCGGGCGCCACCGGGAGGAAGCGGTGGCGGTCCACCGGCGCCCTGGTCGCCATGCCCTGCTGTGCCAATCGGTCCAGCGCGCGGACGCTCTGCTGGAGTGTCAGACCGCAGCAGGTCGCGAGGTCCTCCGCGGTGGACTGCGGGTTGGCCACCAGCGCCGCGTAGACCTGACCGTCCGGCGCGGCCAGTCCCAGTGTGCTGAGTGGTGCATCGGACACGACGCCGCTCCCCCGTCTCGACTCCCGCCCGCGCCCCCGGTGGCGCAGTCCCGCCACTCGGCGGGTCGTGGTCAGGTGGCAATCTTCGGCCACGGATCATCGCGCTGACAAGGCGATGACCAGGCGATGCGTCCTTGCTCACAGCAGGACCCGCCGAACAGCAGGAGGGCCTCCCCGCCACTCGACGGGGAGACCCTCCCGAAACACCCGAATATGTAGACCGGTCTACCGACGCAGTCCCGCTCGCGCGGATTATGCAGACCGGTCTACAGACACGCTCCGCGAATATGTCGGTCGGTCTACAGAACCGGCCCCCGATTATGCAGACCGGTCCACAGAAACGCCCCCAACTATGCAGACCGGTCTACAGAGATCGCCAGAATATGTCGACCGGTCTACAGAGGAACCCCTCTAGCGACCGGTCCACAGATTCCTACAGGCCGACCTCGCGCATCAGCTGACCGACCTCGGGGTTGGTCAGACGACGCAGCCAGCCGGACTTCTGGTCGCCCAGCGCGATCGGGCCGAAGTGCGTGCGCACCAGCTTCTCGACCGGGAAGCCGGCCTCGGACAGCATCCGGCGGACGATGTGCTTGCGACCCTCGTGCAGGGTCACCTCGACCATGTAGTTCTTGCCGACGTTGGAGATCACCTTGAAGCTGTCGGCCCGGGCGAAGCCGTCCTCCAGCTCGATGCCCTTGGCGAGCTGCTTGCCCAGGTCACGCGGGATCGGTCCCTGGATCGCGGCCAGGTAGGTCTTGGTCACGCCGTACCGCGGGTGGGTGAGGCGGTGGGCCAGCTCGCCGTGGTTGGTGAGCAGGATGATGCCCTCGGTCTCGGTGTCCAGACGACCGACGTGGAAGAGCCTGGTCTCCCGGTTGGTCACGTAGTCACCGAGGCACTGGCGACCGTCCGGGTCCTCCATGGTGGAGACCACGCCGGCCGGCTTGTTCAGCGCGAAGAACAGGTACGACTGGGTGGCGACGGTCAGGCCGTCCACCTTGATCTCGTCGTTCTGCGGGTCGACCCGCTTGCCCTGCTCGGTGACGCGCTTGCCGTTGACCTCGACCCGGCCCTGCTCGATGAGCTCCTCGCAGGCCCGGCGGCTGCCGATGCCGGCCCGGGCCAGCACCTTCTGCAGGCGCTCGCCCTCGGGCTCGCCGGCGGTCTTCGGCAGGTTCACGGCCGGCTTGTCGTGCCGGGCCAGAACGGCGTCCTCGATCTTGGCCTGCAGCTCGCGCGAGCGCTGCGGCTGACGGCGCGGGTCGCCCGGGGCGCCCTGGCCCTCACGGCGCGGCCGCGGTGCCGGGTTGGGACGGCGCCCGGAGTAGCCGCCGCGGGCCGGCGTGGCGTTGGGGCCGCCGCCGAACTCGGGGCGGTCGTAGCGCCGCTCCTCGGGCCGCAGCGGGCGGTCCAGGAAGCCGCGGTCGTCGCGCCGGTCGTCCCGGCGGTCGTCACGCCGACCGTAGGAACCGGACCCGCCGCGCGGCGCGCCGGAGCCGCCGCCGTAGGACCCGCCACGCGCCGAGCCGGACCCGCCGCCGTAGGACCCACCGCGCGACGAGCCGGAGCCGCCGCCGTACGAACCGCCGCGCGAGGAGCCGGCGCCACCACCGTACGAGCCGCCGCCCGACGAACCGCCGCGCGAACCCGAACCGTACGAACCGGACCCACCGCGGGAGCCCGAGCCATCGCCGTAGGACCCACCACTCGACGAGCCGCCGCGCGAACCCGAACCGTACGAACCGGACCCGCCCCGCGAGGAGCCGGAGCCACCGCCGTAGGAACCCCCGCCGTACGAACCGCCGCCCTGCGAGCCGCCGCCGGACGAGCCCCCGCGCGGAGCGCCCGATCCGCCACGGCCCGCGCCGCCCCCGTGGGAGCCGCCGCCGCTCCGGCCCCCGCCCTGTCCGCCGCGACCGCCGCCGCCGCCGCTGCTGTTCCTGCCGTTGCCACTGCTACGCATCAAAGTGTCCGTACGTCGTTCCGTCTGGGATTGGGCTGTGCGGTCGTTTCGGCCGACCTCACCGCCCCCCTATCGATCGAGCGGAGCCCGATCGGCTTCGCCACTGCCGTCCGCAGCCTGCGCGGCAGCGGCGGCGACCGCCTCCGCGATCATCGTGCCCTCCAGGGACTCCGCTTCCACGTCGTCGACCTCGGGCAGGAAGGGAGCGAGTTCCGGCAGCTCATCCAGGCCGCGGAGCCCCATCCGTTCCAGGAAGTAGTTCGTCGTCCGATACAGGATCGCACCTGTTTCGGGCTCGGATCCGGCCTCTTCCACCAGTCCTCGCTGTACCAGGGTACGCATCACGCCGTCACAGTTCACACCACGGACGGCTGAGACCCGTGATCTGGACACCGGCTGCCGGTAGGCGACGACCGCCAGAGTCTCCAGCGCGGCCTGGGTCAGCCGGGCCTGCTGGCCGTCCAGGACGAAGCGGTCGACGGCCGCCGCGCAGTCGGCCCGGGTGTAGAACCGCCACCCGCCGGCGACCAGCCGCAGGTCGAAGCCCCGGCCCTGGGCGGTGTACTCGGCGGACAGCTCACGCAGCGCCGACGCCACCTCCTCCCGCGACCGTTCGAGGACGGACGCCAGGTGGGCCTCCCGGGCGGGCTCGTCGACGACCATCAGAATCGCCTCCAGCTCCGCCCTCAGCCCGGGCCGGTCCGCCGCCTCCAACCCGACGGGCCCGGACGCGGGCGCCGCAGGCGCTGGCGCAGGAGCTGGTGCAGGCGCAGGCGGCGCAGGCACAGGCACAGGCGGCGCGGACACCCGCCCGCCTCCCCCCGCACCGCAAGTCGACGGGGCCGACTTCTGGTGCACCACCAGGGCCTCGGACGCCACCGGACCGGGCTCGACCCCCCGCGCCCCACCAGGAGCCGATCCACCAGGAGCAGCGAAAGCACCAGGAGTCACGGGAACCACGGGCGCGGCAGCGACCTCCCCCTCCCCGGCCGCCGCCTCCCCGACCACCCCCGGCGCCGGCTCCAGCCACTCCTGGGCCCTCGGCTGCCCCGGCACGCCGAGCGGACGCCGCACCCGCCGCTTCCCGCCGTCCGCCCCAGTCGTCATCGCTCCTCCTTCTGCTCACCGGCCGGCCGGTCGAACTCGTCCGTCACCTCGACCACACCCCGGTCCTCCTCGGCCACCCAGCGCACCAGCAGCTCGCCCAAGGCCTCGGGCTGCTCGAAGGCGAGCACCCGCTCCCGGTACAGCTCCAGCAGGGCCAGGAAGCGGGCGACCACCACCAGGGTGTCCGGCGCGTCGGCGACCAGCTGCTGGAAGGACGCCTCGCCCAGCTCGGTGAGCAGCCCGACCACCAGCCCGGCCTGTTCCCGCACGCTGACCGGCGGACTGTGGATGTGGTCGACGTAGACGACCGGCTCCGGCCTGGGCGCCATCGTCCGCGCCGCCAGCTGCGCGAACCGCTCCGTGCCGATGCTGATCACGACCTCGGGGAGCAGCTGCGCGTGGTGGGGCTCCAGTCCGACGGTCCGGGGGCGCCGGAGCAGTTCGGCGGCCCAGCGGTCGCCGAACAGGGCCGCCGCGCGCTTGTAGGCCCGGTACTGCAGCAGCCGGGCGAAGAGCAGGTCGCGCGCCTCCAGCAGGGCGAGGTCCTCCTCGTCCTCGACCTCGGCGGCTGGCAGCAGGCGGGCGGCCTTGAGATCGAGGAGCGTCGCGGCGACCACCAGGAACTCGGTCGCGGCGTCCAGGTCCCAGTTCGCGCCCATGGCCCGGATGTGTGCCATGAAGTCGTCGGTGACGGTGGCCAGCGCCACCTCCGTGACGTCCAGCTTGTGCTTGGCGATCAGGCTCAGCAGCAGGTCGAAGGGGCCCTCGAAGTTCTCCAGCCGCACCCGGAAGCCACCGCCGGGCGAACCGGCGGCCGTCCCCGGCCCGTCTGCCGCAGCCGACCCCTCTGCCGTACCCGGATCGGTCCCCGCAGCGACGCGAACGCCCGCGTCGACGGTCTCACCGGGCCTGACGGACCCCTTGGCCCCACCCGACCCGCCAACCCCGAGGAACGCATCGGATCCGGCGGTCCCATCGGCAGCGACGGACCCGGCGGCGGGCGATTCGGGGGTGCTCGGCATAACGGTCCATCTTCACCCGGCGGCCGCCGCCCGCCCCGCGCCGGGGCCGCCGACACGCCGCACGCACCGCCGGGCGCCGCCGGTCACCGGTACAACGCCGGACCACCGGCCCAGCGCCCCCCCAGAGGCATCACGAGCCCACCAGCACCACCGGCACCACAAGCGCCGCAAGGCGCCCCGCAGGCCTCAGCGCCCGCGCAGCCGCCGCACCAGGATGCTCGCCTCGCCGCGCTGCTCCAGATCGGCCAGCACGACCGCGATCGCCTCCCGGACGATCCGGCCGCGGTCCACCGCCAGCCCGTGCTCACCGCGGAGCACCAGCCGGGTGTGTTCGAGGTCCATCAGTTCCTCGGCGGACACGTACACGGTGATCTTCTCGTCGTGCCGCTCCCGCCCGGTGGGGCGGCGCGGTGCCCGTCCACGCGGCCTGGGGCGCCCTGTGGCGCCCGCCTGGTCCTCGGTGGCACCCGCGTGCTGGCGCGGCGCCGGAGCGGCGCCACGGCCGCCCTGAGCCGTCTTACCGGCCTGCGCGGCACCCGCCGCGCCCCCGGCCGTACTGCCCGCCGCGCCGGACTGCCCGATGCCCTGGGCCCCGCCCGGCTGGGCGGGGGCCGGCACCGAGGCGCCGCCCGCCGAGTGGTGCTCGCGCGGCCGACCGGCCTCGCCGCCGTTCGCGGCGCCTCCGGTCGCACGACCCGCGGCACCGCCGGTGCCGTCGTCGGCGCCCTCGGCACCGTCCGGGCCGGCACCGTTGACGGCCCGCGCGGTCTCCGGTCTGGGCGCCTCGGCGGCCGGACGCGGCGCGAGGGACGGCGACAGCGCCATCCCGCCGGTGGTCCGGAACAGCTCGTCGGCACCCGGGAGACTCACTCGGCGGGGCGGCACCGGTCGAGCACCTCCCTGGCGAGCTGGCGGTAGGCGGCGGCACCGACCGAGTTGGTCGCGTACGTCGTGATCGGCTCACCGGCGACGGTGGTCTCCGGGAAGCGCACGGTCCGCCCGATGACGGTGTGGAAGACGTGCTCGCCGAACGCCTCGACGACCCGGGCCAGCACCTCACGGCTGTGCACGGTGCGCGAGTCGTACATGGTGGCCAGGATGCCGTCCAGGCGCAGCTCGGGGTTGAGCCGCTCGCAGACCTTCTCGATCGTCTCGGTCAGCAGCGCGACACCGCGCAGCGCGAAGAACTCGCACTCCAGCGGAACGATGACGCTGTGAGCGGCCGTCAGGGCATTGACCGTCAGCAGGCCCAGCGAGGGCTGGCAGTCGATGATGACGAAGTCGTAGTCGGGCAGCAGCGGCTTCAGGGCGCGCGCCAGCGCGGACTCCCGGGCCACCTCGCTGACCAGCTGCACCTCGGCGGCGGAGAGGTCGATGTTGGAGGGCAGCAGGTCCATGCCGGGCACCGCGGTCTTCAGCAGCACCTCATCGGCCGTCAGGCCGCGCTCCATCAGCAGGTTGTAGACGGTGACGTCGAGTTCCATCGGGTTGACGCCGAGACCGACCGAGAGCGCGCCCTGCGGGTCGAAGTCCACGAGCAGCACCCGGCGGCCGTACTCGGCCAGCGCCGCGCCCAGGTTGATGGTCGACGTGGTCTTGCCGACGCCGCCCTTCTGGTTGCACATCGCGATGATCTGCGCGGGGCCGTGCTCGGCCACCGGTGCGGGGATCGGGAAGTACGGCAGCGGACGGCCGGTCGGGCCGACCCGCTCGCGCCGCTGGCGCGCGGCGTCGGGGGCCAGCGTGGCGGCGTACTCCGGGTCCGGCTCGTACTCGGCGTCCGGGTCGTCGTAGGCGCCGTAGGCGAACTCGCCGTGGGCCAGGCCGTGGGCCGGCAGGTCGACGTCGTAGTCGGTCACCGTGGTCACCTGTGCTGTGTTCTGTCGTGCTTCGAAAGTGCGGAGTGCGACCGAGCCGACCTCGGCCGAGCCCACGGTGGCCTGCCGGGCCCCGGACTCCTCACTCGGCTGGACGGCGGTGTGCTCCGCCAGTCCTGGCTGACCACCCCCGGGAGCAAATGTCGACTCATTCACAAGTCGTCTTACCTCCTTGGGCATCCAGGACTCTATGTCGATTCGTCAGCGTGGCAGCATGCCGACGGTTTGCGACTCTAGGCCGTTCAAGGCGTTCGCAGCAACACAATCCACGGTAGTGGGCAGGATGTGTCGACTATCGGGCAACCCTCTGTCAAGGGATGCGCGGGCCCTTGACCCTAACGTTTCTGCGGTCGGGTGACACGACCCACAGAAATTGACGACAGAGCGACCCGCCCACATCGCCCCCGTTCACGCGTCCGGATCGGCGCCACTCACCCACCCCGACCACCCCCGTTCACGCGTCCGCGTCGGCACCGTTCACCCGCCCCCGTGGACGCCGCCCACCCGCCCGCCTCGGCGCCGTTCGCGGGCATGGCGAAGCCCCCGATCCGAGGACCTCCGGCCCGCTGGCGGACGAGGAGGAAGGGTCGGGGGCCTACGGGCCGTCCCACCGGGAACGGCCCAGGTCGGAGCGGTCCGCGCCGGCGTGGCGCGGACCGTCCCGGACCGGGGGGAACCCGAGATCAGGCGAGCACGCTCTCCAGGGAGACGGACTCCAGGCCGAAGGCCTCGGCGACGGCGCCGAAGGTGATCTGGCCCTCGTGCACGTTCAGGCCCTTGGCCAGCGCCGGGTCACGGCGCAGCGCGTCCTTCCAGCCGCGGTTGGCCAGCTCCACGATGTAGGGCAGCGTGGCGTTGGTCAGCGCGTAGGTGGAGGTGTTCGGGACGGCGCCCGGCATGTTGGCCACGCAGTAGAAGACCGAGTTGTGGACCTGGAAGGTCGGCTCGGCGTGCGTGGTGGCGTGCGAGTCCTCGAAGCAGCCGCCCTGGTCGATGGCGATGTCGACGAGCACGGAGCCCGGCTTCATACGGGAGACCAGCTCGTTGGTGACGAGCTTCGGGGCCTTGGCGCCCGGGATCAGCACGGCGCCGATCACCAGGTCGGCCTCCAGGACGGCCTTCTCCAGCTCGAAGGCGTTGGAGGCGATGGCCTTGATCTTGGTGCCGAAGACCTTGTCGGCCTCGCGCAGCTTGTTGATGTCGCGGTCGAGCAGGGTCACCTCGTAACCCATGCCGATGGCGATGGTGGCCGCGTGCCAGCCGGAGACGCCACCGCCGATGACGACGGCCTTGGCCGGGTGGGTGCCGGGCACGCCACCGGGCAGCACGCCGCGGCCGCCGGCCGGGCGCATCAGGTGGTACGAGCCGACCTGCGGGGCCAGCCGGCCCGCGACCTCGGACATCGGCGCGAGCAGCGGCAGGGCGCCGTTGGCGAGCTGCACGGTCTCGTACGCGATCGCGGTGGTGCCGGACGCGACCAGCGCGTCGGTGCCGGCGCGGTCGGCCGCCAGGTGCAGGTACGTGAAGACGGTCTGGCCCTTGCGCAGACGGTGGTACTCCTGGGCGATGGGCTCCTTGACCTTCAGCAGCAGGTCGGCGGTGGCCCACACCTCGTCGGCGGTGGGGAGGATGGTGGCGCCGGCGGCCACGTACTCCTCGTTGGGGATCGAGGAGCCGAGACCGGCGTTGTCCTCGATGTAGACCTCGTGCCCGTTGCGGACGAGCTCATGCACGCCGGCGGGCGTGATGGCCACGCGGTACTCGTGGTTCTTGACCTCGCGGGGGATGCCGACCTTCACGGCTAAACACGTCCTCTTGCCATGGGGGTCCCTACCGGAGAAGACCGGCGGGCGACGCGCACGTGGGGAAGCCTCCGGACGACACCGGGGCATGGATCGCTGCGCGACTGAGTTCGAGTGTAATGAAGCCCAGGCGGCGTGTCAGCCTTCCAAAGCGAACAAATCTGCCGGACACATTGGCAGGTTCGTAGGCTTCCCCAGCGATCTTCCCGCCAAAGCAATGCCAACCAGGCATCTCCGACAATACTCCGGAACCCGCCCCTACCACCCGCCGTCGAGGCGTTCCCGCAGCTCCGCGAGGGCGTCGCCGACCACCTGCTGCCCGCGCTCGTCGCCCAGCCTCCGCAGCACCGACAGGGAGGCCCGGTACTCCCGCTCGGCCTCCTCGAACCGGCGCTGCGCGGTGTGCGCCTCGGCCACCCGGGCGAGCAGCCGGGCCTCGGCGGCGTGGTCGCCCATCGCCTGCCGCAGGGCGAGCGCCCGCCCGTACCAGTCGGCGGCGCGAACCGCCTCGCCGAGCGCCCGGTAGCAGCCCGCCGCGCCCTCCAGGGCCCGGGCGCAGAGCGCCTCGTCGTCGGCCGAGCGGGCGTGCTCGAGGGCCGCCCGGTAGTGTGCGCAGGCCTGCTCCCAGCGGCCGGCCGCGGCCTGGAGGTCCCCCAGATTGAGCAGCGCGGCGGCGGCCCGGCGCGGTTTGCCGTGGCGTTCGGCCACGGTCAGCACCTGCTCGTGCAGCTGGTAGAGGTCGGCGGGGGCGGCCGCGCCGGTCAGCGGCAGCGCCCGGAGCAGGGCGGTGACCAGCCGGCCGGCCGAGCCGTCCAGATCGCCCTGGCCGATCGCGTCGGCGACCGCGCCGAGCAGGACGTCGCGCTCGCCGAGCAGCCACTGCCGGGCGTCGGCGGCGGAGCGCAGCCGGAGCGGGCCGGGCAGCGGGTCGGGGCCGGGGCCGCCGGCCGGGTCGAGCAGCGCGCGGGCGGATTCGGTGAGCCGGACCAGCCGCTCCAGCAGCCGGGCCCGGGCCAGTTCGACCTCGGCTGGCCGGTCCTCGCTCTCGCGCAGCCGGACCAGCCGGGGGTAGAGCCGGCCGGGCACCCGGTAGCGCGGGGTCCCGTCGGCGGCGGGGGGCTCCGCACCGAGCAGCTCCCGCTCGGCGAGCGCGGCCAGCATGGTGGCGGCCTCCGGCGCCGGGCAGCCGACCAGGGCCGAGGCGGTCCGCAGGTCGGCCGTCTGTCCCGGTGCGAGGGTGAGGGCCCGCAGCATCCGCGCCTGGGCGGCCGACAGCGTGCCGTAGAGCAGGGTGAACGCGCCGATCAGCGGATCGTTGTCCGGCACCGGAACGGGCTCGGCAGGTTCGGGCCCGGGCTTCACCCAGGCCGCGGGGTCCGTCACCGGGACGGCGGCAGCGGCGGCAGCGGCCGACTCCACCTGCTCGGCCGTCGAGCCGACCCTACCGGCCGTACCGGCCGTACCGACTGCACCGCCCGCAGCGGTACCGGCGGTCCCCGGCTTTCCGGCCCCGGCCGGCCGGCCGGGCGGGGCCGGAACCTGCTCCGGAGTCGGCCCGGAAACGTGCTCCGCGGGCTGTGTCCCGCCGCGCCGTTCACCGCGCTTCGCGCCGCCCCGCGCGGGCCCGGCGGGACGCCTGACACCCTTCCCGTCCCCCGGACCGGCCCCGGCGCCGGCGCCGCCCGGAGCCCGCCCGTCCGCCCCGGTCCCGGCCTTGAGCCCCGCACCGACCCCCGCACCGACCCCCGCACCGGCCCCCGCGTGCAGGGCGCCGCCCTTCGTACGCCCCGGCCCACCGGACGCGCCGGGACCGCCCCGGGCGCTCTCCTTCCCCCCGGAAGCCGTCTCCCCGGCCGCATGCACCCCACCGGCCGCCTTCGCGCCCCCCGCCGGCTTGGCGTCGGCCTCCCGCACCGCCCGCGCCAGCTCCTTCGCGGCATCCGTCACCGCCAGCTTCGGATTGCCCCGCAGCCACCCCGCCATCAGCCGCAGTGCCGCCGGCCGGGCCGCGCAGGCCTCGGCCAGGTCGGCCCCGCCGACCGGGTCGCAGCTGATCCTCGTCCCGCCGACCAGGTCCCCGAGCAGCTCCCCCGAGGCCTGCCGGTCGAGCCCGCCGAGGATCACCGGGTCGATGTCCTCGATGCCGGTGAGCGGCCCGGCGGTGGTGGCCAGGACGAGGCAGCCGGGCTCGTCCGCGAGCAGCGGCCAGAGCTGTCCGGCGTCCCGCACGTCGTCCAGCAGCAGCAGGGCCTTCCGCCCGGCCAGCGCCTCGCGCAGCGCGACGCAGGCCGGTTCGTCCCGGCTGTCCTCAACGGCGCCGGGCAGCGGGACGCCCGCGACGTCCCCGCCGAGCTGCTCCAGCAGTCGGCGGGCGGCCCTGGCGGGCGGCACCCGGCCGCCGTCCGGGGTGGAGAGCCGGGCGAACAGCACACCGTCGGGGTAGTCGGCCGCGACCGTGCGGGCGAACCGGACGGCCAGGGTGGTCCGCCCGGAGCCGGGTCGGCCGGCCAGCACCAGGACCCGGCTGCGGCCCTCGGCCGGGCGTGCGGCGGCGGCCCGCAGGGCGGCGAGCTCGGCACGCCGGCCGACGAGCAGCGCGGGACCGGCGGGCAGCCGGTCGAGCCCGGGAACGTCCTCGACGGATACGCCGGGCCCCGCGTCCATGGTCGCCGTCTTCCTCGCCACCCGTGCCACTCCCGACGTCACCCAGCGCTCAGCGGAGGCGGCCCGGGACGGGCGCCCTGTCTGCGAAGCGTAGTTCGACCGTCCGGCTCCGCCGAGGTGACATCCGGTCGTACGAACCGGTAAGTCACCCCTACGGGTCAACCGCGGGGTGACGCGCCGTCCACCGGCCCGCCGGGAAGGTCACCTCACGAAGCGTCGCCCCACGAAGCAGCACCCCACGAAGCAGCACCGCAGAAGCGTCACCGCGCGAAGCAGCACCGCGGAGTCGTCACCCCCACGAAGCAGCCGCGCCGAGGTCACGCCGGAGGTGTCACGCCGAGAAGGGCCGCGCCGGCCACGGCGAGTCGGCGGGGCGCAGCGCGTCCAGGCCGCCGGGCCCGGTGAGCGCGGCGTGCACGGCGAGCGTGCCGGTGATCAGGGTGGGGTTGTGCAGCTCCCCGGCGTGGATCAGCCGGATCAGCTCGGCGACCGGCACCCGGGCGGTCTCGATCTCCAGTTCCTCGCCGTGCGCCTCGTAGCGCTCGCCCTCGGCGGCGGTGAGGTCGGTGGCGAGGAAGAGCCGCAGCGCCTCGTCCGTGCCGCCGGGCGAGGTGTAGAAGTCGACCAGCACCCGCCAGGTGTCGGCCTTGCAGTGGGCCTCCTCGTACAGCTCGCGCTGGGCGGCGTGCAGCGGGTTCTCGCCGGGGACGTCGAGGAGGCCGGCCGGCAGCTCCCAGAGCCGCTGGCGGACGGGGTGGCGGTACTGGCGCAGGACCAGCACCCGCTCCTGGTCGTCCAGCGCCAGGACGGAGACCGAGCCGGGGTGGGTCTGGTAGTCGCGGCGGGCCCAGCTGCCGTCGGGCATCCGGACCTCCTCGGAGCGCACGCCGGTGACCTTGCCCTGGAAGGGCGTCCCGGTCCCCCGGGTCTCCCACTCCTCGGCCACGTCAAAGATGCTCTGGTCGTCCATCGCTCTCCCCTTTTCGTCAGTACGACACAATCTAACGCCGGACGGCGGCCCCGCGGGAATCGCGGGGCCGCCGTCCGGTGACGTGTCGACGACTACTCCCGGCCGGCGCCCACCGCTCGGCGCCGACCACCGGGCGCCGAGCAGTGGGTACCGACTACCGGGTACCGACTACTGGGTACCGACTACTGGGCGGCCGTCTTGATCTCGATGGCCGCCTTGACCAGACCCGCGAACAGCGGGTGCGGGCGGGTCGGGCGGGACTTCAGCTCCGGGTGGGCCTGGGTGGCCACCAGGTAGGGGTGCACCTCGCGCGGGTACTCGACGTACTCGACGAGGTCGCCCTTCGGAGAGAGGCCGGAGAACTGCAGGCCGGTCTTCTCCAGGTCGGCGCGGTACGCGTTGTTGACCTCGTAGCGGTGGCGGTGGCGCTCCTCGACGTACTGCTCGCCGCCGTAGACCTCACGGACGATGGAGCCCTCGGCGAGCTTGGCCGGGTAGAGGCCCAGCCGCATCGTGCCGCCCAGGTCGCCCTTGCCGTCGACGATCGCCAGCTGCTCGGCCATGGTGGAGATGACCGGGTACTTGGCGGCCGCGTCGAACTCGGTGGAGTTGGCCTCGGGCAGGCCGGCCAGGTTGCGGGCGGCCTCGATGACCACGCACTGCAGGCCCAGGCAGAGGCCCAGCAGCGGGATCCTGTTCTCCCGGGCGTAGGTGATCGCGGCGACCTTGCCGTCCACACCGCGGTCGCCGAAGCCACCGGGGACGCAGATCGCGTCCACGTCGCCGAGCTGCGCCTGGGCGCCCTCGGGCGTCTCGCAGTCGTCGGAGGTGACCCACTTGATCTCGACGCGGGCGTTGTTGGCGAAGCCGCCGGCGCGCAGCGCCTCGGTCACCGACAGGTAGGCGTCCGGCAGGTCGATGTACTTGCCGACCAGCGCGACCTTGACGATGTGCTGCGGCTCGTGGACGCGGCGCAGCAGGTCGTCCCAGGTGGTCCAGTCCACGTCGCGGAACGGGAGGTCCAGCCGGCGGACCACGTACGCGTCCAGGCCCTCGCCGTGCAGGACCTTGGGGATGTCGTAGATCGACTTGGCGTCGATGGCCGCGACCACGGCCTCCTCGTCCACGTCGCACATCAGCGAGATCTTGCGCTTGATGGCCTGCGGGACCTCGCGGTCGGCGCGCAGCACGATGGCGTCCGGCTGGATGCCGATGTTGCGCAGCGCGGCCACCGAGTGCTGGGTGGGCTTGGTCTTCAGCTCGCCCGAGGGGCCGATGTACGGCAGCAGGGAGACGTGCACGAAGAACACGTTGTCCCGGCCGACCTCGTGACGGACCTGGCGGACGGCCTCCAGGAAGGGCAGCGACTCGATGTCACCGACCGTGCCGCCGACCTCGGTGATCACCACGTCGACGTCCTCGGTCGCCATCCGGCGGATCCGGGCCTTGATCTCGTTGGTGATGTGCGGAATCACCTGGACGGTGTCGCCCAGGTACTCGCCGCGGCGCTCCTTGGCGATGACCGTCGAGTACACCTGGCCGGTGGTGACGTTCGCCGAGCCGTGCAGGTTGGTGTCGAGGAACCGCTCGTAGTGGCCGACGTCGAGGTCGGTCTCGGCACCGTCGTCGGTGACGAAGACCTCGCCGTGCTGGAACGGGTTCATGGTGCCCGGGTCCACGTTGAGGTACGGGTCGAGCTTCTGCATCGTCACGCGGAGTCCGCGGGCCTTGAGCAGGGCGCCCAGGCTGGAGGCGGTGAGGCCCTTGCCGAGCGAAGAGGCGACACCCCCGGTGACGAAGAGGTGCTTGGTCGTCACGGCGCGGCCGTTCGATGCCTTGCCGGAATGGGGCTGTGCCAAGAGGGGGCTCCCGTGGGTCGCGTGTCGAAGGTGACGTGGGCGGGAAGCTCTCGGCTCGCCTGGCGCGACGGGAGTGCGGTGTGGTGCACGGCACTCGATGAGTCGTCGGTTCGGCTGGTCCGGGGCGTTTGATCCCACCGGTCCACGGGATACCAGGGTATCAGTGCCCCGGCCCGGACGCGTTCCGGCCCGCTCGCGGCGCTCGGGAACCACTCCGTCGGCGCACCACCGGCGCACCACCCGGCGCACGCGTCACACCGGTCGCACCACCGGCCCGAGCGGGCCACTCCGCGGC
Organism: Kitasatospora sp. NPDC005751; assembly: GCF_040630835.1. Taxonomy (NCBI): domain Bacteria; kingdom Bacillati; phylum Actinomycetota; class Actinomycetes; order Kitasatosporales; family Streptomycetaceae; genus Kitasatospora; species Kitasatospora sp. NPDC005751. The sequence continues at coordinate 60,519 of NZ_JBEXYC010000030.1, forward strand.
GCTCGGGCGGGTCATGGAGCCCCCTCCCGACGGACCATCCGGAGGTGATCCTTCCGAGCCATCCTTTACGGCTCCCCCACGATGCACGGCATTTCCGCCGAATTGTGGCGCCACGCAGGGCTGCGCCCGCGTGCTTCGCCCCTTTCGTCCGTCGTAAGCTGCACGGACGCATCGCCGACAGCACGAGCAAGCGGAGGGCGTGGGAGGGCAAGGACACCTCTCGGTCCCCGATGCGCGACCGGACCTCCCCGTTATCCAGCACCTCCCCACCCACCCTGGGGCTCGACCGGGCCCCGCGCGGACACTCCAGCAAGGCCTGCCACCACCCCCGGCAGGCCGGACGTCCCGGGGTGACCCCCGGCCCCGCAGACCCGCTGGCTCTCCCCGGATCGCCGATGCGTCGTGACCACATTGCGAACTGGAGATCCACGTGGCCGGCCGTATCGAGGACTACGCACTCATCGGGGACATGCAGACCGCTGCCCTGGTCAGCAGGGACGGAGCGGTCGACTGGCTGTGCCTGCCCCGCTTCGACTCGCCGGCGGTGTTCGCCGGCCTGCTGGGCACCGATGAACACGGCTTCTGGCGGATCGGCCCGGCCGAGGTGATGGCCGCCGAGCTGCCGGCCACCCCCGCGCCGGCCCCCGACACCCCACACGTCCGGTACACCGACACCGGCGACCTGCGGGTCCCCCCGCCCACCGCGGCCGCGCCGGCCGTGCCCGCCGACCGGCGCCGCTACCGGGGCGACTCACTGATCCTGGAACAGGAGTGGGACTCCCGGGGCGGCAGCGTCCGGGTGATCGACTTCATGCCGCCGCGCCCGCTGGCCGGCCGGGACTCCGTCCCGCAGATGATCCGGATCGTCGAGGGCCTGTCCGGCACCGTCCGGATGCGCTCGGCGGTGCGGATGCGGTTCAGCTACGGCCGCGTCGTGCCCTGGGTCCACCGCGTCGAGCAGGCCGACGGCGGCCACCGCACGGTGGCCGTTGCCGGCCCCGACTCGGTCTGGCTGGACGGCGAGGCCGACACCTACGGGCGCAACCTCACCACCTACGCGGACTTCACCGTCCAGGCCGGCGAGCGGATCGCCTTCGCGCTCACCTGGCAGGCCTCGCACCTGGACGCGCCCAAGGCGCCGGACGCCGAGGAGATGCTCGACGCCACCGCGGACTTCTGGCACGAGTGGGCCGGCCAGTGCACCTACCAGGGCCCCTACCGGGAGGCGGTGATCCGCTCGCTGATCACCCTCAAGGGCCTCACCTACGCCCCCACCGGCGGCATCGTCGCCGCCCCCACCACCTCCCTGCCCGAGGACATCGGCGGCGAGCGGAACTGGGACTACCGCTACACCTGGCTCCGCGACGCCGCCATCACCCTCTCCTCGCTGCTGCGCACCGGCTACCGCGACGAGGCCCGCGCCTGGCGCGAGTGGCTGCTGCGCGCCGTCGCCGGAGACCCGGAGAACCTGCAGATCATGTACGGCATCGCCGGCGAGCGCGAGCTCACCGAGTCCTCGCTGGACTGGCTGCCCGGCTACGAGGGCTCCCAGCCCGTCCGGGTCGGCAACGGCGCCGCCGGCCAGCTGCAGCTGGACGTCTACGGCGAGGTCGTCGAGGCCCTGCACCTGGCCCACATGACCGGCCTGGTCCGCAACGACCACGCCCACCACCTCCAGCTGCGGCTCATCGACTACCTGGAGGACCACTGGACCGAGCCGGACGAGGGCATCTGGGAGGTCCGCGGCCCGCGCCGGCACTTCGTCCACTCCAAGGTGATGGCGTGGGTGGCGGTCGACCGGACCATCAAGCTGCTGGAGCAGAACCCCGAGGACGCCCCCTCCGACGGCCACCTGGAGCGCTGGCGCACGCTGCGGGCGACCATCCACCGCGACGTCTGCGAGAAGGGCTACGACCCGGAGCGCAACACCTTCACCCAGTACTACGGCGGCAAGGAGCTGGACGCCTCGCTGCTGCTGATCCCGCAGGTCGGCTTCCTCCCGCCGGACGACAAGCGGGTGATCGGCACCATCGAGGCGATCCAGCGCGAGCTCTCCACCGAGGACGGCTTCGTGCTGCGCTACCCGACGCACGACGAGAGCGGCAACAACGTGGACGGCCTCTCCGGCCACGAGGGCGCGTTCCTGGCCTGCTCGTTCTGGCTGGCCGACGACCTCGCCATGATCGGCCGGGTGCAGGAGGCCCGCGAGCTGTTCGACAAGCTGCTGTCGCTGCGCAACGACCTCGGCCTGCTCGCCGAGGAGTGGGACCCGCGGGAGAAGCGCCAGGTCGGCAACTTCCCGCAGGCCTTCAGCCACGTCCCGCTGATCGACACCGCGCTGCGGCTGACCGCCTGCGGCGGGGCCTACCTCTCCGCCCAGCCGGACGCCCCGGCCGTCGACCGGGCCGAGCAGGCCACGGTCTGAGCGGTGCCTGCCCGGGCGGCCACGGCCCGGGCAGGCCCGGTCCCACCCGTCGCGGTTCGGACCGGCCGCTCGGCCCGGCTACGGGGTGCGCTGCACCAGCTCGTCGTAGGTGCTGAGCACCTGGGCCACCGTGGCGGCCTCGTCCGGCCAGGTCTCGGCCTGCTGCCGGCCGGCGGCCACCAGGCGCCGACGGCGCTCCGGGTCGGCCAGCAGCTCGCGCACCGCCCGGCCGAGCGCCGCCGCGTCGCCGGGCGGGACCAGCACGGCGGCGTCGCCGACCAGCTCGGGGATGCCGCCGACGGCGGTGGCCACCACCGGGACGCCGGCCCGCATCGCCTCCTGGACCGCCAGCGAACGGGCCTCCCAGCGGCTGGAGACCACCAGCACGTCGGCCGCCGCCAGCAGGTCCGGCACGTCGGTGCGGTAGCCGAGCAGCCGGACCTCGGCCTTCTCCGCGGCCGCCCGCTCACGCAGCCCGGCGGCCTCGGGGCCGTCGCCGGCGATCAGCAGCAGCGGCCGCGGATCGAGCCCGGCCAGCTCGCGGGTGGCGTCCAGCAGCACCCCGAAGGCCTTCTGCGGGACGAGTCCGCCGACCGCCAGCAGCAGCGGACGGTCCGGGCCGTCGCCGAGCAGCGCCGCCCGGGCCTCGGCCCGCTCCAGCCGGCCCTCGGGCACCGGCGGGGCGGCCACCGGGCCGAGCCGGGCGTCGGTGGCACCCAGCTCGCGGGCCCGGGCCACCAGGTCGGAGGAGGCGCCGAGCACCAGGTCGGCGGCCCGGGCCACCCGGCGCTCCATCAGCCGCTGGAGCCGCCGCTCCATGCCGGTGGCCAGCAGCGCGTGGTGCGAGGTGACCACCAGCGGGGTCTCCGGGCGCAGTCCCGGGAAGCGGCCGGCGGTGCGCAGCGCCAGGTCCGACAGCAGCCCGGCGCGCAGGCCGTGGGCGTGCACCACGTCGGCGCCGGTGAAGGCACGGCGCAGCTCGCCGATCGCGGTGGCGTCGCTGCGGGCGCCCGCCGTGGGGGTGATGTCGACCAGGTGGAACCTGGCTCCGGTGCGGGAGAAGCCGAACAACGCGTCCGTACCGGCGGGCGCGCAGACCGTGACGGTCACTCCGTGCGCGACCAGGCCCTGTGCCAGGGAGCGCACGTGCGCACCGATGCCGCCGGTACTGGCGGCCAGGACGAGCACCACGTGCAGCTGACCCGGTTCTGGGGCGGCCGCGGTGGCCCGGGCGGCGGAATGGTCCACGTCGTCTCGCATCCGACTCGATCAGGTTCGCGCGCCGCGTCGCGAGGATTGCCCGCCGACGGCGCTCGGGACTGGAAAGCCAGTGTCCAGCCGCCACCATGCCAGGTCGGCGGCCCTCTTGGACAGTCGGCGCCACGGGGGGCGCGTCGCGGTCCGCCGGAGGGCCGCCGGGCCGGGCGGCGGAGGCTAACGGTGGCGCGGAGCCCGGGCGGCGGCCAGCAGTTCCTCGGCGTGGGCGCGGCCCAACTCCGAGTCCTCCAGGCCGGCGAGCATCCGGGAGAGCTCGCGCACCCGCTCCTCGTCGTTGAGCACCTTGACGCCGCTGCGGGTCACGGTGCCGTCGTTGGTCTTCACCACCACCAGGTGGCGGTCGGCGAAGGCGGCGACCTGCGGCAGGTGGGTGACCACCACGACCTGGGCCGACTCGGCCAACTTGGCCAGCCGGCGGCCGATCTCGACCGCGGCCTTGCCGCCGACGCCGGCGTCCACCTCGTCGAACAGGTACGTGGGGACGGGGTCGGCGCCGGCGAAGACCACCTCGACGGCGAGCATCACCCGGGACAGCTCACCGCCGGAGGCGCCCTTGGCGATCGGGCGGGGCTGGGCCCCGGGGTGCGGGGCGAGCAGGACCTCGACCTCGTCCACGCCGTGCGGGCCGTAGGCGACGGTGCGGCCGTCGACCTCGAGGCCGGAGAGGTCGTCGACCTGGGCGATCGCGAAGGTCACCCGGGCGTGCGGCATCGCGAGTTCGGCGAGTTCGGCGGAGACGGCCTCGGCGAAGCGGCCGGCGGCGGCCTGCCGGGCGGTCGAGACCTCGCCCGCGAGCTCGGCCAACTCGGCGCGCAGCGCGGTCTCCTGGGCGCCGAGTTCGTCGATCCGCTCGTCGTCGCCGTCGAGCTCGGCGAGCCGGGCGGAGCCGTTGTCGGCCCAGGCGAGCACCTCCGCGAGGGAGTTCTCCGGGCCGCCGTACTTGCGCAGCAGCTGGGCCAGGACGGCCCGGCGGTCCTCGACGGCGGCCAGCCGGACCGGGTCGGCGTCCAGGTCGTCGGCGTAGCCGGCCAGGTCACCGGCGACGTCGGCCAGCAGGTAGCCGACCTCGTTGAGCCGGTCGGCGAGGCCGGCGAGGCGCTCGTCGTGGTGGCGGACGGCGTCCAGGGCGCGGCGGGCCTGGGCCAGCAGGGTGCCGGCGTCCAGCGCCTCCGGGTCGGCGGGGTCGCCGGCCAGCGCGGCGTGGGCCAGCGTGGCGGCGGAGGAGAGCGCGTCGGCGTGGCCGAGCCGCTCGGCCTCGGCGCCCAGTTCGACGTCCTCGTCGGCGACGGGCTCGGCGGCGGCCACCTCGTCCAGGCCGAAGCGCAGCAGGTCGGCCTCCTGGGCGCGCTCGCGGGCCCGGGTGGTCAGCTCCTCCAGGGTGGCCGAGACCTCCCGCAGCCGGCGGTAGACCTCGCGGTAGCGGGCCAGCGGCTCGGCCACCGCCTCGCCCGCGTACCGGTCCAGGGCGCCGCGCTGGCGCGCCGGCCGGAGCAGCCGCTGCTGGTCGGTCTGGCCGTGCACGGCGATCAGGTCCTCGCCGAGCTCGGCCAGCAGCCCGACCGGCACGGCCCGGCCGCCGACGTACGCCCGGGAGCGGCCCTCGGCCGAGACGGTCCGGCTGATCAGCAGCGCGCCGTCGTCGAGTTCGGCGCCGGCCTCCAGCGCGCGGACCGCCGCCGGGGAGCCCTCGGGCAGTTCGAGGCGGCCCTCGACGACCGCTCGTCCGGCGCCGTTGCGCACCAGAGCGGGGTCGGCCCGGCCACCGAGCAACAGGCCGAGGCTGGTCACCACCATGGTCTTGCCGGCACCGGTCTCACCGGTCACGGCGGTGAAGCCGGGGGCCAGTTCGACCACCGCATCGTCGATGACCCCTAGATCCCGTATCCGCATCTCGTCCAACACGGTGACGACCTTACGAGGTTCCGGCCCCGGCGCGCGACGAGCGGCAACTCCACGCCCCTCAAGTTCATCCCTTCCGGGGCGTTTCGGCGGGGCTGGGCACGGTGCACCAGGGCAGGAAGATCTGCGCGAGCGGGCCGATGGCCAGCGCGTATGCGACAGTGCCGACGCCCGCGGTACCACCGAGCAGGACTCCGGCGGCCAGCACGGTGAGTTCGATTCCGGTCCGGATCAGCCGCAGCGACCGGCCGGTGCGCCGGTGCAGGCCGGTCATCAGGCCGTCGCGCGGGCCCGGGCCGAAGCGCGCGCCGATGTAGAGGCCGGTGGCCAGGCCGTTCAGCACGATCGCGCCGGCCATCAGCGCGATCCGGGCCGGCAGCGGTCCGGGCGTGCCGGTCACCCGGAGGGTGAGGTCCATCGCCGCGCCGATCATCAGCACATTGGCCACGGTCCCGAGCCCGGGGCGCTGGCGCAGCGGGATCCAGAGCAGCAGCACCAGCGCGCCGCAGATGGTCACCCAGGCGCCCACCGAGAGGCCGGCGGTGCGCTGCAGGCCCTGGTGGAAGACGTCCCACGGGTCGAGGCCGAGCCCGGAGCGCAGCATCAGCCCCATGCTCGCCCCGTAGAGGGAGAGCCCGACCAGCAGCTGCGGGAGGCGGCGGCCCAGTGCGTGGGTGTCGCCGAGCAGGCGGACGGCGAGGGAGGGGCGCCGCGCCGTGACGGCGGGCGCGGGGGTGGTCGGTCGCGTGGTCGTGGTGGCCATCGGGCTCTCCCGCAGGTGGTGCTGCACCGTACGGGCCCGGCCCGCGACGGTGGCGGACTCGATGGCCGCCCTGCCATGATGGACAGGCCAAAGCGCCCCCCTCCAGGGCCAATTCCGAGCAAGTGGACTGATCAGCCATGGCCGACTGGCACACCACCGTCACCGCCGCCGCACTGGCCCGGCTGCTCGACGCGGCCCGGCTGCCCGAGCCGGCCACCGCCCGCCGCCCCGCCTACCGGACGCTGGCCGGGCAGGTCCGGCTGCTGGTCACCGAGGGCCGGCTGCCGGTCGGGGCCCGGCTCCCCGCCGAGCGCGAGCTGGCCCTGGCGCTGCGGCTCAGCCGCACCACCGTGGCCACCGCGTACGAGGCGCTGCGCGCCGAGGGGTACCTGCACAGCCGGCGCGGATCCGGCAGCTGGACCGCCCTGCCCGAGGGCGCCCCGCCGCCCGGCGACGCGCTGCACCCGGTGCCGCCGGACGAGCAGGGCCGCACGCTGGACCTCGGGGTCGCCGCGCTGCCCGCCCCGCAGCCCTTCCTCGGCGCGGCGGCCGCCCGGGCCGTCGAACAGCTCCCCGCGTACGCCGCCGGGCACGGCAACTACCCCACCGGCGTCCCGGTGCTGCGCGAGGCGGTGGCCCGGCGCTACACCGAGCGCGGCCTGCCGACCACCCCCGACCAGATCCTGATCACGATCGGCGCGATGGGCGGGCTGCACCTGGTGCGGCAGGCGCTGATCTCCCGCGGCGACCGGGTCGCCGTCGAGGCGCCCAGCTACGCGCACACGCTGCAGGCCCTGCGCCTGGGCGAGGCGCGCCTGGTGCCCGTCCCCTACGGCTGGCCCGGCGGGCCGTCCCGGCAGCCCTCCTGGGACCTCGCCGAGTGGCGCCGGGTGCTGCGCGGCGCCACGCCCAGGGCCGCCTACGTGATCCCGGACTTCCACAACCCCACCGGCGCCCTCGTCCCCGAGGAGCAGCGCCGCGAACTGCTGGCCGCCGCGCGGGCCGCCGGCACGATCGTGCTGGCCGACGAGACCACCGCCGAGCTCGGCTGGGGCCTCGCGCCGGACGCCGTGCTCCCCCGCCCGATGGCCGCACTGGACCGGTCCGCCCAGGTGGTCACCGTCGGCTCGGCGGGCAAACTGCTCTGGGGCGGCCTGCGGATCGGCTGGGTCCGGGCGGCCCCCGCGCTGGTGCGCCGGCTGGCCACCGCCCGGGTCTACAGCGACGTCGGCGCCCCGGTGCTGGACCAGCTGATCGCCGCCGAGCTGCTCGGCGAGCCGCTGGCGGCCGTCCGCGCCCACCAGCTGGACCGGCTGCGCTCCACCGCCGAGGCCTTCGCCCGCGCGCTGCGCGAGCGGCTGCCCGCCTGGCGCTACGCCGCTCCGCCCGGCGGGCTCGCGCTCTGGGTCTCCACCGGGGGCCTGTCCGGCGCGGCACTGGCCCAGGCCGGGGAGCAGGGCGGCGTACGGATCGCGGCGGGCAACCGCTTCGGCTCGGACGGGGCCTTCGAGCACCACATCCGGATCCCGCTCACCCTCCCCGCCGCGGCCGTGCCCGCCGCCGTCGAACGCCTCGCGGAGGTCGCCGCCCGGGCCGCCGTCGGCGGCCGCTGGAGCGCGGGCGACGACAGCCAGCCGCTGGCGGTCTGAGGGCCGCCCACGGCGAAGGGCCCGGGCCGCCGGTGATCGAAACCGGCGGCCCAGGCCCCTCCGTCAGTGCGTTTCGGCCCGGCCGCGCCAACCCGTCACCGGCAGCGCGAACTTCGCCACCAGCCGGTCGGTGAACGGCGCCCGGTGCAGTCGCGCCAGCCGCACCGGCGTCTGCCCCCGGCGGACCTCCACCCGGGCCCCGGCCGGCAGCTCCACCGAGCGCCGCCCGTCGCACCAGAGCACGCCGTGCGGGGTCTTCGGCTGCACCTCGACCGCCAGCACCGAGTCCGGCGAGGCCACCAGCGGCCGGGCGAACAGCGCGTGCGCGCTGATCGGCACCATCAGCAGGGCCTCCACCTCGGGCCAGACCACCGGGCCGCCGCCGGAGAACGCGTACGCCGTCGAACCGGTCGGCGTCGCACAGACCACCCCGTCGCAGCCGAAGTTGGAGACCGGACGGCCGTCCACCTCGGTCACCACCTCCAGCATCCGCTCCCGGGACGCCTTCTCGATCGAGGCCTCGTTCAACGCCCAGTCCTGGTGGACCACATCGCCGTTGGTCCGGACGATCACGTCGAGCGTCATCCGTTCCTCGACCTCGTATTCGGCGTCGACGACCCGCTCCACCACGACCGCGAGATCGTCCCGCTCGGCCTCCGCGAGGAAGCCCACCCGGCCCAGGTTGATGCCGAGCATCGGCAGCCCGTGCTCCCGGGCCAGCTCGGCCCCGCGCAGCAGCGTCCCGTCCCCGCCGGCGACCAGGATCAGCTCGCAGCCGTCCGCCGCGCCGGGCCCGCCGGCCACCCGCTCGACGCCGTCGGGCAGGTCCAGGTCGACCGCCTCGGCCGCGAGCAGCCTGATCCGGATGCCCGCCTTCAGCAGGCCGTGCACCAGGCCCTCGACGCTGCGCAGCGCGGCCTCCCGGCCGGTGTGCGCGATCAGGAAGACCGTACGTCCCTCACTCATGCGCGCCCCTCTCCGCCCGTCCCGACAGCTCCGAGGTGCCCCCGTCTCCCCACGGTAGCCGCGGGCGACGCGTACCCCTCGACAGCTCTCCCCCGGATCTCGGCCGGGACTACCCCCACGGTTCGCTCGCTCATGCCCGCTGCCCTCTCCCTACGTCGGCCGGGTCGCCCTCGGCCCGGTGCGGCCGCGTCACTCAGCATGACGGACCGGACGTCCGCAGAGCACCCTACCGGGGGCCTTCGGCGACGGCCCGGTCCGCCTCCGCCGGGTCCAACGGCGGGGCGTCCCGGCGCAGCCAGAGGAAGTACTCGACGTTCCCCGACGGCCCCGGCAGCGGGCTCGCGGTGACCGCCCGCACGCCCAGCCCCTGCTCCCACGCCTTCCCGGCCACCTGCCGGATCATCTCGGCGCGCAGCTGCGGGCTGCGCACCACGCCGCCGCTGCCCAGCCGCTCCTTGCCGATCTCGAACTGCGGCTTGACCATCAGCACCAGGTCCGCGTCCTCGGCGGCGCAGCCGGCCAGCGCGGGCAGCACCAGGCCGAGCGAGATGAACGAGAGGTCGCCGACCACCAGGTCGACCGGCGAACCGCCGATCAGCTCCCGGGTCAGCTCGCGCACGTTGGTGCGGTCCATCACCGTCACCCGCTCGTCGCTCTGCAGCGACCACGCGAGCTGTCCGTAGCCGACGTCCACCGCCAGCACGCCGGCCGCCCCGGCGCGCAGCAGCACGTCGGTGAAGCCGCCGGTGGAGGCGCCCGCGTCCAGCGCCCGGCGGCCCTCGACCACCAGGCCCTGCGGGACGAAGGCCGCGAACGCCCCGGCGAGCTTGTGCCCGCCGCGCGAAACGTAGTCGGGGTCGTTCTCGTCGTTCGCCACCACGACCGCCGCCGCGGTCTCCACCTGGGTGGCCGGCTTGGTCGCGGTGGTGCCGCCGACGGTCACCCGGCCGGCCGCGATCAGCTCGGACGCGTGCTCGCGCGACCGGGCCAGCTTGCGGCGGACCAGCTCCGCGTCGAGACGGCGTCGTGCCACTGCCACTGGTGTTTCAGCTCCTACGGGTCATCGCGAACGGTCGGACCCAGCGGGTCGATCCTGGTCGAGCGCGGCCAGCGTGTCGGTCAGCCGCTGGTGAACATCTTCGTACACCGCGACGTGTGCCTCGGTCGGCACCCCGTCCAACGCCTCCAGCCGGGCCAGCGCGGCGTCGACGGCCGGGTGGCCGGTGGGAGTCGGCTCGACGCCAAGCGGCAGCGGCTCATCGATGCCGAGGAAGGCGTCCGGGACGGCGCCCACGGCGGAGTCTGCGGCGAGGTCCCGGGCCGGGTCCGCCGGGCGGATGACGGGCGCGGGGGCGGTGCCCGGGCCGGGATCAGGCATCGGGCTTCCTGGTGCTGCTCTTGCGGACGGTGGTCTTCCTGGTCGCCGTCCGCTTCTTGGCGGGCGGCTCCTGGCCGGCGGCCTGCGCCGCCTTCTTCGCGGCGGCCCGCTCGGTGGTCGCGGCGGCGGTCTTCTTGACGGCGGTCCGCTTCGCGGGAGCCTTCTTCGCCGCAGCCTGCTTGGCGGCGGGCTGCCGCTCGGCGGGCTGCTGCTCGGCGGGCTTCTTGGCGGCAGCCTTCTTCACGGCAGCCTTCTTCACGGCGGGCGCCTGCGCTGCGGGCTTCTGCGCGGCAGGCACCTGCGCGGCGGCCTTCTTCGCCACCGGCTTCTTCGCCGCGGGCTTCCGCTCGGCGGGCTTCCCGGCTGCGGGCTTCTCGGCCGCCGGCTTCGTCGCCACCGCCGGCGGCACCGGCGGATCGGTCTCCACCGGCTCGTCGACCTCGACCCGCTCGGCCACTATCGGCTCGCCGCCCACCCGCGCCGCGGGTGCCGCCGGCTCGTCGTCCAGCTCCCAGCCGTGCCCGAACAGGGCGTCGGCGCGGGGCGCCGGCGCCGCCGTGCCGGGCTCCTCCTCCTGCGGCGACGCGGCCGGAACGGCCTCCTCCTCGACCTCGCGGAGCTTGCTCTCCAGGTAGGCGAGCACCACGCCGACCTTGGTCACCTGGTCGCCGACCTTCTCGAAGGCCTTCTCCACCTCGCTGCGCGCCACGCCGACCGCCAGGTCCACCCCGGCCCGGCCGGCGGTCACCGCCTCCTCGGCCAGGGTCTGCAGCGACTTCGCGGACGGCGGGAACGGCCCGCCCAACCGCCGCTCCACCTCGGCGACGTCGACCCCGCTCATCTCCAGCAGCCCGGCCGCCGTCCCGACGACCCGCTTGCCGACCTCCTCCACCAGCCCGGCGGCGACCTCCACCGCTCCCCGCACCGTCTTCGGCAGCATCCGGGTGCCTCCTTAGCGCCTGCGCGCATCGCTCCGTCGCCGTCGGTACCCGGACCGGTTCCGGGCACCCCACCGACGACGCTACCGCCAAAACCCGCCTGCGGTACCGTGGCCCCGCAGTGACCGCCGCCGTCGCACAGGGAGTGGACCAGCCGCCATGGCCAACGCCGAGGAGTGCCGGACGGCACTGGAGCAGCTCAGCCGGAACCTGGCGAAGTCCACCGGCAACGTCCGCAAGGCGGCCGACCTCGACCGCTCCCTCACCTGCCGGATCACCGACCTCGACCTGACCTTCACCGGCCGGCTGCGCGACGGCCGGATCGAGGACGTCACCGAGGCACCCGGCCCGCCCGCCACGAAGGCCGAGATCCGGCTCACCATGAGCAGCGACGACCTGGTCGCCCTGGTCGGCGGCACGCTCAACTTCGCGGCGGCCTGGGCCAGTGGCCGGGTCCGGCTGGAGGCCGGCTTCCGCGACCTGCTGCGGCTGCGCACACTGCTCTGACCGGGCGGCCCGACCGGCCCGCGCCCCGGCACCCGTTCGTGGGGCCGGCCGCCCGGACCGCCCGGCCGGCCCCGGGGCTCAGAACCCCAGCTCGGCCAGCGCCTTGCGCCCGTCCGACGGACCGCCGTCCGCGTCCAGTGCCGTCCAGGCCGCCGCGCAGAGCGCCCGCAGGCCGTCCCAGCGGTCCGAACCGGTGCTCTCCAGCTTCAGCACCCCGTCCTGCGCCACCACGACCCAGCCGCCGCAGCCGAACCCGCCGCCCGGCTGCACGGCGACCGGCGGGTGCGCCACCAGCAGCCCCCGCAGGTCCTCCGCGAGGTACGTCGGCCGGTGCTCCACCGGCGCCGAGAGCAGTTGCGCCGCCGTGGTGACCCCGGTGAACACCAGCAGGCTGTCGACGCCGCCGTTGAACGCGCCCTCGATGTCGGTGTCCAGCCGGTCCCCGACCACCAGCGGGCGCTCGGCACCGGTCCGCAGGACGGTCTCCCGGTGCATCGGCGGCAGCGGCTTGCCCGCCACCTCGGGCTCCACACCCGTCGCCGCGCGCACGGCCGCCACCAGCGCGCCGTTGCCCGGCGCGATCCCGCGCGCGGTCGGCACCGTCAGATCGGTGTTGGAGGCCACCCACGGCAGCCCGCTCCGCACCGCGTAGGAGGCCTCCGCCAGGTGCGTCCAGCCCACCGAGGCGTCGAAGCCCTGCACCACCGCGAGCGGCTCCTCGGCCAGCGTGCGGACGGCCACCAGGCCGCGCTCGGCCAGCGCCTCCTCCAGGCCCAGGCCGCCGACCACCAGGACCTTCGACCCGGCCGGCACCTTCTCGGCGACGACCCGGGCGGCCGCCTGCGCCGAGTTGATCACGTCGTCCGGCTCGGCCGGCACTCCCAGCTCGGTCAGGTGCGCGGCCACCACCCGCGGCGGGCGGGAGGCGTTGTTGGTCACGTACGCCAACCGCATCCCGGCCGAACGCGCCGACGCCAGCGAGTCCGCCGCGTGGTCGATCGCGTCGGGCCCGGCGTAGACCACGCCGTCGAGATCCAGCAGTGCCGTGTCGTACGCCTCGGTGAGCGGGCGCTCACTGCCGCCGGGGGCGGTCCGTCGCTCGGTGGTGGCCGTCTCGGTCATGCCTTCGCTACCTCATTCACTGCGTCGATTTCCCGTCATCCGTCTCGTCCCGGGTCCGGCCGCCGGGGACTTCGTCGTCCCCCGCGCCCCGGTCGGCGGCCGCCGGCAGCCCGCCGGGTGACGGGCGGGGTCCGGTGTACCCCGGCGCCCCCGGAAGCAGCGGGCCGAACGCCCCGGCGCGGGCCGCCAGGGTCGCCCGGGTCTGCCGCAGCGCGGACCGGTAGTGGTCGGTGTCCGGCCGCATCGCGACGGCCAGGGCCAGGTGCTCGGCGGACGTCTCGAAGTCGCCCAGCCGGGCCGCCGAGACGCCCCACCCGAACTGAGCGTAGTCGTCGGACGGATCGGCCAGGGCCACCGCCCGGAAGTTCTCCAGCGCCGCCGCGTACGAACCGGCGTCGAACTGCGCCCGCGCCAGCATCTCCCGGATGCTGCGCGAGTGCGGCTCCGCCGCGGCCGCCCGCGCCAGCAACTGCTCGGCCGCCGCCGGATGCCCCTGGGCCAGCAGCTTCCCGCCCCGGCGGAACCACTCGTAGACGTCCCCCGCGGGCTCCCCGGCCCGGCCCTGCTCCGCCCCGCCCCCGGGGCCGTCGAAGCCCTCGCCCGAACTCCCGGCGCCCGCCGACCCGTTCACCACACCGTCCGCGGAGCCGTCCGCCCCGCCGCCGCCGTCCAACCGCTCCTGCCCACCACTCATGCGCCCACCTCGCCGCCCGCGCCGACCGCCTCGCGGGACGCACAACGCTGCGTCGACCGCCCACTGCGCTCTCTCACGCCGTACCTCGCCCTCGGTCACGACACCCGCCCGCTCCGGACCAGCACGGGTGTTCCGATCTCTGAACAACGCGTACCCGATTACGATGCCCAGAATGAGCACACCCAGTGCAGAAAGCGGAGCGGAGTCTCCGCAGGGCGGCCCCGGTAACCCCGGCCACGTCGCCACCGCAGGTCTGTCCCTCTCCCCCTTCCGCGGCCTCCGCTACGTCCCCGACCGGGTCGGCGCCCTGGCCGCGGTCACCTCACCGCCGTACGACGTCGTCGACCCCGGCCGCCGGCTCGATCTGGAGACCGCCGACCCGCACAACGTGGTCCGGCTGATCCTGCCGCGCCCCGAACCCGAGGACGCCGGCGACCGGCCCGACCGCGACACCCGCTACCGGCACGCCGCCCGGCTGCTGCGCGCCTGGCAGCGCGAGGGGGTCCTGGCCGCCGACCCGGAGCCGGCGCTGTACGTCTACGAGCAGCGGGTCCCCGCCACCGGCGACTCCCCGGAGCTGCTCCAACGCGGCCTGATCGGCGCCCTCGCCGTCAGCGGCAGCGAGGCCGGCGTCGTCCTCCCCCACGAGGACGTGATGCCCCGGCCGGTGGCGGACCGGGTCGGTCTGATGCGCACCACCCGCGCCAATCTCGAACCGCTGCTGCTCACCTACCGGGGCAACGGGGGCGCCGCCGGGGTGATCGAACGGGCCGTCGAGGACGACCCGCTGCTCACCACGACCACCACCGACGGCACCCACCACAGGCTGTGGGCCGTGACCGACCCCGCCGGGATCGCCGAGATCAGCCGCGACCTGGCCACCTGCCGGGCGCTGATCGCCGACGGCCACCACCGCTGGGAGATGTACCTGCGGCTCCAGCGGGAGCACCGCCACCTGCCGCGCAGCCCCTGGGACCGGGGCCTGGTGCTGCTGGTCGACACCGCCCGCTACCCGCTGCGGGTCCGCGCGATCCACCGGGTGCTGTACCGGCTGCCGATCGCCGCGGCCCTGGAGAAGCTGGGCGACCAGTGGCGGATCAAGGAGGTACCCGGCCCGCTCGCCACTGCCCTCCAGGCCCTCGCCGAGCAGAAGCGGCAGGGCGGCAACGGGTTCGTGCTGACCGGCGGCGACGGCGTCTACTGGCTGATCGGCGAGCCCGAGGAGGCCCTGCTCGACGCCAGCGTGCCCCACGACCGGCCGGAGGAGTGGCGCCACCTGGACGCGACCGTGCTGCACGCCACCCTGCTCGACCACACCTGGCGGGTCCCCGACGGCCCGGACGACATCGGCTACCTGCACACCGCCGTGTCCGCCGAGCGCGAGGCCGCTCGAACCGGCGGCACGGCGGTGCTGCTCCACCCCGTGCGCGAGAGCGTGGTCCGCCGGCTCGCCGAGCAGGGCGTCACCATGCCCCGCAAGTCCACGTCCTTCGGCCCGAAGCCGGCCACCGGGCTGGTCCTACGCAGTCTCGAACTGGGCTGAGCGTCCTGCGGCCGGGCCGTCCGGTCGCGCCCGGACAGCAGTGAGGCCCTGCCGCACCCCGGAGTTTCCCGGGGTGCGGCAGGGCCTCACTCACCTACTGGCCGCGCGTGTCAGCCCTTGGCGTCGGTGGACCGCTCCGGCACCACGCCGTCGAAGTCCTCGTCGATCTCCAGGTCGTCCTCGTCGTAGAACTCCTCGACGTCTTCCTCGTCCTCGAAGATCTCCCGCTCGTCCGGCACGCCGCCGCGCGACTTCGCCGGAGCCGGAGCCGGAGCCTCGTCCTCGGCCTCGTCCCGCGCGACCTCGTCCTCGATCTCGGGGTCGAGCGCGTCGACGAACTCCAGGCCGTCGATCTCGGCCAGCCGCTCGGACGCGTTGGTGGCACCGTCGGTGTCGGCCTCGGCGGCCTTGGCGAACCAGTCGCGGGCCTCGTCGCCCCGGCCGGCCGCGATCAGGGCCTCGGCGTACGCGTACCGCAGGCGCGCGGTCCACGGGTGCACGGCGCTGGAGGCCAGCTCCGGGCTCTGCAGGGTGACCACCGCCGCCTCGAACTGCTCCATGTCGCCGCGGGCACCCGCCGCGACCAGGCGCATCTCGACCTGACCGGCCTTGTCCAGCTGCTTGACCTCGGCCTCGCCGGCCATCGCCAGCGCCCGCTCCGGGCGGCCCAGACCGCGCTCGCAGTCCGCCATCACCGGCCACAGGTCCGCCCGACCGGTCATCCGACGGGCGGCGCGGAACTCGGTCAGCGCCTCGGAGTAGCGCTGGGTCATGTACGACGCGAAGCCGGCCGCCTCACGGACGGCGGGCACGCGGGACGCGAGCCGCAGCGCGACGCGGGAGTACTGGTAGGCCTCCTCCGGCTCGGTGTCGAGCAGGCGGGCGACCATCACCAGGTTGCGGGCGACATCGTCGGCGAGCGTCTTGGGCAGGCTCTTGAGCTCCTGGCGGACATCCGCGTCCAGCTCGAAGCCGGTGACGTCCTCCGGGATCGGCAGCCGCTTGACGGGCTCGAAGTTGCCCCGGCGGTCGTCGTAGTCCCGGCCGCCGCGGTCGTCGCGGTCGCGGTTGTAGCCGCCGGAGGGACGGTCGTCACGGCGGTAGCCACCGCCGCCGGAGGGGCGGTCGTCACGACGGAAGCCACCACCGGAGGGACGGTCGTCGCGGCGCGGACGGTCGTCACGGTCACGGTTGAAGCCGCTCGGGCGGTCGTCACGACGGAAACCTCCGCCACCGGACGGACGGTCATCGCGACGGAAGCCGCCACGGTCGTCGCGGTCGCGGTTGAAGCCACCGCCGGAGGGACGGTCGTCGCGGCGGAAACCGCCACCGGACGGCCGGTCGTCGCGGTCACGGTTGAAGCCGCTCGGGCGGTCGTCACGACGGAAGCCACCGCCGGACGGACGGTCGTCACGGTCGCGGTTGAAACCGCCGCCCGAGGGACGGTCGTCACGGCGGAAACCGCCGCCGGAGGGGCGGTCGTCGCGGCGCGGACGGTCATCACGGTCGCGGTTGAAGCCACCGCCGGAGGGACGGTCGTCGCGGCGGAAACCGCCACCGGACGGACGGTCGTCACGGTCACGGTTGAAACCGCCGCCCGAGGGACGGTCGTCACGACGGAAACCGCCGCCGGAGGGGCGGTCGTCACGACGCGGACGGTCATCACGGTCGCGGTTGAAACCACCGCCGGAGGGACGGTCATCGCGGCGAAAACCACCACCCGAGGGGCGGTCGTCACGACGGAAGCCACCGCCGGAAGGACGGTCGTCACGGTCACGGTTGAAACCACCGCCCGAGGGACGGTCGTCACGGCGGAAACCGCCGCCCGAGGGACGGTCATCACGGCGGAAACCGCCGCCGGAGGGGCGGTCGTCGCGGCGCGGACGGTCGTCACGGTCACGGTTGAAACCACCGCCGGAGGGACGGTCGTCGCGGCGGAAACCGCCACGGTCGTCGCGGTCGCGGTTGAAGCCACCACCCGAGGGACGGTCATCACGGCGGAAGCCACCGCCCGAGGGGCGGTCGTCGCGGCGCGGACGGTCGTCACGGTCACGGTTGAAACCACCGCCGGACGGACGGTCATCGCGACGGAAACCGCCGCCACCGCCGGAGGGGCGGTCGTCACGGCGGAAACCGCCGCCGCCACCGGACGGACGGTCGTCACGGCGGAAGCCACCACCGGACGGACGGTCATCGCGGCGCGGACGGTCGTCACGGTCACGGTTGAAGCCACCACCGGACGGACGGTCATCGCGACGGAAACCGCCGCCACCGGAGGGGCGGTCGTCACGGCGGAAGCCACCGCCGGACGGGCGGTCGTCGCGGCGCGGACGGTCGTCACGGTCACGGTTGAAGCCACCACCCGAGGGGCGGTCGTCACGACGCGGACGGTCGTCACGGTCGTCGCGACGCGGACCTCGGTCGTTGGACCAGCCCCCACGAGACCGGGGCTCGTAGCCGCGGCCGTCGTCCGATCGACGCTCGGGACGGTCCTGGGGCTGGTTCGACATTGTGGTGACTCCTCTTGTTGCTTCAGCTCTACCGCGGATGGAGGCGACACCACTGCCCTCGCGCGGTTCGATGCCGGCCTCCTGGCCGAGCACCATCTCCATTGTCCGGCATCGACCGGGACCCCGCGCCTGGGCGAAAGTCCCCTGTCGTGCCGGGGTGCATACGTGCGTAAAAACAAAAAGGCCGCGGCCCCAGCGAATCGCTGGGGCCGCGGCCTTGAATAATTGTTCGGCGGCGTCCTACTCTCCCACAGGGTCCCCCCTGCAGTACCATCGGCGCTGTGAGGCTTAGCTTCCGGGTTCGGAATGTAACCGGGCG
>NZ_JBEXYC010000031.1:0-74895 GCF_040630835.1 Kitasatospora sp. NPDC005751
GTAGATCAGGTCGGGCTGGTCGATGCGCAGCGGGTCCCGGTTGGTCGGAATCCGCCGAACCCCGTACGGGGTTCGGCGGGCCGCCGCGCTGTCTCCCACCGCCGCCGGTACGGCGATGTGAGCCACCGTCGGATTCGGACGGACCGTCAGTCCCAGCCGTTGTCCCCCCGGATGCTGGGGAGCACCAGCTCCAGGAGGCCCGGGTCCATGTCGGCCAGGGAGCTGTGGCCGAGCTGGCGCAGCTCGGCCAGGAAGTCGGCGTCGTCCGCGGCCGCCGACTCCTCGCGCTCACGGCGGTGCGGGGCCTCGGAGCCGGAGACGAACAGCCGCACCGGGCGCACGCCGTGCTCGGCGCCGAGCCGCAGCGTCACCTCGTGCGCGACCACGGAGCCCATGCTGTGGCCGAACAGGGCCAGCGGCACTCCGTCGGCGGCCAGAACGGCCAGGGCGGCGGCGATCTCGTCCGCCATCGCGTGGACGGAGGGCGCGTAGGGGTCGCCGAGGCGGTCCTGCCGGCCCGGGTAGCAGGCCGACAGCACCTCGATGTCCTCGGGCAGTTCGCGGGCCCAGGACCAGTAGGCGGTGGGTGCTCCGCCGGCGTGCGGGAAGCAGACCAGCCGCAGCCGCGGGGCCGGAGCCGTGTGGTAGGTGCGGAACCACAGCGCCACGGAGTCGGTCATGAGCGTCCTTCGGGGGAGGGGTGCGGCCATGGAGATGCCGATCTATCAGCACCGCCACGGTGCCGCCCGCTCCTATACCGCGCCCATATCGGGCGGTCGGCGGCGCAAGTCCGCCGCCACCGCCCGGTCCGCTACAGCAGCGCGTAGAGGGCCGAGGCGTCGTCGTGCGCCTTGCCGCGCGGCCACCGCTCGCAGGCCGTGTCCGACCGCTCGACCGCCCGCACCTGGGCGATCAGCTCGCCCGGCCCCGACTCGGCGAGCAGTCGCAGGGCGTCCGCCCAGCTGCCCAGTCCGAAGCGCTCGGTGTAGCGCGAGGCGCCGTCGCTCAGCGCGGCCACCGCGTGCAGCCGCTCCAGCTCGACGAAGCCGGTCTCGGCGTGCTGCGCGGCCTTGGGGCTGGCGGCGGCGATCCACGGGCCGGTGCCGGAGTTCCGGGCGGCCCGGACGGCCAGCGCGTACTCCAGGTGCAGCGCGGCGCGCTCGGTGGAGCCGGGCACCGTCGACCAGACCTGGCGGCGCACCTCCTCACCGGCGGGGAAGCGCTGGTTGTCGCCGATCACCTTGAGCGGCCCGTCCTTGTACTGCAGCACCAGCAGCGAGTCCCCGAGCACCAGGTACTCCAGCGCACTGCCGTGCCGCCGGGCGGCGACCACCATGGCGGCGGGCGTGTTGGGGTGGGCGAGGTCGCAGCGGCCCCCGTGCAGCGCCGCCGTCTCCACGATGGCGTCGGCCAGGCACTCGGCGATCGAGCGGTCCGCCCGGTCGGTCAGCCGGGCCAGCAGGTGCACCCCCAACCGCCGTACGTACCAGGGGGTGCCGTGCCGGCACCCCGACTCCAGCCCGGTCGGCGAGCTCGCGCCGTCGAGCAGTACGAGCGCCTCCGGCGAGGCCGCCGCGAAGTCCTCGCTCTCGCGGTCCGGCCGCCGTGCTTCCCCTGCCAGCTGTACCTGCATCCCGACAGTGTGGACGCCGGGTGGGGCGCGCGCCCAGACCCGTGCACGCGGTGCGCGCCGCCGGCGCCGGACCGTCCGGTGGCAGCGGGGGTAATTCGGCCATACCGTCGGATATCGAGTGGACAATTCGGCCAATCAGGGCCTGTCAGGTTTCGCGGTCTCCTTCGAGGGGCCGGGCCGCACGGGACTGACGAGGACGAGGAGCGACGGATGTTCTGGCAGTTCATCGTGCTGGTGGCCGCGTCGATCGGCTTTCCGACCGCGGCCCTGCTGTTCCTGATCGGCGGCCCCCGCTTCCCCGACGAGCAGCGCGACAGGCGCTGACCCCGCCCGCCGCGCCGTTCAGCGGGCCGGGCCGCCCAGGGCCCGCTCCAGCGGCGCGGCCAGGGCCAGCAGCGACTCGTCCGCACCGGCCGCGCCGACCACCTGGAGCCCGAGCGGCAGGCCGTCCGCGCTCACCCCGGCGGGCAGGCTGACGGCGGGCAGCCCGGCGTAGCTCCACGGCAGGGACATCACCGCGTCCCCGGTGCTGCCCAGCCCGGACGGGGCCGGACCGGTGGCGGAGGGCGCGACCACCAGGTCCACCCCCGCGGCCGCCCAGGCCTCGGCGAGCCGGGCGCGGACGTGCTCGCGGACGCCGAGCGCCGTCGCGTGGTCCTCCGGCCGGACGGCCTGGCCGTGCCGGATGCCGGCCGCCGTCTCCGGCCGGTAGAGGCCGCCGAACCGGGCGAACCAGTCGGCGTGGCCGCGGGCCTGCTCGAAGCGGTTGATCGTCCGCACCTGCCGCACCAGCCACGCGAAGTCGGGCAGCAACTCGATCTCGCGCACCGTCGACCCCGCGGCGGCCAGCCGGTCCAGCTGCGCCCGGAAGGCCGCCAGCGCCGCCGGTCCGGCCTGCTCCAGGTACGGCCCGGCGGGCACCCCGAGGACGGGCGGGCCGAGGACGGGCGGCCCGTCGCCGGGCGGACCGCCCTGCCGCTCGCCCCGCCAGTCGTCGCAGAGCAGCGGCGCCGCCAGCGCCGCCCCGGCGAGGTCGGCGGTGAACAGGCCGACGGTGTCGAAGCTCGGCGCGTTGGGGATCACCCCGTCGAGCGGGATCCGCCCGTACGTCGGCCGGAAGCCCACCACTCCGCAGTAGGCGGCGGGCCGGACCACCGAGCCGATCGTCTGGGTGCCGATCGCCAGCGGCACCAGCCCGGCCGCGACCGCCGCCGCCGAGCCGCTGCTGGAGCCTCCCGGCGTGTGCCCGGGGTGGTGCGGGTTCCGGGTCGGGCCCGGAGCGCTGCCGGCGAACTCGGCGGTCACCGTCTTGCCCGCCACCAGCGCGCCAGCGGCCCGCAGCCGGTCCACCACGGCGGCCTGCGGACCGGCCAGCACGCCCGGCGGCAGCGCCGATCCGGCGTGCGTGGGCAGGCCGTCGACGTGGACGATGTCCTTGATCCCGACCGCCACCCCGTACAGCGGCGGGGCGGTGGCCGGATCGGGATGGCGGGCGGCCAGCGCGCGGGCCTCGGCGTGCAGCCGCTCCGGCCGGCCGGCCTCGGGCACGAAGGTGTGCAGCAGCGGGTCCAGCCGCTCGATCCGGCCGCAGAGCCGGTCGACCCGCCCGGCGAGGTCGGCGTCACCGCCCCGCGACCGCGCGACCTCGTCGGCCAGCGACCGCGGACGGACCAGGGACTTCTCCATGCCGACCACGCTAGGGCCCGCCCGGCGGTTCGCGCCGCATCAGCGCGCGGCCGGAGCCGCCGGACGCGCCACGGGCGGCGGCCGCCGGGCTACGGGTGTTCGGTCGCCAGGTACGGGGTCTCGCGCAGGAAGTACGCGCCGCAGGTGTGGCAGCAGAGTTCGGGCGTCTTGCCCCAGTCCGCCGGATCCCGCAGCTGCGCCCCCTCGTCCAGCTCCCGGCCGCACATGGCGACGGCTTCGGAGCCGCGGACCATGTGCCAGAGCCTCACCCCGGCGGACGGACCGCCGTCACCGTACTCGGCGCGCATCTGGTGCATCATTCCCCCATCGTCCGGCGGCCCTCCGGCCCCGGCAACCGGGGGCCGACGGCGCCCGCCCGCCCCGGCCGTACCCGGTCAGACCAGGCTGCCGTGCAGCCGCAGCCGGGCGATGCCGCCGTCGGGGAAGACGTCGAGCCGGACGTGGGTGGCGGGCCGGGGCGCGTCCAGCACCAGACGGTGGACGGCGTCGGGCTGGAGCCGGGTGCGGGGCACCAGCTCGAACCACTCCTGCGGGTCGGCGGCCCGCTCGTCCCGCCCGTGGAGCGCGGCCCAGCCGGCCGCGTTGCCGACGTAGTAGCCGGTGTCGATCTCCACCGCGCGGATCGCGCCGCGCCCGGCGAGGCGCAGCAGGACCCAGTCGTGGCCGGCGTCCCGGCGCCGGCGGTTCTCCCAGCCGTCGCCCATCGCCCGGGACCGGCCGGGCAGCGCGAGGTTGGCCGGGGGCGAGAAGAAGCGGTCGGAGGCGTCCTCGACCGCGCCGCCGTGCTCGATCGCGGCCAGGTCGAAGGTGCCGAGCGCGGCCAGCCAGGCGGTGTCCGGCCGGGCCTCGCCGTGCACCCGCAGCCGGGCGATGCCGCCGTCGGGGTACTGGCTGAGCCGCAGGTGGGTGAAGCGGCGGCCGTCCTCGACGGCGAAGCCGTTGGCGGCGTGGCCGCGCACCGGCGAGGCGGGCACCAGCGGGTGCCAGACGGTGGAGTCGGCGAGCAGCTCCTCCGGGCCCGGGGTGCCGGGGAGTTCGGCGCCCTCCAGGGCGATCCGCTGCGGGTGGTTGCCGCGGAAGTGCGCGGTGTCGACGATCACGCCGTGCACGACCCCCGGCACTCCCAGGCGGATCAGCGCCCAGTCGTGGTCCTCGGCGGTCGGGTGCGGACGGTCGGTGCCGGCGCCGCGGCGGCGGCGGGTCTCCCAGCCGTCCATGATCTGGCCCTTGTTGCCGAAGGTGTGCGGGCGGAACTCGGCGGGCTCGAGCAGCAGCAGGTTCTCCCGCTCGGCGAAGAGCTCGTCGTTGGCGGCGATCACGGCGCCGCCGAGCCGGCGGTCGGCCAGGTCGGTGAGGGCGGTGAAGGCGAAGCTGGCGGAGCGGTAGTCGGCGTAGGGGTTGCCGCCCGCGTAGGGCAGCGCGTCGGCGGTCTCGGGGGCGGCGGTCTCGGGGGCGGTCGCGTCGGTGGTCATGCCTCCACGGTCACCCCGGCACACCCGTCAGGTCCATCACAAAGATCTGACCAGAACGTTCAGCCGGACTGAACGTCCCGGGCGGCCTCGGCCAGGGCCGCGAGCACCCGGCGCAGCGGCGGCGTCCCCTCCGTCCCCGCGCGGACCGCGGCGACCACCCGGCGGGTCGGCAGGTCGGCGGGCAGCGCCCGGACCACCGCCCCGCCGACCCGCCCCGCCGAGGCCAGCCGGGGCACCAGCGCCACCCCGAGTCCGGCCGCGACCATCGCCAGGATCGCCGACCAGTCCGCGGCGGTGTGCGCGCGCTCGGGCACGAACCCGGCGTCCGCGCACGCCGTCAGGGTGATCTCCCGCCAGGGGCCGGCGGCGCCGTAGATCCACGGCTCGTCGGCGAGGTCCGCGAGCCGCAGGTCCAGGGCGTCGGCCCTCGGGTGCCCGGGCGGCAGCGCCACGTCCAGCGGGTCGCTGAGCAGGACGGACTCGACGAAGCGGGGATCGCCGCCGGCCGGCCGCACCGCGAGCGAGAGCGCCAGGTCGACGTCCCCCGCCGCCAGCAGCCCGTAGGCCCCGGCCGCCTCCGTCTCCACCACCCGCACCGCCAGCCGCGGCGCGTCCGCCCGCAGCCGGGCGATCGCCGGGACGAGCAGCCCGCCGATCGCGGTGGCGAAGGCGCCCACCCGCACCTCGCCCGCCTCGCCGTGCAGGTACCCCGCCAGCTCCGCCTCGGCCCGCTCCAGCTGCCCGAACACCACCTCGGCGTGGCGCAGCACCAGCCGCGCCGCACTGGTCAGCCGGACCCGCCGCCCGTACGGCTCCAGCATCGGCGCGCCCACCTGCCTGGCCAGCGCCGACACCTGCTGCGAGACCGCCGACGGCGAGAGCCGCAGCCGCTCCGCCGCGGCCGTCACCGTCCCGCACTCACCGACCGCCCACAGCACCCGCAGCCGCCGCAGATCCCACTCACCCACCGCACCCATCGCGCCAGCGTAGTTCCGCCCCGGCCGCCCCGGAGGGCGCGCCCGGGCCGGCGCCGGGCGGGGTGTCCGCGGTGGTCAGCAGGCCCGCAGCAGGGCGTCGTCCTGCCACTTGAGGATCTTGTCGAAGCTGACGATCGCGCCGCGCAGGGGGTGGTTGCGGAGCTGGACGTGGTCGGTCAGGGCGTGGATCAGGAAGAGGCCGCGGCCGGACTCGGCGGTGAGGTCGGGGAGGGTGTCCAGGTCGACCGGGCGCAGGGTGGGGGCGGGGGCTCCGGCGTGGCAGGGGGGCAGCACGTGGGTGTCGTAGGGGCGGTCGTCGCGGCGGGGGCGGCGGGTGGTCAGGACCGGGCCGGGGACGCTGGCGCGGCCGCGCCGGGGGCGGCGGGCGCCCCGGCCGGTCGCGGCCGGGCGGGCCGGCGGGGCGGCCGGCCGGCGCGGCGGGAACGGGGCGGGGGCGGCGGGCGCGGCGAGGCCGGGGCCGGAGTCCGTGACCTCGATCCGCAGGAGGTCCCCGCTGATCGACGCGGTGACCTGGAAGCCGTCGTCCGAGCGGCCGCAGGCGCCGTGCTCCACCGCGTTGGCGCAGGCCTCGCTGAGGGCGACCCCGAGGTCGTCGGCGATCTGCGGGTCGACGCCCGCCGTCGCCATGGCACCGAGCAGGATGCGCCGGGCCAGCGGCACGCTGGCCGGGTCGCGCTTGAGGTGCAGAGTCCACCAGATGTCCACGGGAGGTCCCTCCTGGCTGCGGCTCCACATACAACTAGGTATCTCCGGGCGATCATGCGGTGAACCGTGCAGGGGGTCGGCTACCGCCCGTTCGGCGGATGGACTGGGGCCGGGGTGTGTGCCGAGCGGCGCACACCGGGGGCCGCACGCCGGGCCGAACGGGGCATTCGTAGGGATTTCCCACCCTGCCCTCGGCGGCGCGGGGGGCGATGAGATGATGGCCCGGCCATGACTGCCCTCGCCGCCGCCCCGCACCCGGGCGCCCCCGCACCGGACGCACCGGTGGGGGCCGCCGCCTGGGACCTGCGGCTTGCGCGGGCCGTCCCGTTCGCCCTGGTCTGCGCGCTGATCGCGGCCGCCGGGCACGCCCTGGCCGGCGGCGGGAACGTGGCCCTGCCCGCGCTCGCGACCGGCTTCGCGGCCGTCCTGGTGCTCGCGGTGGCCTTCGGCGGGCGGGAGCGCTCGCTCGGTGCCATCGCCGGCGCGCTCGGTGCGGGCCAGCTCGGGCTGCACTGCCTGTTCCACGCCTTCGGCGGGCACGCCACCGCGGCGGCCGGCGCGATGGCCGGGATGCACCACGGCGGCTCCGGCCCGCTGACGCTGCCCCAGGTGGCCGGCCGGCTGATCTGCAACGAGGCCAGTCCGGGCACGCTGGCCGGCCTGCCCGGCAGCCCGTCGGCCGAGCAGCTGGTCGCCGGCGCGGGGCTGGACCCGCGGGCGTTCGCCGTCGCGCCCTGGTGGCAGGACGGCCTGTTCGGGATGACGCCGTCGATGCTCGCGGGCCACCTGGCCGCCGCCCTGGCGGCCGGCTGGTGGCTGCGGCGCGGCGAGGCGGCGCTCTGGCGGCTGGTCAGGATCACCGCCACGGCCGCCCGGGAGCACTGGACCACCCCCCTGCGGACGGCGTTCGCGCTGGCCGCGGCGCTGCTGCGGGGCCTGCTCGGCACGCCCGCCGGTCCCGCCCGCCGCTCCGGCGCGCGGGCCGGGGACAGCCGGCCGCCGGCCCGTGCCGCACTGCGGCACAGCGTGGTGCGGCGCGGTCCCCCGTTCGGGGCCCTCGCGTACTGACCCGCCCCCGACGGAGCGCCGGCAAGGCCCCGTACCGGGTCCGGGTGTACGCGGCGACCGCGCCGTACCCGCCGCTCCCCCGCGGCGTGCGGCTCCCACTCGTCCCCACGCCGCGCGGCCCCGCCGAGGCACGGATCACCGTGTCCGGGAGCGGTCCTGCCGCCGAGCCTCCGAACGGAGACCCGAATCATGCGTTCCCTCCCCACCCGCCGTATCGCCGCCGTCGCCCTCACCGCCGCCGCGTCGGTCGTGGCGCTGGCCGGCCCCGCCTTCGCGCACGTCACCGTGAACCCGGGCAACGCCCAGCAGGGCGGCTACACCGCCGTGGACTTCCGGGTGCCGAACGAGAACGACAACGCGTCCACGGTGAAGCTGGAGGTCAACCTCCCGCTGGACCACCCGCTGGCCTCCGTCCGCACCCTGCCGATGCCGGGCTGGACCACGACCGTCGAGAAGTCCAAGCTCGACAAGCCGATCAAGGTGCACGGCAACGACGTCAACGAGGCCGTCTCCAAAATCACCTGGACCGCCGACGCGGGCACCAAGATCGCCCCCGGCCAGTTCCAGGAGTTCCGCGTCTCGATCGGCCCGCTGCCGACCGACACCGACAAGCTGGTCTTCAAGGCGCTGCAGAGCTACGACAACGGCGACGTCGTGCGCTGGATCGACGAGGCCAAGGACGGCCAGCCCGAGCCGGCCAAGCCCGCCCCCGTGCTGGCCCTCGACAAGGCCGCGGCCGGCGGCGAGCACGGCGCGACCGCCGCCCCCACGGCCACCGCCGACGGCCACGGGCACGGCGACGCCACCACCCAGGCCGCCGCCTCCTCGGACAAGGGCAGCGACTCCACCGCCCGCGTCCTCGCCGTGGTCGGCATCGTCGTCGGCCTGGTCGGCGCGGCGTTCGGCGTGCTCGGCCTGCGCCGCAAGAACGGCGGCTCCGCCTCCTGACCCCCGCACCGGCGGGGCCGCGCCCGTACCGCACCCGGGCCCGGGCGCGGCCCCGCCGGTGATCCACCGCGCACGATCGGATCCCCCATGTCCCGCACCCTCCGCACCGCCCGGCTGGCCGGCGCCGCCGCCGTCGCGCTCGCCGCGGCCCTCACCCTGACCGCCTGCGGCTCCGACGGCTCCACCGGCCCCGCCAAGGTCACCCAGCAGAAGGCCGACTCCCCGTACCAGGGCACCGTGCTCGGCAAGCACTTCGACAAGCCCGACCTCCAGCTGACCGACACCGCCGGCCAGCCCTTCGACCTGCGGCAGAAGACCAACGGCCGGAGCACCCTGCTGTTCTTCGGCTACACCAGCTGCCCGGACGTCTGCCCGACCACGATGGGCGACATCGGCGTGGCGATGACCAAGCTCTCCCCCGAGGAGCGCCAGAAGGTCGACATCGTCTTCGTCTCCACCGACCCCCAGCGCGACACCCCGCAGGTGCTGCGCACCTGGCTGGACTCGATGGGCAAGGACTTCATAGGCCTCACCGGGGACCTGGCCAAGGTGAAGGCCGCGGCCAAGTCCCTCGGCATCCTGATCGAGGACCCGGTGGTCAACGCGGACGGCACGGTCACCTCCACCCACGGCGCGCAGGTGCTGGCGTTCCTGCCCTCGGACGACAAGGCGCACGTCCTCTACCTCAGTGGCACCGAGGAGAAGACCTACGAGCACGACCTCCCGCTGCTCGCCCAGGGGGTCGCGGCATGAACGGCGCCGGCGGGCCGCGCGGGTTCCGGCGGACCGCGCTCGCGGGGGCGGTGCTGGCGACGGCACTGGGCGCCGGCGCCATCCTGGTCGCCTGCGGCGCGGGCGACGGCGAGGCCCGGGCCGACGGTCCGGCCCTGCTGAGCGTCGCCGACTCCTACATCCCGCTGCCCCCGGCGGGCGGGATGGCGGCCGGCTACCTCACCGTGCGCAACGACGGCGGCGAGGACCAGCTGGTCAAGGTCTCCAGCCCGGCCGCGCAGTCGGTCACCATGCACCGCTCCACCGCCTCCACCATGGAGCAGGTCGAGCGGCTGGACGTCCCCGCGCACGGCGCGTTGGAGCTCGCCCGGGGCGGCAACCACCTCATGATCATGGGATGGCGGAAGGCCCCCGCCCTCGGTGACGAGCTCGAACTCGACCTGACGTTCGCCCGGACCGGCACCGTCTCGGTCAAGGTGCCGGTCCGGGAACTCACCTACCGCCCGGGCCAGCAGTAAGGGATCCAGGAGATGCTGACGGCCGCGTTGCCGAACCCCACCACCCGCCGCCGGATCGTCGGGCTGCTGGGCCTGCTCGGCGCGGTGCTCGCGCTGCTGCTCGCCGGCGCCGGCCCCGCCTCCGCGCACGCCACCCTGCAGTCGACCGACCCCGCGCAGAACTCGGTCGTCGCGACCGCGCCGCAGGCCGTCACGCTGACCTTCAGCGAGTCGGTGTCGCTCTCCGGGGACTCGGTCCGGGTCCTCGACCCGGCCGGCAAGGCGGTCGACGGCGGCAACCCCGCGCACGCGGACGGCAAGGACAACACCGCCCGGGTCGGGCTGAACAGCGGCCTGGCCAACGGCACCTACACGGTGGCCTGGCGCGCGGTCTCCGAGGACTCGCACCCGATCGGCGGAGCGTTCACCTTCTCGATCGGCGCGCCCTCGGACACCTCCGTCTCCACCACCGCGCTGAGCGGCGCCGAGGCCGACGGCGTGGTCGCCGCGCTGTACGGCACCGGCCGGACCGTCGCCTACGGGGCGTTCGCGCTGCTCGTCGGCGCGGCCGCGTTCGTGCTGGCCTGCTGGCCGGCCGGGGCGGCGCAACGCGCCGTGCAGCGGCTGCTGATGACCGGATGGGTGGCGCTGCTGGTCTCCACCGTCGCGGTGCTGATGCTGCGCGGCCCGTACGAGCGCGGTTCGGGCGTCGGGCAGGCCTTCGACCTGTCGCTGGTGCGCGCCACCCTCGACGAGCGGATCGGCACCGCGCTGGCCGCCCGGCTGCTGCTGCTCGCGGCGAGCGGGGTCTTCCTGTCGTTGCTGGTCGGCCAGCTCGGACAGCCCGCGCCGGCCGCCCGCCCGGAGGAGGCGGACGACACGCGGGCGAGCGGCGACGCACGGACCGCCGAGGAGGCGGAGGAGGCCGAGCTGCGGCAGCTGGAGCGGCGCGCCGCCGAGCGCCCGCAGCACGAGACCCGACTGGGCCTCGGGGTGGCCGGACTGGTGCTGGCCATCGCCCTCTCGGCGACCTGGGTGGGCGCCGACCACGCCTCGGTCGGCATCCAGGTCTGGCTGGCACTGCCGCTCGGCATGCTGCACCTGATCGCGATGGCGCTCTGGCTCGGCGGCCTGGCCGCGATGGCGGTCGGGCTGCGGCACGGGATCGGCGCGGCGGCCGCCGAGCGGTTCTCCAAGGTCGCCTTCGGCTCGGTGGCGGTGCTCACCGCCACCGGGATCTACCAGTCCTGGCGCGGCCTCGGCAGCTGGAGCGCGCTGACCGACACCGAGTACGGGCGGCTGCTGCTGGTGAAGACCGGCTGCGTGGTCGCGATGCTCGGCGTCGCCTGGATCTCCCGGGCCTGGCTGGCCCGGCTGCGGGCCGCTCCGGCGGAGGCCGAGGCGGCCCGGCCGGTCGAGGCACCGGAGCCGGTCGCCGTCGCGGCCCACTCCGACGACCCGGTCCGGCAGGCCCAGCTGGACCGCCAGCGGGCCGCCCGGGCGAGCGCCGGCCGCGACCGCGGACTCACCCCGACCCGGGCCGGGCTGCGCCGCTCGGTGCTGATCGAGTCGGTGGCGGCGGTGGCCGTGCTGGTGGTCACCACGATGCTGACCAACTCCCCGCCCGGCCGAGTGGCGAGCGAGATCGCGGCGGCCGGCACCGCCAACGGCGCCACCGCGCCCGCGCCGGGCGTGCCCGCCCCGCAGACGGTGCCCGGCCAGACCATGGAGCTCAAGCTCCCGTACGACACCAAGGGCCGGACGCCGAACGCCAAGGGCACCGCGACCGTCACCCTCAACCCGGCCCGGACCGGCCCCAACGAAGTCCACCTGAGCCTGGACGGGGCGGACGGCAAGCCGGTCGAGGTCCCCGAGGTGGAGCTCGCCTTCACCCTGCCGGACCGCGACCTCGGCCCGCTGCCGGTGCCGCTGACCGCCGAGGGCCCGGGCCGCTGGAGCGGTACCGCGCAGCTCCCGCTGGCCGGGAACTGGGTGGTGTCGGTGCAGGTCCGCTCCTCGGAGATCGACCAGACCACCGAGATCAAGCAGCTGAAGATCGGGTGAGCGCGATGGGCAGCACCACGGACACCGGCCGGCCGCCCGGCGGCGCGGAGCCCGGCCCGCGCGCCGGCGTCACCCGGCGGGCCCTGCTGGGCACCGCCGGGGCCGGGCTGGTGGCCGGTGCGAGCGCGGGCGCGGCCGGGGCGGTCGCCCTGGACCGGGCGCCCGCGGCCGCACCCGCCGCCGCCGGGCCGAGCGGCGCGCTCGGCGCCGGACGGGTGCCGTTCCACGGCGAGCACCAGGCCGGCATCCTCGAACCGCAGCAGGCCCGGGTCCAGCTGGCCGCCTTCGACCTGGCCGCCGGCGTCGGCCGGGACGGGCTGCGGACGCTGCTGCGCGACTGGTCCCGGACGGCCGCGCTGCTGGCCGCCGGCGAGCCGGCCGACGCGTTCGAGAACCAGGTGGCGCTGGACGCCGGCCCCTGCTCGCTGACCGTCACCTTCGGCTTCGGCGCCACCCTGTTCGACCGGGCCGGACTGGCCGACCGCCGCCCGGCGGCGCTGGAGCCGCTGCCCGCCTTCCCGGCGGACGCGCTGGACCCGGCCCGCGGTGACGGCGACCTCTTCGTCCAGATCGGCGCCGACGACGCGCTGGTCGCCGTGCACGCCCTGCGGGTGCTCCAGCGCCGGGCGGCCGGCACCGCGGCGCTGCGCTGGCAGGCGGCCGGCTTCGCCCGGACGCCCGGCGCCACCGCGCGGCCGACGACCGGGCGCAACCTGATGGGCCAGATCGACGGCACCAACAACCCCAGGCCCGGTGAGGACGGCTTCGCCGACAAGGTGTTCTGCACCGCCGGTGACGAGCGGAGCGCCTGGCTGAACGGCGGCTCGTACCTGGTGTTCAGGCGGATCCGGATGCTGCTGGACTCCTGGGAGGCACTGCCGGTGGACCGCCAGGAGCGGGTGATCGGCCGCCGCAAGACGGACGGCGCGCCGCTCTCCGCGCCCGCCTCCGCCGGCGAGACCACGCCGGTGGACCTGACGGCGCAGAGGGCGGACGGCACGCTGGCCGTCCCCGCCGACGCGCACATCCGGGTCGCCGCACCGGCCGCCAACGGCGGGGCGGCGATGCTGCGGCGGGGCTTCTCCTACCACGACGGCCTGCTGGCCGACGGCTCGCCGGACGCCGGGCTGCTCTTCCTCGCGTTCCAGGCCGACCCGGGCCGGGGCTTCACCCCGGTGCAGCGCAAGCTCTCCCGGGGCGACGGCCTCTCCCGCTTCCTGCGGCACGAGGCGAGCGGGCTGTACGCCGTGCCGCCCGGCGCGCCGGAGGGCGGCTACGTGGGGCAGACGCTGCTGGAGTAGCGGCCGGCCGGGGCCCGGGGCACCTCCCCGCGCCCGCGCCGGCCCCCGCCCGGGATTCCCACGGACCGGAACGCGGCGGTGGGAGGCGGGCGAAGTGACTAAGGTGATCTGCTCGGTAACCCTTTCGCATGGAGGCGGCATGTCGGCCACCCGCTACACCTACCTCGGCCCGGCGGGCACCTTCACGGAGGCGGCCCTGCGCACCCTGCCGGAGGCGGCGACCCGGGAGCTGGTGCCGCTGGCCTCGGTGCCGCTGGTGCTGGACGCGGTGCGCGCGGGCGAGGCCTCGGGCGCGTTCGTGCCGATCGAGAACTCCGTCGAGGGCGCCGTCACCGCGACCAACGACGAACTGGCCGCCGGCACCCCGCTGATGATCTACCGGGAGGTGCTGCTGCCGATCTCCTTCGCGCTGCTGGTGCGGCCCGGCACCGAACTGGGCGACATCAAGACCGTCACCAGCCACCCCGTCGCCCAGCCGCAGGTGCGCCGCTGGCTGGCCGCCAACCTGCCGGACGCCCGCTGGGAGTCCTCGGCCTCCAACGCCGACGGCGCCCGGCTGGTCGCCGAGGAGCGGTTCGACGGCGCCTTCGCGGGCGAGTTCGCGGCGCCGATCTACGGCCTGGACCCGCTGGTCAAGGACATCGCCGACGCGCAGAACGCGACCACCCGCTTCATCCTGGTGGGCCGGCCGGGTCGGGTCTCCTCGCCGACCGGGGCGGACAAGACCTCGATGGTGGTCTGGCTGCCGGACGACCACCCGGGCGCGCTGCTGGAGCTGCTCCAGGAGTTCGCGGTGCGCGGGGTCAACCTGATGCGGATCGAGTCCCGCCCGACCGGTGAGGGACTCGGCAGCTACTGCTTCCTGATCGACTGCGAGGGCCACCTCGCCGACCGCCGGGTGAGCGAGGCGCTGATGGGCCTCAAGCGGATCTGCCCGCAGGTGCGCTTCCTCGGCTCCTATCCGCGCGCCGACCGGCAGGTCACCAAGCACCGGCGGCCGGGCACCTCGGACGCCGACTTCGGCGCGGCGGCCGACTGGCTCTCCCGCTGCCTCGACGGGCGCGGCGACATCTGAGGCGCGCGGGGCCGCCGGGGCGGACGGGGCGAACGGGGTACCCGGCTCCGGGTGTCCCGGGCCTGCGGGGCGGCGCGGCCGGCTGCGGCATCCGGGTGACTCCGGCCGCCCGGACATTTGATCGCCGGCTTTCGTTTTCCTGTTCTTTCTTGACTGTTTTCGACTGAACTCAGCCACCGGGGCAGGTGACCGCACCCGTCGTCCACAGGCTCCGAAGCGGCGGAACCGGCTGTCCACAGGCCCGGCGGCTGTCCACAGCCGAAAGTTATCCACAGGCCTGGGGGCGAGTCGACAAACCGGTATAGCCATCGGCCGTTTCGGTCGGAACACCGGTTAGCGGCGCAGAGATGACTAATCGGACCAGAGTCACCCGTGTGCCAGCAAATCACCCGTCTGAGTGCTTCAATTCCCTCACCCGGGAAGGTCAAATGAGGTTTGAAACCTCAATTCCTAGGTGGCGGCCTCTCTCCCCACCCGGATCCCGGCCATCCACAGCCCACCCGACCCACCTGTGGATAACTCACCCCCCGGCGCTTGCCCACAGGAGTTATCCACAGGATGGGGTGAGTTATCCCCAGGGGAAATCCGCTACCGGTGGACGGGCCCCCGCCCGGTAGGCTTGGCCCCGTGATTGACCTTCGCCTGCTCCGTGAGGACCCTGACCGAGTGCGCGCCTCGCAGCGCGTCCGTGGCGAGGACGTCGACCTGGTCGACGCCCTCCTCTCCGCCGACGAACGGCGGCGGTCCTCGGGCAGTCGCTTCGACGAGCTCCGCAATGAGCAGAAGACGCTCGGCAAGCAGGTCGCCAAGGCCCAGGGCGAGGAGAAGACCGCCCTGCTGCAGCGCACCAAGGCGCTCGCCGAGGAGGTCAAGGCCGCCGACGCCGAACAGGGCGTGGCCAAGGAGGAGGCCGAGCGCCTGCTCCGCTCGCTGGCGAACCTCATCGACCCGGCCGCCCCGGTCGGCGGCGAGGAGGACTTCGTCACGCTGGAGGAGATCGGCACTCCGCGCGACTTCGCCGCCGAGGGCTTCGAGCCCCGTGACCACGTCGAGCTGGGGCAGATCCTCGGCGCGATCGACACCGAGCGCGGCGCCAAGGTCGCCGGCGCTCGGTCCTACTACCTGACCGGTGTCGGCGCGCTGCTGGAGCTCGCCCTGGTCAACATGGCGATCACCCAGGCCACCGCGGCCGGCTTCACCCCGATGATCACCCCGGCCCTGGTCCGCCCGGCCGCCATGGACGGCACCGGCTTCCTCGGCCAGGCCGCCGAGAACGTGTACTTCCTCGAAGAGGAGGAGCGCTACCTCGTCGGCACCAGCGAGGTCCCGCTCGCGGCGTACCACATGGACGAGATCATCGACGCGGACAAGCTGCCGCTGCGCTACGCCGGCTACTCGTCCTGCTTCCGCCGCGAGGCCGGCACCTACGGCAAGGACACCCGCGGCATCATCCGCGTCCACCAGTTCGAGAAGGTGGAGATGTTCGTCTTCACCACGCCCGAGGACGCCGAGCAGGAGCACCGCCGGCTGCTGCAGTGGGAGAAGGACTTCCTGAACGCCCTGGAGCTGCCCTACCGGGTGATCGACGTCGCCTCCGGCGACCTCGGCTCCTCGGCCGCGCGCAAGTTCGACATCGAGGCGTGGATCCCGACCCAGGGCAAGTACCGCGAGGTCACCTCGACCTCCAACACGACCGAGTACCAGTCGCGCCGGCTCTCCATCCGGATGCGCGAGGAGGGCAAGGTCCGCCCGCTGGCCACGCTGAACGGCACCCTGGTCGCCGTCCCGCGCACCATCGTGGCGATCCTGGAGAACCACCAGCAGGCCGACGGCTCGGTGGTGGTCCCGGAGGCGCTGCGGCCGTTCCTCGGCGGGCGTTCCGTCCTGCCCCCGGTCAAGTAACGCCCACCGCACCACCGCCCGAATGCAACTCCCGGGAGACGCACGGCCCATGAGCAGTACCAGCCCCAGCCCCGTCTCCCCCGGCGCCGGTGGCGACCTGCCCTTCCGGCTGGTCGCCACCGACCTCGACGGCACCCTGCTCACCAGCGAGGAGACCGTCTCCGCGCGCACCCGCACCGCGCTGGCCGCCGCCACCGGCGCCGGAGCGGTGCACATCGTCGTCACCGGCCGCTCGGCCGCCTGGGCCCGGCCGGTCTTCGACGAGATCGGCTACCGGGGCATAGCGGTCTGCGGCCAGGGCGCGCAGGTCTACGACGCGGGGGCGCACAAGCTGCTCACCTCGCTCACCCTGGACCGCAGGCTGGCCGCGCTGGCGATCGCCAAGATAGAGGCGGAGACCGGCCCGCTGGCCGTCGCCGCCAACCAGGACGGCCTGGAGGGCGACGTCCTGGCCGGTCCCGGCTACGAACTCCTGATCGGCTCCGACCTGCCGGTGGTCCGGGTCGACAAGGGCGAGCTGCTCGCCGCCCCGCTCAGCAAGCTCTACATCCAGTGCCGCGGGCTCACCGACGACGCGCTCGCCGAGACCGCCCGCCGGGTCGCCGGCGACCTGGTCGGCGTGGTGATGTCCGGCGCCGGCATCGTCGAACTGCTCCCGCTGGGCCTCTCCAAGGCCACCGGCCTGGCCGTCGCCGCCCGCCGCCTGGGCCTGCGGGCCGCCGACACCATCGCCTTCGGCGACATGCCCAATGACGTGCCGATGTTCGGCTGGGCCGCGCACGGCGTCGCGATGGCCAACGCGCACCCGGAGCTGCTGGCGGTCGCCGACGAGGTCACCGTCGGCAACGACGAGGACGGCGTCGCCGTCGTCCTGGAGCGGCTCTACCCGCGGCACTGAGCACCGGCCGGGCCGCCCGACGGCACCCGGATGCTGACCGTGAAAGAAAGAGTTTGTATGCTCCGCTGAAGCTCCGCGTCTCCCGGTGCGGTGCTCCTGTGCGGTTGTCCCGGCCCACCCGGGCCGTGCCCGCCGGACACGTACAGGATTGCTGCTTCCGCCGCTGAGAGGTACGCGCATGTCAGGCCAGTGGGACGAGAGCACGTCGGGGGCGGAAGGCCGGCGGCGCGCCGCGAACGGCCCCCGCGGCACCGGCGCCGCACGCGCGGCCGGCACCCCGCGGCCCGGCGGTTCACGCGGCGG
The DNA here is from genome assembly GCF_040630835.1 of Kitasatospora sp. NPDC005751. NCBI lineage: Bacteria > Bacillati > Actinomycetota > Actinomycetes > Kitasatosporales > Streptomycetaceae > Kitasatospora > Kitasatospora sp. NPDC005751. Next base: position 17,304 of record NZ_JBEXYC010000031.1, read on the forward strand.
CGCCGGCACCGACGGACCGGCGGACGACGCCCGGGTGCCCGCGCCCCGGCCCGGCGGCCGGGCGGAGGCCCGGCGGGCCGCCCAGGGCAAGGGCGGCGGCCGCGGCAAGGGCGACGGCGGGCGGTCCGAGGACGGGAAGGCCGACGGCACCGCGACGGGCGGCCGCGCGGCCGCACGCAACAGCCGCAAGCCGAAACGGAACACCAAGAAGATCGTGGCCTGGTCGGTGGCCGGCGTCCTGGTGGCGCTGGCGGGCACCGGCGGCGCGATCTACTACAAGCTGAACGGCAACATCAAGTCCTTCGACGCGGACGCGATCGCCACCGACCGCCCGCCCGAGGCGGTCGCCGACGCCAACGGCAACAAGCCCGTCAACATCCTGCTGATCGGCTCCGACTCGCGGGCCGGCAAGAACAGCGACCTCGGCGGCGGCAACGAGGACGGTGCCCGCTCGGACACCACGATCCTGTTGCACGTCTACGCGGACCACAAGCACGCGGTGGGCATCTCGATCCCGCGCGACGCGCTGGTGACCATCCCGGCCTGCAAGCTGCCGAACGGCAAGTGGACCAAGGAGTCGCCGGGGCAGATGTTCAACTCGGCGTTCTCGGTGGGCAACAGCGAGGCCGGCAACCCGGCCTGCACCCAGAACACCGTGGAGAAGCTCACCGGCATCCGGGTCGACCACACCATCGAGGTGAACTTCGAGGGCTTCGCGGCGATGACCGAGGCCGTCGGCGGCGTCGACGTCTGCCTGCCGAACGACATCTACGAGGGGCACCTCAACCCCAACCTGGGCAAGAAGGGCAAGGTCGTCCTGCCCAAGGGTAAGCAGAAGCTCTCCGGCCAGAAGGCGCTGGACTACGTCCGGCTGCGGCACGGCATCGGCGACGAGTCCGACGTCGGCCGGATGAAGCGCCAGCAGGCCTTCCTTTCCTCGCTGATGGCCAAGGTCAAGGGCGAGGGCCTGAACCCGACCACGCTGCTGCCGCTGGCCGACGCGGCCACCAAGTCGATGACGGTCGACCCCGGGCTGGACTCGGCCAAGAAGCTGATGGACTTCGCGCTGTCGATGAAGAACATCGACCTGCACGACGTCAAGTTCCTGACCACGCCGTGGCGCTACAACGGCCCCCGGATCGACCTGGTCCACCCGGCCGTCGACAACCTCTGGAAGACCCTCCAGGCCGACCGCACCATCGACGGCGAGGACGCCACCGGCAAGCAGGAGGACGCGCCGCAGACCCCGGCCCCCGCCGAGACCACGCCGGCCGCGCCCTCGCCGACCGCCGTGGACGGCCCGCCGGTGAAGGTCGCGGTCTACAACGGCACCACCGTCACCGGGCTGGCCGCCAAGGCGGCCGAGACGCTCAAGACCAACAAGGTCACCGTCACCGGCACCACCACCGCCAAGAACACCAACAAGGCGACCACCACGGTGGAGTACGGCGCCGGGCAGAAGGCCAACGCGGAGCGGATCGCGGCGATGTTCCCGGGCGCCCAGCTGACGCCCACCTCGGCGGCCGGCATCAGCCTCGTCCTCGGCAAGGACTACGCCGCGGCCAACCCGGCCGCGACCGGCGCCACGCCCAACGTGCCGGCGCCGCTGCCCACCGAGGTGGTCAACGAGGCCCGCTCGGCCGACGACGACATCTGCAGCAACGTCTCCTACGGCTAGCCGCCGCGGACCCGCCGCCGGCCCCCGGACGCCCCGGGGCCGGCGGCGCGGCCGTCAGAGCGCGGCCCGGATCCAGCCGTCGACCAGCGCGGTGAGGTCCTGGTCGGCCTGGCCGTGCTCGACCACGTGGGTGCGGATGACGTCGCCGCCGCCGTGGCCGAAGAGGCCACCGCGCTTGTCCGCCTCCAGCACCACCTCGACCCGCTGCGCGGTGGTGACGAAGCTGACCTCCAGCGAGTTGCAGACGTGCGCGTACTGCGGCGCGGCGGAGAACTCGATCTCCTGGTAGAACGGCAGCGTCTGGCCGGTGCCCCGGATGTGGCCGGCCTCCAGGTCGGCCGAGCGGAACCGGAAGCCGAGCTGCAGCAGCGAGTCCAGGATCCGGCGCTGCACCGCCAGCGGCTCGATCTCCAGCGGGTCGGAGTCGCCCTTGTCGAGCGCGCCCGCGATGTCGACCTCCGTCCGCACGCCGAGCTGCATGCCGCGCAGGTGCTGCCCGGCGACGACGGTGACCGGGGCCTCGAACGGCACCTGGACGGCGAACGGGATCGACCGGTTCTCGCCGGGCGCCAGCACCAGCGGCGCGGTGACGGAGAACCGCGCGAACGGGTAGAGGCCGGTGCTCTCCCCCTCCTCGTGCTCGATCTCCACCCGGGCGACCAGGGTCAGCGTGATCCCCCGGATGTCCGCCTCGACCGTCCCGCCGGTCAGCTCGACCGTTCCGTGCAGGGTGCCGCCGGGCTGCACGACCGGCGTGGTCAGGACGGTGTCGACGCCGGGACCGCCGACGCCCAGGGCACCGAGCAGCTTCTTGAACACCATGGGGGCGCTCTCCTCGAAATAGGGGTGGACCGAAGTCGTCGGGAGGAACGCCAGGACGACCCGGACGGTTCCCCCGCGCAGGTGCGAGCCAGTTGTAGGATGACCGGGCAAGCGGTTGTAGGATGACCGATGACCGCAGATCGACGCGCAGAGGGGAGCTCCGCCATGACCGCATCCGACCACAGCGAGGACACCTTGCAGGCCGCCGGCCGGCGCTCCCTGGTGGACACCGCCATCGACCAGCTGCGCGAGCAGCTCGCCGCCGGCAGCTGGCCGGTCGGCTCGCGGATCCCCACCGAGCACGAGCTGGCCGAGCGGCTGCAGGTCGGCCGGAACACCGTGCGGGAGGCCATCCGGGTGCTGGTGCACGCCGGGATGCTGGCCACCCGGCAGGGTGAGGGCACCTTCGTGCGCAGCACCAGCGACCCGGCCTCCGTCCTGCGGGGCGTGCAGCGCTCCGGCGTCCGGGACGTCCTGGAGGTCCGGGCGGCGCTGGAGGCCGAGGGCGCCCGGCTGGCGGCGCTGCGGCACACGCCCGAGGACATCGTCCGGATGCGGGCCGCGCTGGCCCGCGAGGCGGAGGTGATCGCGGCGCACCCGGAGCGGGCCGGCCGCGAGGCGACCGTCGAGCACGACCTGGAGTTCCACACCGCCGTGGTCGAGGCCGCGCACAACCCCGCGCTGACCGAGGTGTACCGCTACTTCGGCGCCTCGGTGCGGGAGTCGATGCGGACGGCCTTCGGGGACCACGAGATGCCCGAGGTGGTCGTGGCCACCCACGCGGCGCTGGTGGACGCGATCGAGAGCGGTGACCCGGACCGCGCCGAGGCCGCGTGTCGGACGCTGCTCGCCGAGCCGACCGCGGCCGTCGAGCAGCTCCTCGCCGCCATCGCGGCCCGGAAGTAGGCGGCACCCGCCGCCGCCCTCCCGCGTCCGTCCCCCGTCTTCACGAAAGAGCAGCACGTCCCATGGCCGTCACCCGTGCCCAGCAGCCGGTCCTCGTTCCCGCCCCGCTCCCCGTCCGCACCCGGCTGGCCCACCCCGCCCTGCTGCTGACCGGCATCGTGCTGGTCGCCCTCAACATGCGGGCCTGCCTGGCGGCGATCTCGCCGATGGTCGGCGAGATCCAGCACACCTTCGGGCTCTCCGCGACGGCGAGCGGTCTGATCACCACCGTCCCGGTGCTCTTCCAGGGCGCCGGCGCCCCGCTCACCCCCCGGCTGACCAGGCGGTTCGGCACCGAGCGGGTGGTGCTGGGCGCGGTGCTGGTGCTCGGCGCGGGCGTGCTGCTGCGGGTGCTGCCCTCGGTGGCCGCGCTGTACGCCGGTTGCGTGGTGATCGGGGTCGCGATCGCGGTGCTGAACGTCTCGATGCCGGGCCTGGTCAAGCGCGAGTTCCCGGGCCGGGCGGCGACCATGACCGGCGTCTACTCGACCACCATGCTGGTCGGCGCCACCCTCGCGGCGGGCACCTCGGTGCCCCTGGAGCACGCCCTCGGCGGCGGCTGGCGGGCCTCGCTGGGCGCCTGGTCGCTGCTGGCCCTGATCGCCGCCGTCGCCTGGCTGCCGCAGGTGCTGCGCTCGCGCCAGGAGAAGGCGGCGGTGGCGGCGGCCCCCGCCGGCCGGCCGATCGAGGGGGTCTGGCGCTCGCCGCTGGCGTGGCAGATCAGCCTCTTCATGGGCATCTCGTCGCTGCTGGTCTACACCCTGGTGGCCTGGATGCCGACCATCCTGGCCGACCACGGGATGGACCGGAGCGAGGCCGGTCTGGTCTTCGCCTTCTCCAACCTGGTCCAGGTGGCCGGGGCCTTCCTGGTGCCGCTGATGGCCGGCCGGATGACCCGGCAGCGGACGCTGGCCGTGGTGATGGCCGTGCTGAACGCGGTCGGCATCACGATCCTGCTGGTCTCGCCGGTGCCCGGGGCCTGGGTGTCGGCCACCATCCTGGGCATCGCCCAGGGCGGCTCGCTCGGCCTTGCCCTCGCCTTCATCGTGCTGCGCACCGACAGCGCGGCCGGCGCCGCCCAGCTGGGCGGCATGTCGCAGGCGGTCGGCTACCTGGTGGCCGCGGCCGGACCGGTCGGCGCCGGGGCCCTGCACCAACTGACCGGCGGCTGGAACGTCCCGCTGCTGCTGATGCTGGTGCTGGCGGCGGTCGCCGCCGTGGCCGGCTGGGGCGCGGGCCGCGACCGGACGCTCTGAGGCCCGGTGCCGGCCGCGGGCCCGCCCCGTGGCCGGCCGGGCCCGCTACTCCTCGGCGGCCAGGGTCAGACCGGCCAGCTTCACCGAGGCGAGCAGCGTCGCCGCCACGGTGAGGACCAGCAGCAGCGGGACGGCCACCCCGAGCGCGACGTCCGCGGTGATCGCGCCCTCGCCGGCCACCGCCTCGGCCACCGAGAGCCCCCACTGCTGGACGCTGAGCGTCTTGGCGCCCTTCACGAAGTTGCCGATCAGGGACTCCCAGATCAGCGCGTAGACCAGCCCGGCCACCACGGCGTGCCGGGTGACGACGCCGAGCAGCAGGAACAGCGCGCTGTACGCGGCACCGGCCACCAGCGCGGCGACGGTGTAGCCGAGCGCCAGGCCGTCCTCGGTGCCGTACAGCAGCAGGCCGGCCAGCAGGATCGGGACCGCCGAGAACACCCAGGTGGTGCCGACCGCCACCGCCAGCTTGGTGGTGATGATCTTCCAGCGGGGCAGCGGCTTGGCCAGCAGGTAGACGATCGAGCCGTCGTCGATCTCGGTGGCGATGGCGCCGGTGCCGACGACCAGGCCGAGGATCGGCAGCAGCGTGCCGAGGCCCAGCTGCCCGAGGATCTTGACGGTCAGGTCGTGCTTGTCCCCGCTGGAGCCGCTGGCGATCGCCGAGACGAGCAGCAGCAGGGCGGGGACCACCAGCAGCAGGATGCCGCGGCGGCGGCCCAGCAGGCCGCGCAGCGTCAGCCTGGCGACGGTCGGGTTCATGGTTGGTCGGCCTTCCTGGGGTCCGGTTCCGGGGGTGGGGCTACGCGGAGACGAGGTAGGAGAAGACGCTCTCCAGCGACTCGTCGGCCGGGGCGACGGTGTACAGCCGGACGCCGGCCTGCTGGGCGACCTTGGGCAGCAGGGTGGTGAAGCCCTGGAAGTTGACCGCCTGGATCCGCAGCCCGCCCGCCTCGCCCGCCGCCGCCCTGGTGTCCGGGCCCGGCACGTCCAGCTCGATGCCGGCCGTCGACGGGTCCGCGATCAGCGCGGCGGCCAGCCGGCGGTCGTCGCTGGAGCGGACCAGGTAGCGGTGCGGCCGGTCGGTCATCAGCCGGCGGATCCGGCGGAAGTCCCCGGAGGCGGCGTGCCGGCCGGCCACCACGACCTCGATGTGCCGGGCCAGCTGCTCGACCTCCTCCAGGATGTGCGAGGAGAAGAGCACCGTGCGGCCGTCGGCGCCGAACCGGCGCAGCAGCTCCATCAGCTGCAGCCGCTGGCGCGGGTCCATGCCGTTGAACGGCTCGTCGAGCAGCAGCACGGCGGGGTCGTGGACCAGCGCCGAGGCCATCTTGACGCGCTGCTTCATGCCCTTGGAGTACGTCCCGGTCTTCCGGTCCTGGGCGTACTCCATCTCCACCAGGGACAGCGCCCGCCGGGCCGCCGCGGCCGGGTCGGCGAGGCCGTGCAGCTCGGCATTGGCCAGCACGAACTCCCAACCGGTCAGGTAGTCGTACATCGACTCCCGCTCGGGGACCAGCCCGATCTGCCGGTACACCTGCTGGTTGCGCCAGATCGGCGCGCCGTCCAGGGTGACCGCTCCGGTGGAGGGGGCGAGGAAGCCGCTCATCATGTGGATGAGGGTCGACTTGCCCGCGCCGTTGGGCCCCAGCAGGCCGGTGACGCCGGGACCGATCGCCATGCTGACGTCGTTGACGGCGACCACGTTGCCGAACCAGCGGGAGACCTTGTCGATGGTGATGGTGGCCATGACGCCCTCTCAGATCCTGCGTTGTCAGATGTTGCGGTAGCGGCGCAGCAGCAGCGCGTACGAGCCGGCCACCATCGCGGCGGCGGTGGCGGCGAAGACCACCACGCCGAGGGCGCCGGGCGCGTGCAGCCGGTCCGGCCCGCTGCCGAGGTCGAAGAGCTGGTTCACCAGGCTCTCCACCAGCTCGTTCGGCGCGAGCAGGGCCGTCCACTGCGCGGAGTCCGGCAGGCCGCCCCGGCCTTCCGAGCTGATGCCGCTGACGACGCCGACCACGGCGGTGCTGATCGCCAGGTAGCCCATGATCGCGGCCACCCCGAAGCCGCGGCGCGGCGTGGTGGCGGCGATCACCAGCGCGACCGAGGTGGGCACCAGGGCGTACAGCACGGCGGTGACCAGGCCGTAGAGGACGTGCGCGGTGTTGTGCCCGAAGTCCAGCCCGCCGAGCAGCGCGCCGACGTAGAGCACCAGCAGCGGGGCCGTCATCAGCAGCAGCTGGGCGCAGGCCATCGCGGCGTACTTGGCCCGGACGTAGTCGGCCCGGGTGATCGGGCGGGAGAAGTACAGCGGGACGGTGTGGTGGCGGAGGTCCCGGGAGAGCAGCACGGGCGTCTGCGAGGCCAGGAAGATCGAGACCAGCAGGCCCACGATCCCCAGGTACTCCGGGTAGTCGACCGGCAGTTCGTCCTGGCGCTGGACGAGGGCGATCGCCACCATGATCGCGGCCGGCGCGGTGACCAGACCGAGCAGCAGCATCGGCAGCACCTTGGACCGGCCCGAGCGCCCGAGGCCGTACGCGGCGCGCAGGCTCTGGGTGAACAGCGAACGGGTGGCGTAGGCCCGGCCGAGCCGGGGGCCGGCGTAGCCGCGGTACCCGATGTCGTGGATGACGCCGGTGTCGAGCGACCTGGCCTCAGAGGGCAGTGCCATCTGCGGGACCTCCCTTGCTCTGCTGACCGCTGGTCTCCGTGAACAGCTCGGCGACCCGGTGGCGGCGCTGCTCCAGCCGGACCAGCCCGAGGCCGAGGTCCGCGACCGCGTCGCGGATGGTGTCGTAGGTGTCGTCGCCGGCCAGGCGCACCAGCAGGAGCCGCGCGCCCTCCGGCTCGACCGCGAGCCCGGCGGCGGTCAGCCGCTCGCGCACGGCGGCGCTCGCGTCGCGGGTGTGGTCGTCGGGGAAGTCCGTCACCTCGACCGCGAGGGTCGCCGTCACTCCGGTGAACGACGCGGTCGACGAGGAGCGCAGCAGCTTGCCCCCGTCGATGATGACCAGGTGGTCGCAGGTCCGCTCCAGCTCGCCGAGCAGGTGGGTGGTGACCAGCACCGAGATGCCGAAGTCGGTGTGCACCCGGCGGATCAGCGCCAGCATGTCGTCCCGGCCGACCGGGTCCAGCCCGTTGGTGGGCTCGTCCAGCAGCACCAGCTTCGGGTCGTGGACCAGCGCCTGGGCCAGCTTGACCCGCTGCTTCATGCCCGTCGAGTACCCGCCCATCGGCCGGTACCGCTCCTCGTACAGCCCGACGTGCCGCAGCGTGTCGGCCGTCCGCTCGCGGGCCGCGGCGGCCGGGAGCCCGGCCATCCGCGCCATGTGCACCACGAACTCCGTCGCCGAGACGTCCGGCGGCAGGCAGTCGTGCTCGGGCATGTAGCCGACCTGCTCACGGATCTGCCAGCCCTGGGTGGCGATGTCGAGGCCGAGGACCCGCCCCGTACCGGAGGTCGCCGGGGCCAGCCCGAGCAGGATCTTGATGAGTGTGGACTTGCCCGCGCCATTCGCCCCCACCAGGCCGACCACCCCGGGCTCCACCTCTACGGTGAGCTGATCGAGGGCGGTGACCCGGGGGAACCTCTTGGTGAGGCCGTCCGTCTTGATGACAGTGGACACGTCCCTCACCGTAGTGCGGCCGGACCGTCCGGGCCATGAGCTCGAATGACGACGCCCCGTGCTGCTGCGGTATGACATCCGCCCGATGATCCCCTAGGGGTTCCGGCCCGCCACCGCCCTTGTATTCTTTGCGAATTCCTAACACGGGGGCCGCCGGGGAGAGTGCCCGGCAGGGAGGGACGAGAGCACCATGTCGGATCGCGCGACCGCATTTGACCGGATGATGAACCCCTGGGCGTACGACGCCGACGGGAACCTGACCACCGCGGCCAGGCAGCAGGAGGGTGCCCGCACCCGGATCAACTCGGCGAACGCCCCCGGCGACGGCGGCACCGTCGGGGTCGACCCCGCGGCGCTGGACTCCGCCGCCAACTCGTCGGACCAGATCCACGGCCGGCTCAACGGGGACGGCCGGGCCGCCGACGACGAGACCACCCAGGTGGCCACCTCGCTGGCCAACTGGAGCACCGGCAAGGCGGCCGCGCAGACCGCCGCCACCTGGGACCAGCAGATCGCCGCCCTGAACAGCACCATCGGCGAGCTCACCCAGGCCCTGCGGGACAGCGCCACGAACTACCGGAACAACGAAACCGCCGTCAAGCACGACATGAAGGGCTGAGGGGGCGGACGACATGGTCGACTTCCACGAACTGAGCACCGCCAAGCTGGACGTCCTCGGCACCGCCGCCACCGCCTGGGAGGACGTCGCCAAGAAGCTGAAGGCGATGGACGAGGACTGGGACAACACGGTCATCGCCAAGGTCAACTCCGCCAACTGGAGCGGCCCCACCGCCGACCAGGCCCGGCCCAAGCTCCAGCGGGCCAACGAGCAGCTGACCGCCGCCGTCACCGAGGCCACCGCGATCGGCTCGATCCTCAAGGACGCCGGGAACGACTTCCAGGCGGCCAAGGCCAAGCTGGACAAGGCCGTCGCGGACGCCCGCGGCGCCGGGCTGACCGTCACCGACGACGGCACCGTGAGCTGGCCGCCGGCCGACAACGCCACCCGGCACGACCCGGACGCCAGCCGCGCCTACAACGACGAGAACCGCACCAAGGCCGAAGCGGCCCGCAAGGCGATCGACGCGGCCGTCCAGGAGGCCACCGCCGCCGACGAGCGCGCCGCCTGGGCGCTGCGCTCGGACGCCTCCGCCGACGAGGTGAAGTCCTTCAACGCCAAGGCCGTCGGCGGCGGACCGGAGGCGGACGGCATCCGGGCCGCCCAGCTCGCCGGCAAGGGCGGGAAGATCTCGGACACCGAACTCACCGAGCTCAACTCGCTGCTGGCCGCCAACGCGAACGACCCGAAGTTCTCCACCCGCTTCTACCAGGACCTCGGCCCGAAGGGGACGCTGCAGGCCTGGAACAGCATGGTCGGCGACGAGCAGCAGTTCAACGGCGCCAGCGACGCCCGGTGGAAGCAGTACCAGGAGCTGCAGAAGAACCTCGGCCTCAACCTGGCCACCGCCACCCGCACCACCAACGAGCCCCACCTGTCCGACCAGTGGGCCGCCGACCTGCGCAAGGCCGGCTCCGAGACGATGTGGGACAAGCCGTACCGCCAGAGCGGCCTGGACTACTCGCCCTACGGCTACCAGGTGCTCTCCGGCATCCTGCGGACCGGCGACTACGACCCGCACTTCCTCAACCCGATCGCCGAGCACATCACCCAGCTGGACACCGACGACAAGTACTGGCCGGCCCCGGTGATGGGCCCGCGCAGCGACCGGCGCGGCTACAACCTCCTCGGCCAGGAGGGCGGTTCGGGCTGGGAGCCGACCACCGCCGTACTGGAGGCGCTCGGCCACAGCCCGGAGGCGGCCACCAAGTTCTTCCACGACCAGCCGACCGCGTACAACACCGACGGCTCGGTCAACCCGAACGGCAAGGTCAAGCCCTCGGACTACCTGACGTACTTCACGCACGACAAGGAGTACACGCCGGACACCGTCTCGCAGAAGAACGAACTGCGTCAGCAGGGCATGCGCAGCGGTCCGGACGCCCTCGGCCACGCCCTGGAGGCGGCCACCACCGGCCGGCCGTACGACGACCACTCGGGGGTCGCGCCCAAGCACACCGCCGACCAGGCCGAGGTCATGAACCGGGTCGTGCAGACCTTCGGCACCCACGGCAACGGCGGCGTGCTCGACGACCTCAAGGGCGAGGACGCCAAGTTCGCGCCGCTGCGGGACAGCCTCGGGCACATGACCGCCGACTACATGGGCGACACCCAGCGCGCGCTCTCCCCGCACAAGGACGACCTGCCGGTCAACGGCGCCCCGGCCGGGCTCAAGGAGGCGCCGGTCCGCGGCCTGCTCGACGCGCTCGGCCGCGACCCGGACGCGTACGGCGCCGTGGTCAACGCCAACCAGGCGTACTCGACCGCGGTGGTGCGCGGCCACATCGACAGCGGGCAGACCGACTTCGCCCGGCTGGAGTCGGAGATCGACTCCACCTCCCGGGCCGGCGGCGTCATCAGCGGCATCCTCAACGAGGCCCGGATCGACGAGGTCCACCAGGAGCACGCGTCCTCCGACAAGGAGTACAACGAGGCCCTGGAGAAGAACGCCGGGTACGCGCAGACGGCGTTCAGCACCACCATCGGCCTGGCCACCGAGCGGGTCCCGCTGGCGGGCGAGGCGGCCGACTTCCTCGTCGAGCAGATCACCGACAGCGTGGTGAAGGCCAACGAGCGCGACACCACCGAGGACGGCAACCAGGAGGGGCGCGACTTCGTCGCCGAGGGGCGCGAGGGCGCGGCGGTCGGGGCGAAGCAGGCCGTCATCGACGCCGCCAACGGCACCAAGCTCAGCCCGGAGGACATCCAGCGGCTGGCCGACAGCGCCGGGGACCGGGCCCTCGACGGCTACACCGACGGCTCCTCCGGCAGCCAGAGCTCCGGCGGCTGAGGGCCACTCCGAGCCGCGGCGGTCGCCGCCGCGGCGCGGGGCGACCGGTGGGCGGCGTGCCGGGCACGCCGCCCACCGGGTGGCGCCGGATCAGGCCAGCAGGTCGGACTGGAGCGTGACGACCTGCCGGAACGCGGGCGGCTGGACGCCCCGGGCGTTGGTCATCGTGATGACGCCGATGATGTCGCCGGCGCTCAGGTAGGCCAGGTACCCGGTGGTCCGGCCCTCCCCCGCCAGCGTCGTGCTCTCGCGGGTGGCGAGGTCGACGCCCGAGACGCTGTCCCAGCCGATGACGGAGGCGGGCCGCAGACCCGGCAGGTCCCTCGGCTCGCCGTCGCCGCGCAGGTCGGCGAAGACGTCCCAGGCCTCGACGGAGGAACCGAAGCGGAGCAGCCGGATCTGGGTGCGGGTGCCGTCGGAGGCGGTCCACTCCCGGACGGTGGCGGCGCGGCAGACGTCGCGCAGCAGCAGGGCCCGCAGCTTCGCCGGCTCCTTCTGCTCGGCGGCCATCGCGTCACAGGCGACCCAGTCCGCCGGAGCCGTGCCGGCGGCCGGGGTCGGGGCGGCCGACCCGCCGGTGGCCGCCGGGGCGCTCGCGGTGGCACCGTCGGGCGCGGCGGGCGACGACGCGGCCGGGCTCGCGGTCGGTGCCGCGGTCGATGCCGCGGTGGGGGTCGCGGTCGGGGTCGCGGTCGGGGTCGGGGTCGGGGTCGGGAAGACCGCCGGGGCCGACGAACCGCCGGCTTCCTTCGGGGCCGGCAGGAGCAGGTACCGCAGGTCGGCGGCGTGCCGGCTCTTGTTCTCACCGGGCGCCGCCTGGCCGGACGGCAGCGGCGGCAGGGCCAGCGCGGGGAAGGTGTAGCGGCCGTCGCCCCGGGTGGCCAGGCCCGGGATGTCGGTGCGCTCGGGCGCGGTGACGGCCAGCGCGGCGCCGGTACCGGCCAGCACGCAGACCAGGGCGGCCGCGCCCCAGCGCAGCGCCGCGTTGCGCCGGCGGGTGCGGCGGGCCGCGAGCTCCTCGGGGCTCGGCGGCGGGAGCGACGGCAGGGTCCCGGCCCCGGGGGCGACGGCCCAGGGGTCGGCCCCCGGGACCGCCTCGGCGGGCGGGCCGGCCGGAGCGGCGGGGGGCGCGAACGGTGCGGGGGGCGCCGGGGGCGCGTCGGCCCCGGCAGGGGCCGCGCTGTCGTGCGGGGTGGCGTGGTCGGTCATGCGGACGCTCCCGGGCTGGCGAGGCGGTCGAGCTGCTGGCTGAAGAGGGTGACGATCTTGTCCTTGGGCAGCGGTGCCGCACCCTCGGCGCTCATGATCACCAGGAGGTCGCCCTCGGCGGCCGAGCACTCCAGGTAGTCGATCGGCGCGGACGGCGGAGCGGGCATCAGGTAGCAGTGCGCCTCGGGGTGCCCGGGGATCCCGGGGCCGATCCGGAAGAGCCCGGTGTCGCCGGTGAAGACGGCCGTGTACTCGTTGGCCTTCTGCACCTCCTGCTGGTTGAACTGCCGCAGCCTCAGACCGATCACCAGGTCGTCCGTACCGGTCTTGTAGGTGCGCACCCCGGTGGCCTTGACGTGCAGGCCCTCCCAGTACTGGCGGAGCTTGTCCCGCTTCTCCTTGGGGATCTGCTGGAGGTCGCTGTCCATCTCGGCGGAGAGCTGGTCCGCCGACAGCTCGACGTCGTTGCCGTAGCCGCCGTCGTCCGGGCCGAGCGCATAGCCGGCCGGGACGGGCAGCAGCAGGTCGCGCAGCGACCCGAAGTGGTTGCCGTTGGCCTTGGCGCCGAAGGGGGTGGGCGTGGCGGTCGGGGCGGGCGCCGCCGCCGTCGGTGCGGCGGCGGCGCTGGCGGGCGCGGGGTCGTCGTACCGGGTCTCGATGACGCCGACGCCGATGACCACGCCGACCAGCGCGGCCGCCACGGTCGCGCCGGTGGCCCGCAGGAGCCGGCGACCGGTGGGCCCGGGCCGCTCCGGGCCGGCGGCGGCCGGCCCGGGCACGGGGGCCTGCTCGACCGGCCCGGGCGGCCCGAACGGCTCGACGGGGACCGGCGCGGGGTTCGCGGCCTCGGTCACGGTCACGGTGCTGTCGCTCATACCAGCCGCTCCCACTGCTGCTTGGCGATGTCCTTCACGACATCGGGGTTCACCGGCCGCGTGCCGAAGGCCTCGACCTTCATCACCAGCGTGCCGCGCTGCGCCAGCGCGGTGCCCAGGTAGTACTGCTCGGTGGACTCCGCCCAGTGCGAGGGCTCGCTGTCGACGTGGAAGCCGCCGTTGGCGTCGTCCGCGAACGGCTGGAGCCGGTAGGCGGCGGCGGCGTACTTCGCCGAGGCGGCGTGGTCGGGGGCGTACTGGATCAGCGAGACCCGGACCTTCAGGTCGTCCTTCTTCCAGTCCACCTCGACGGCGCGGCGGAACTCCGCGACGTTCAGGGCGCGGAAGGCCTCCGCCGACCGGCCGGTGTGCTCGGCGAGCTCGCCGATGGTGATCCAGCTGGGCGTGTCGGGGAAGTCGGCCCAGGCCGTGCTGCCGGCCGGCGCCGTCACCAGCAGCTTCCGCAGGTCGCCGTCGACGGCCGGCGGCCTGGGCGCCGCCGCGGCGACGGCCGCCGGGTCCACCACCTCGGCCGGGTAGGACGGCCGGGCGACCTGGATCGGCGGCAACGGGGTCGGCGGACGGTTCGCCTGCACGGCGTAGCCGACGGCGCCGCCGAGCAGGGTGCCCAGCAGCAGTCCGCAGGTCAGCAGCAGCACCGGCCGGGGCCGGCGCGGACGGTGCGGCGGCAGGGCGGCGGCGGGGGGCGCGAACCCGTCGGCGAAGACCACGGCGGGCGGCGCGGCGGGGGCGTCGGGCGCGGGTCCGTCGGCCGGGGCGACCGGTTCGGCGGGCGGTGCGGCGGGGGCGGCCGGTTCGGCGGGCGGCGCGGGCGCGGGTCCGTCGGCGGGCGACGGCTCCACGGGACGGGTGGTCACGGAGTGGCTCCAGGAGAGGGAAAGGTGACGTCGGGCGTGGGCGGCGGAGCGGTTCAGCCGCCGGAGGAGAGCCGCTCGCGCTGGCGCTTCATCAGCTCGCTCAGCAGCGCCTTGTCCGGGGTCCCCTTCACCTCGACGTCGAGCGTGTACTGGACGTCGCCCTGGCTGGAGATGCCGGTCATCGAGCCGGTGTACGCCTGCTGCTTGGGCTTGCGGACGTAGCCGTGGGCGGCGGGATCGCCGTCGATCGCGATCGGGTCCAGTTTCATCGTGTAGCCCTGGACGAACTCGCTCGCCATCGCGGTCGAACCGAAGCGCATCAGGGTGACCGTCACCTCGGCCTTGCCGTCCGCCGTGCGGTACGTCCGGGCGGCGGCCTCCTTGTACCCGTAGGAGCCCAGGACGCGCATGATGCCGTCCTGGTTGTCGAAGAGGTCGGCCACCTCGTCGTCGGTCAGCTTCATCCCGTCCGGCGGCCCGTAGGACTCGCCGGCGTCGGGGATCGGGAGCAGGAAGTACCGCAGGTCGCCTTCGTGCCGGCCCCCGCTGACGGTGCCCTTGAGGGTGCTCACCGGCCGGGGGACGGGTGCGACGGTGGTCGGCGCGGCGGTGGTCGGCACCGCCGTGGGCGAGGCCGACGCGGTGGTGCTCGCACTCGCGCCGGCGGTCGCGGTCGGCGCGGCCTTGGCCGGGGCGGCCACGACGGCCGGCCGGCCGTCGGGCTTCCCTACGGCCACGGTGACGGCGGCGCTGGTCGCCGTCACGGCGAGCAGCCCGGTGGTGGCCAGGGCCACGCCGACGGCGCGCGGCAGCTTCCGCCCCGAGGCGGCCACCGGCGCGGCGGCCACGGGATCAGCGGCGGGTACGGCAGCGGCTTCGGCCGCGGGACCGGCAGGGGTTTCGGACGACGCACCGTTCGCCGGTTCGGCGGCGGACGGCACGTTTTCGGGCGCGGACAAGGAGCTCCCCCGGGGAATGTGGAATGTCGCGCACGGGCCCCTCGCGGGCCACCCCCCGTGGCTCTCCAGGCCGACCGTCACGCGTCTCACCAGGAATTATGAGAGTCGCCCGGGAGGTGTGCCAACAAAATCAATCACCGCACTCCCACCCAATGATCAATCAATCGGACATCCCGTGACCGAACCGCAATCGGCACCCGGAGACCGCGTCGGCCCGCCCGGTGGGAGACCACCGGGCGGGCCGATCGGCGGGACGGATCAGGAGTGGGCGCGCTCGGTCAGCTCGACGACCTTGCCGGCGGAGTCGATCGCGACCTTGTAGTCCCCGGCGGAGCACGGGTAGAAGCCCTTGGTGCTGGTGGGATCGGTGAGGCACTCACCGATGTGCTTCACCAGATCGGCGACGTTGACGTCCTTGGACGGGGCCAGGACCGAGTTCAGGTGGCCCTTGGCGGTGGGCGCGAACGGCGCGCTCTTCTCGGCACCGACCGGCTCGAAGACCACGTCGTTGACCCCGCACGCGGTCTTGGTGTCCTTGTAGACCAGCGTGGTCGTGGTGGTCCCCTTGACCGGGTAGACCCACTTCTGCCCGGCGGGCAGCGGCGCGGCGTCGCAGAACCCCTCCGGCTCGTCGCTCGCACCGGCCGACGGCTTGGCGCTCTTGCCGCCCGTCGGCGCGGCACCCGTCGGCGCGGCGGCGGACGAGGTGGCGGGCGCGACGGCGGGCGAGGTGGTCACCGGGCCGCCGCCCGCCTGGTCCGACGCGTTGTCGGGCCCGCAGGCCGTGAGCCCCAGCGCGGCGACCGCGACCAGGCCGACGCCGCATACTCTCCGGAAAATGGGCATGCCGAAAGAACCCCCGTTTGACGCATGATCAGATTGTGAGGCGTGCGGCGGAAAGACTAGCCCCTCCCACGGACTACTCCGGGGAGCGGGTCGAGGGAGGTGCCGCCGCCTCGCCGGCGGGCCACACACCGCGATGGCGGAAGCTCTGGCGGCGGGCCGAGGACCTCGGGTTCCATGCCGCCTACACCTACGACCACCTGAGCTGTCGCTCGTTCCGGGACGAGCCGTGGTTCGGGGCGGTGCCGACGCTGACGGCGGCCGCGACGGCGACCGAACGCCTGCGGCTGGGCACGCTGGTGACCTCGGTCAATCCTTTTTCACCCATCACGGTCTGACCTGCGGGAAGCCGGCGGAACAGCCGGGCTCCGCTACGCCGGGCCTCAGACGGCGATGAGCCGGACGCGGTCGCCGCAGAGCTTCGCCATGTCGTCGATGTCCGAGGTGAGCATGGCCACCGGTCCCGGCTGACGCAGCGCCATCTCGGCGACGGTCGCGTCGATCGCGTGCTTGTGGCCATGCAGGCCGGTGTGCTTCAGCAATGCTGCGGAGGCCCTGGCGGCCTGTTCAGTGACGGCCTCGATCTTGACCTGTGACAGCACCCAGTTCAGCCGAGCAGCATTCACTCGTGCGTGCGAGACCTCCGCGATGGTGTTGGCGCCGACCACCAGGCTTGCCGTCATGGAGTGAAAAGACCTGACCATCGCAAGCACGTCGCGGTCTTGTGAAATCCAGGCAGACACTCCCCGGGAGTCCAGCACGACGGTCTCAATGCGCTCGCTCACGCGGCGTTCGCCGCACTGCCGGGCTCGGACGAACCGAAGATCCTCGCGTGCGCGGCAGCGAGTTCCTCTTCCGTGAACGCACCGTGCGCCTCTTCGTACCGGCGGAGCTCCTCGCCGAGCAACTGGTGCCTGATCTGTCGGGCGACCGCTTCGGCGACGTAGCCGGAGACGTTGTCCGTAAGCTTCTTCAACTCGGCCACCTGCTCAGTGGGCAGGGTGACCGTGATGCGCGTGGTGGCTGCCATGGGGCAAACATACTCCTGGTATGCGTCGGCTTGGTCAGGCTTCGCCACATAGGGTCGGCAGCATGCGACTGAGCACGGTGATCCTCCCCATCCACCGGTGGAGCGAGGGGCAGAAGATCTGGCGGCGGGCCGAGGACCTCGGGTTCCATGCCGCCTACACCTACGACCACCTGAGCTGGCGCTCGTTCCGGGACGAGCCGTGGTTCGGGGCGGTGCCGACGCTGACGGCGGCCGCGACGGCGACCGAACGCCTGCGGCTGGGCACGCTGGTGACCTCGCCCAACTTCCGGCACCCGGTCACGCTGGCGAAGGAGATCGTGTCGCTGGACGACGTGTCCGGCGGGCGCCTCACGCTCGGGATCGGGGCCGGCGGGACGGGGTTCGACGCGACGGCGATGGGCCAGGAGCCGTGGTCGCCGAAGGAGCGGGCGGACCGGTTCGGGGAGTTCCTGCCGCTGCTGGACGAGCTGCTGCGCGAGGACGCCACGACCCGCGAGGGCACGTACTACTCCGCCGTCGAGGCGCGGAACATCCCCGGCTGCGTGCAGCGGCCGCGGGTGCCGTTCTACGTCGCCGCGACCGGACCGCGCGGACTGCGGCTGGCGGCGGAGCACGGGCAGGGCTGGGTGACGTACGGGGACCCGAAGGGGCCGGCGGACGTGCCGGTGGCGCAGGCGCCCGCCGTGATCGCCGCGCAGATCGCGAAGCTGACCGCCGCCTGCGAGGCGCGCGGCCGGGACGCGGCGGAGCTGGAGAAGGTGCTGCTCCAGGGCTCGACGGCGGAGCAGCCGCTCGCCTCGCTGGACGCGTTCGTGGACTGGGCGGGCACCTACCGGGAGCTGGGGATCACCGAGCTGGTGATCCACTGGCCGGTGCCGGGCTCGATCTTCGAGAACGACCTGGCCGTCTTCGAGAAGATCGCCACCGAGGGCCTCGCCCAGCTGGGGTGAACCGGAGCCGGCCACCGCGGGTGCGGTGGCCGGCCGGTGGCCGTCACGGGTGCGGGCGGGTGCGCTGGGTGGGGACGTGCGGGGTCGCGTCCGGGGTGGTGCGCCGGGCCAGCTCGGCGAGGGTGTCGAAGATGAAGTCGCCGATCAGGACCGGGTCGCGCGTCTCGCGCGGGGCGTCCGGCGGGGTGGTCGGTGGGCGCTCGTCTCGGGCGTGGCGAGTTCGCATGGCTCTTCCTGCCGACGGGGTGGCCGGGATCAGTCATGCCCGGGAAGAGGAAGCAGGACACCCGGCACGGTGGGGGAACGGCCGGAAAGAACGGCTCGGGGGCCGAAATGCGGTGCGGCGGCGGGCGCTTACGCCGATCGGATACCGGCCGGGGGTATTCTCTCGCCCGTGGCGGCGGGCGAACAGCGCAGCGGGGGACGCGGCCAGCGGCGGCCCGGCCCTGCTTCCCCGCCGAACTGCCGGCCGGCGGGGACCGGCGGCTCTTCCTCCCGTTCATGACCGGCGGCACGCTGCACACCGCCGCGCTGACCCTGCGGGTCGGCTAGCGGGCCGCGCCGTCAGGAGGTCGCCGTCGCGGCGGTGACCTCCCGACGGCGGTAGGCGAAGATGGAGCGGTGACCACTCCCCGCACCGCCCCCCGCCTGATCGCCACCGACCTGGACGGCACGCTGCTGTGCGCCGGCGGCACCGTCTCCGAGCGGACCGCCGCCGCACTGGCCGCCGCCGAGGCGGCCGGGGTCCAGGTGGTCTTCGTGACCGGTCGGCCGCCGCGCTGGATGCAGCAGGTCAGCAGCCACATCGGCGGCCACGGCGTGGCGATCTGCTCCAACGGCGGCGCGGTGGTCGACGTGCGGCGCGGCGAGCTGCTGGAGTCTTTCCCGCTCGGCGCGGAGGCCGCGCTGGCGGTGGTGGCGGCGCTGCGGGCGAAGCTGCCCGGTACCGCCTTCGCCTTCGAGTACCCGGCCGGGTTCGCCCGCGAGCCCGGCTACGAGGTGCGGATGTGGGGCCAGGACGAGAACCACCCGATCGGCCCGGCCGAGGAGCTGCTCGGCGCCGGGGGGCCGGTCACGGGCCTGTTCAAGCTGCTGGCGAAGCACCCGGACCTCGACCCCGACAAGCTGCTCTCGGTGGCCCGTGAGGCGGCCGGGCACCTCGCCGAGATCACCCGGTCCGCGCCGATCCCGCTGCTGGAGATCAGCGCGCCCGGCGTCACCAAGGCGAGCACGCTGGCCCGCTGGTGCGCCGGGCGCGGGATCGACCGGAGCGAGGTGGTGGCCTTCGGCGACATGCCGAACGACCTGGAGATGCTGGCCTGGGCCGGTACCGCGTACGCCGTGGCCAACGCGCACCCGCAGGTGCTGGCGGCGGTGCCGCTGCACACGGTGAGCAATGAGCTGGACGGCGTCGCGGCGGTGCTGGAGCGGCTGCTCGGCCACTGAGCCGAAAACGCGAAGGCGCCGCGAAGGGGCCGCGAGGAGGCCGGGAACGCGCGGAGGCCGGGCCGGACCGGCATCCCGCCGCTCCGACCCGGCCGGGCCCGGCCGGGCGGTCCGGCTACCCGAAGCGGCCGTTGACGTAGTCCGCGGTCCGCTGGTCCCGCGGATCGGTGAACAGCTGCTCGGTCGGTCCGGCCTCGACGATCCGCCCCGGGGTGTCGTGGGTGGCCAGGAAGAACGCGCAGGACTGCGAAACGCGCTGCGCCTGCTGCATGTTGTGGGTCACGATCACGATGGTGAGCCGCCCCCGCAGCTCCGCGATGGTCTCCTCCACCCGGCGGGTCGAGGTGGGGTCGAGCGCCGAGCACGGCTCGTCCATCAGCAAGATGTCCGGCGAGACGGCCAACGACCGGGCGATGCACAGGCGTTGCTGCTGGCCACCGGAGAGCGCGCCGCCCGGGGTGTGCAGCCGGGTGGCGACCTCGTCCCAGAGACCGGCCCGCCGCAGGCTGCTCTCCACCAGGTGCTCGCGCTCCTCCTTGGAGACCTTGATGCCGGCCAGCTTCAGCCCGCTGGAGACGTTGTCCTGGATGGACATCGCCGGGAACGGGTTGGGCCGCTGGAACACCATCCCGATCCGCCGCCGGACCTCGGCGGGGCGCCGGCCGGGCCGGTACACGTCGTCGCCGTCCAGCAGCACCTCCCCGGCGAGCTGCGCGCCGCGGACCATCTCGTGCATCCGGTTGAGGATCCGCAGGTAGGTGGACTTGCCGCAGCCGGAGGGGCCGATCAGCGCGGTGACCTCCCCGGCGGGCATGCCGAGCGAGACCCGCTCCAGCACCTTGTGCGAGCCGAACCAGGCGGAGACGTCCCTGGTCTCCAGGCCGGCCAGCGGGGCGCCGGCGGCGTCCGCCGGGTGGACGGGCGGCAGGGTCAGCGTGGTCTCGCTCGCGGAGCCGCCCCGGTCGAGCGGGGCGAACGGGTCGAGCGGGGGTACGTCGGTCATCGGTGCATCCGTCATCGGTACGGTCCTCCGGGCGCGCTTCAGTAGAGGTTGGGCAGCAGGGCGGCGGCGTTCTCGTAGACGGCCCAGAGGATCGCGGCGATCACCGGCGCGATGCTGAGCCAGGCGGCCGAGCGGCGCCAGATCCGGGCCAGCAGGATCGCGGCGACCACCGCGCCCAGCAGCCCGAGCGACCACAGCTGCAGCGTGGCCAGCGCGCCCTTGTCGGCGGCCAGCGCCTTGTCGTACGGCACGGTGGCGGGGCGCCCGCCGGGGTTGACCTCCGGGTCGCCGTCCAGCCGGGCGCCGATCATCACCGTCGAGCCGGGGATCCAGTCGGAGTCCCCGGTGACCAGCACCAGCCGGTTGCGGACCGGGTCGCTGATCGGGTGGTCGCCGTCCCCGTAGACGTTGACGGTGTAGGTGAACCTGCCCTGCCCGGTGGTCGCCTCGATCCGGTCGCCGACCCGGAGCCTGGACAGCTCGGCGAACGGCGCGCCGAAGGTCGCCCCACGGCCGAACACCACCGCGACCCCGCTCTGCCCGGGCAGCGCGGTGTCCCGGCGGTGGCCGGGCCCGCGCATCAGGTCCCGGCCGGTGGTGCCCTCCACCACGACGGCCCCGTGCAGACCGATCGCCGGGATGTCGAGCAGCGCGACCGGGTCCCCGTCGGCGGCGCCGCCGGTCGGCGCGACCGCCTTGGCCAGCTGGTCCCGGAAGGTCTTGTACGCGGTCGACTGGTAGTGCCGCTGCTGGAGGTGCGAGAGCGTGAAGAGGTACCCGACGAATCCCATCGTGAGTGCCGCCAGCAGGCTGACCGCCCAGGCCCCCTGGAGGAACCGCCGCCGGGCCGGCCGGGCGGCGCCGGGGCCCGCCCCGGCCGCCCTCGGGTC
Source organism: Kitasatospora sp. NPDC005751 (assembly GCF_040630835.1). Lineage (NCBI taxonomy): Bacteria > Bacillati > Actinomycetota > Actinomycetes > Kitasatosporales > Streptomycetaceae > Kitasatospora > Kitasatospora sp. NPDC005751. Next base: position 38,629 of record NZ_JBEXYC010000031.1, read on the forward strand.
CGGGACGGGCGTCGCGGCGGCCGGCGCGGCCGGGGTGCCGGGGGCGGGGGGCGCCGGCTTCTCCAGCGCCGGGGCGGTCACGACCGGCCGCCGGCGGAGTTGCGGCGCCGCATCAGACGGCGGCCGAGCAGCGGCGGGACGAGCACGACGGCGAGCAGTTCGAGCGCGGTCAGGGTGGACAGCATCCAGTCGTCCGGCCGCCCGTCGACGGCGACCACGTTGGCCGTGACCTCGCCGGCGGTGGCGGCGCGGCCGCGCGCGACCACCTGGCCGGTCTGCGGGTCGACGACGTCCTCGGCCGCGGCCTGGTCGCCCTCGGTGCCGGTGCCCGCGGCCGGGTCGACCGCGCCGGGCTGGTCGGCCGCGCCGCCGGGGCCGCCGCCGGTAGTCCCGCCGGCCCCCGCCGCGCCACTTGTGCCCCCGGTGCCGGACGATCCGCTGCCGGTGCCGCTCGCCGAGGGGGTCTTCCCCGCCCCGCCGCTCGCGCTGCCGCCCGTCCCGCCGGTGGCGGAGCCGGCGCCCCCGGTGGCGGAGCCGCCGGTGCCGGAGCCCGAGCCGGACCCGGACTTGACCGCCTGGCCGCCCTGCACGGTGCAGTCCAGCGGGGCGCCCTTGGCGTCGCACGGGCTGGGCTGCGGGGCGTTGTCCAGCACGGTCAGCCGGCCGGCCGAGTTGAAGGTCGGGTTGGCGCAGTTGGAGAGGGTGTTGGCGTCGACCGGGCTGGCGTTGCCGGGGATGTGCTGGGTCTGCAGCAGCCCGCCGCGGACCAGGTTGCGCGGGATCGGGGAGTAGCCGAGGCCGTCCGCCTCGCCCTGGCCCTCGCAGAGTACGTAGGCGAGGAAGCGGCTGAGCGCGCTGCCCTTGTCGTTGGTGAAGCGCGGCGGCGGCGGGAGCGCCGCCCCGGCCCGCGGCACGATGAGGTAGCTGTAGCTGGAGAGCGGGTACGACCTCGGGTCGTTCATCGAGTAGACGCCGTCGAGGTTCTGCTGGAGGTAGTCCGGGTCGTCGGCGGCGGTGCTGTCGTCCACGCCGCGGATCTTGGCGGCGGTGAGCGCGACGGCGACGTTGGAGGCGGTCGGCAGGGTGTAGTAGCCGGCCGGGTTGAGCACCTTCACGACCGGCCAGTTGCTGCGCTTGGCGAAGGCGTACTCGTCGTAGCCGATGGTGCCGAGGCCGGACGGGGCCTTGATGTAGCCGGCCACGACGTCGGAGCCGTTCTGCGCGGTCATCCGGCCCGACGGCGGGAAGAACTCGGTGTAGTCACCGCAGCTGACGCCGTTGACGCTCTTGCAGTACTCCTCCCACTGCGCGCCGTGGGTGTGGCTCATCCAGCGGGTGAACTGGGCGGTCGCGCCGGAGCCGTCGGAGCGGACCACCGGGGTGATCGGGAGGCTCGGCAGGGCCTTGCCGTAGTCCGCGGTGATCTTCGGGTCGTTCCAGTTGGTGATCTTGTTGGTGAAGATGTCGACCACGGTCTGCGGGGAGAGCCGCAGGTCGCGGACCTGCTTGCCGGCGACGACCAGGTTGTACATGAAGGTCGTCCCACCGGCGGTGATCGGCACGTAGGAGAAGCCGTACCGGGGGTTCTCGGCCTTGCCGGAGCCGCCGGCCTGGCCGGCCTGGCCGAGGCCGGTGTCGGTCTGCGAGCGGAACGGCACGTCGGAGGCGGTGAAGTCGTCCTGGCCGATGCTCCACTGGTTGCGGCCGGCCGCCGAACCGATCGGGTTGAAGTTGATCTGGATGCCCTGCGGAGCGACGTCCTGGCGCCACTGGTCGATGGCCGGGCCGGCCCAGCTGGAGCCGTCGGCGTTGAGCGCGGTGGCCGCGAAGGCGGGGGTGCTCTGCCCCAGCAGGAGGGAGCCCGCGGCGAGGATCAGGGACAGCAGCACGGCGAACGTGCGTGCCACGGGGCGGCTTGGGGCCTCCCACGACATGGGAACTCCTCTGGTGCTGAAGGCGTTTGGGCGGGACATCAGTGCTCCCCGAGGGCGGTGGCCACGCCGGCGGGCCGGGCGGCGGTACGGGCGGCGGCCGCGGTCGAGGGCCGGGCGGAGCCCCGGTGCCCGCCCCGGGCGGAGGCCTCGGCGACGGCGGCGGCGCGGTCGATCCGGCGCTTCTGGCGGCGCGTCAGCTGACCCGGCTTGCGGCCGCCGACGACGCGGGCGGTGACGAACAGGACGAGCACCACGATCATCAGGGTCAGCGCGGCGGCGAAGGCGCGCGCGATCATGTCGGGGTAGGGCTGCTTGACGTAGTTCCAGATGTACAGCGGCAGCGAGACCTGGTGCTCGCTGAACGGATTGCCGTTGAACTGCGAGGTGAACCCCGAGGTCAGCAGCACCGGGGAGGTCTCGCCGACGCCGCGCGCCATGCCGAGCACCACGGCCGTCACCAGTCCGGGGCGGGCGGTCGGCAGCACCACGTTCCAGACCGTGCGCCACTGGCTGCCGCCGAGTGCGTACGAGGCCTCCCGCAGCGTGCCGGGCACCAGCCGGATGACCACCTCGGCGGCCCTGGTGACGATCGGCATCATCATCACGGTGAGGGCCAGCGAGGCCGCGAAGCCGCTCTTCTCGAAGCCGAAGGTGATGATCACGACGCCGAGGATGAACAGGCCCGCGACGATCGACGGCAGCGCGGTCATCGCCTCGACCAGGGTCCGCACCGGCCGGGCCATCCGGCCGCCGACCTCGGACATGAAGACCGCCGCCGCGATGCCCAGCGGGACCGCGAACAGCGTGGCCAGGCCGAGCTGTTCGAGCGAGCCGACCAGCGCGTTGAGCGCGCCGCCCGAGGTGATCGGGGAGAGCGGGGCGGTGTGGTCCATCGACTCGGTGAAGAAGTTGAGGTGCCGGGCCGCGTCGTAGCCGCGCACCAGCACGTAGCCGATCTGGTCGGCGATCAGGCCGACGACCAGCAGGCCGGAGCTCCAGGCGACGACCGAGACCAGCCGGTCCCGGACCATCAGCGGGTTCCACTGGAGGCGGCCGATGGCGAAGTAGCCCACCAGGAACAGGGCGTACCAGCAGAGCAGGAAGCCCTGCGCACCGCTGAACGGCAGGATCCGCTCGTAGAGCATCCAGTCCAGGGCGAGCGAGCCGACCAGCGCACCGACCAGGGTCAGCACGTCCTCGCGGGTGAAGCCGCCGAGCCGGACCCGCTTCTCGGGGTGCGGCGCGGCGGCCGCGGGTGGGTCGGCCGGCGCGGCCACGGTGGCCGGGGGCAGGTCGAGGGTGGTCATCGGGCGGTCCCTTCACGGCGGAGCGGCAACGGGCGGCGCGACAAGGGGCCGCTCGGCAACGGGCGGCGCGACAAGGGGCCGCGCGGTGACGGGCGGCCCGGCAACGGGCGGCGGGTGGCGGGGTGGGCCATGGTCAGTCCGCCGTCGAAGCGCCGGAGCGGGACCGGTTGATCACGAACCCGGCGCCCAGGTTGACCAGCAGGGTGAGCGCGAAGAGCACCAGCCCGGCCGCCATCAGCGCGGAGAGCGAGAGCTCGTCCGACTCGCCGAAGCGCAGCGCGATCAGCGCCGAGATGGAGTTGGCGCCGTTCTCCAGGATGTGGCTGATGGCCTTGAAGTTCGGCGAGATGATGAGCGCGACGGCGATCGTCTCGCCCATCGCCCGGCCGAAGCCCAGCATCACCGCGCCGATCACACCGCCGCGGCCGAACGGCAGCACCACCGCGCGGACCATCCCCCACCGGGTCGAGCCCAGCGCGTACGCGCCCTCCCGCTCGCCCTGCGGGGCCTGCGAGAACACCTCCCGGCTGAGCGAGGCGACGATCGGGATGATCATCAGCGAGACGACCACCCCGGCGATGAAGGTGGAGGAGGTGTAGGACGTCCCGATGTCGCCGGTGCGCACCTTGAGGAAGGGGATCGCGTCGCCCAGGTGGTTGGTCAGCCAGCGGACGAAGCCGATGATGCGCGGCTGGAGGAAGAACAGCCCCCAGAGGCCGTAGACGATGCTGGGGATCGCGGCCATCAGGTCGATGAGCGAGACCAGCGTCGCCCGCAGCCTGGTCGGCGCGTACTCGGAGATGAAGATCGCCGTGGTCAGCGCCACCGGCACGGCGATCACCAGGGCGATCACCGCGATCAGCAGGCCGTTCGGCAGGACGGCGGCGATCCCGAAGTTGTGGGCCTGGGTCTGCCACTTCTGCTCGGTGAGGAAGGACCAGCCCACCTCGCCCAGCGCGTTCGCGCCGCGCAGGATCAGGAAGAACGCGATCAGTCCCATGATCGCGAAGACGGAGAGGCCCGCCACCCGCAGCGCTCCCCGGAACACCCGGTCTCCGGGCGTGGCAGGGGCGGTGATGACGCGGGGGACATCGGGTTCTGGTGGACGTGGAGCCCCGGCGTACGGTGCCGCGGGCTCGGCGGCGGCTGTCATGGTCTGCTCTCCGGCGCGCTCGGTACGGAAGTACTCGGTACAGGGGAGGCCCCGGGCCGTGGCGCCCGGGGCGGAGGACCCGGCGGGGCCGTGACGGCGGCCCCGCCGAGCCGGTGCGACCGCTGGATCAGGGCCGGCGGCGCACCCGCGCCCAGGTCCGGCCCACGGCGGAGACGGCGCGTTCGCCGGCGGGCGTGCCGCCGAGGAAGAGCGCGGCGGGGCCGCCGATCAGCAGCACCAGGCCCGCGATCACCGCGATCGGCAGCAGCAGCCGGGCGGTGCCGGCGCGGTCGGCCGCCGGGGAGCCGGCGGCGACCGGAGCGGCCGCGAGCGGGCCCGCCGAAGCACCCGGCGTGGCGGTGGCCTTGGCCCCGCCGGCCGCGGCGGCCGGAGCCTCCGCGCCGCCGGTGGCCGCGCCACCGGTACCGCCCGCGCTCGCGGTGCCCCCGGTGCCGATCCCGCCGGCACCACCGACGGCGCCGTCGCCGAGCCCGCCGGTGCCGGAGCCGGTGCTGGTGGACGAGCCGCCGGTGCCGTCGCCGGTGCCGGTGACCGGGGTGGTGGTGACGCCGGCGCCGCCCGACTCGCCGCCGGTGGCGCCGCCGGCCCCGCCGGTCGTCCCGCCGTCACCGCCGGACGGGGTGGTCGGCGGCGGGGCGACCTGGTTGCCCGGCCACTTGTTGTCCTGCGTCTCCACGTGCTTCGCCGCGTCGAGCGTCTGCTGGCGCTGGGCACCGGTGAGGCTGAGGAAGCCCGGGGCGAGCTTGCCCGGCTCCACGCCGTAGACCTGGCCGCCGTTGGCGACGGTGGTCAGGAACCGGGTGATCGCGGGCGCCTTGTCCGCCGCCCCGCCGGTGGGCACCATCGCGTACTGGACGGTGGTCAGCGGGTAGGCCTGGGTGTCCCGGGCGAAGGCCGTGCCCGCGACGCCGTAGGGCAGCAGCTGGGTCCCGGTGGCGGCGTCGGTCGGCATGTCGCCGACCGCGGACTGGAACCCGTTGGTGGTCGGCGAGACGAAGCCGCCGGCCGGGTTGCGCAGGGTGGCCTCGGGCAGCGAGAAGGCCTTGGCCTGGGCGCTGTCCATGATCGCGAACAGCTTCCGCTCGCCGCGGGCCATCGGGTCGCACTTGAGGTGGTTGCCGGTGGCCGGGTCCGCCATCCAGAGCTGGCAGGTGGACCGGTTCTCCAGGATGGTCCGCAGCACCTGGGTGAGACCGCCGAGGACGGGGTTCCACTCGTACTGCCGCATCCGCTTGGCGGCCTCGCTGACGTCCGTCGGCCCGGTGAAGTCCTGCGGCTGGAGGGTGTCGGCCGGGTACCCGGAGTAGGCGCCCCGCTGGTAGAAGGTGTTCACCCGCATCCCCCACGGGTCGTCCTCGCCGTCCAGGAAGCGGACGGCCTCCGGGTCGGCGGCGATCCACGCGGTCAGCTGGTAGACGAGGTCCGTGGTGCCGCCGACGATGGTCGGCTCGAACTCCGCGGGCGTGCACGAGCGGGGCCAGTGCAGCCCGCTGCTCTCCGGGAACCGGTTGTACTGGAGGAAGTCCTCGTCCAGGAAGACGCAGCTGGGGTTGCCGCTCACCGACGCGACCGGGCTTCCCAGCGGCGCGTAGGACTGGGTGAGCAGTTTGGCCATCAGGCGCGGGGTCAGCCTCATGTCGCGGAGCTGGCGGCCGGTGTCCGGGTCGTCGACGAGGAAGACCGCCGAGATCCCGGTGGTGGCCAGCGGCGCGTAGACGTACGGCCGGGCCGGGGTCGCGGTGTCGGGGTACGCGGTCAGCGCGACGTCCACGCCGGCCGACCCGCCCAGGAACGCCGCCCTGGCCTGCGGCTCGCCGCCGGAGGAGGAGTACTGGAAGGCGAGCGGGGAGGACGCCAGGCAGAGGCCGGTCCGCCACTGCTGGACGGCCCGGTTGGCCATCTCCAGGCCGGCCGCCTTGAAGTCGGCGGCGCGGTTGTCGCAGTCGGCGGCGGTGGGCGAGAAGTGCAGCGGGACGACGGTCCGCTTCTCCCAGGCGCACTGCTCGCCGACCTGGTACCCGGCGTACTGGTTGCCGTCCCACGCCCCGGCGTAGGCCTCCAGGCCGCCGTCGCTCGCGGTGTTGAAGAAGCCGTCCACGTCGCTGAGGTGGTCGGTGCAGTCGACCGCGCCGTTCCGTGCCTTGTACGGGTCCTGGGTGTCGCCGCCGTAGTTGGGCTCGACCACCAGGGAGCACGGGTGCGCGGCGTCACAGCCGAGCGAGGGGCTCTGGGTGGCGGTCCAGATCTCGATGGAGGTCTCGCCCGAGCCGTCGGCGCCCGTCGGCGCGATCGCCATGTTCGAGGGGAAGTCCGGCGTCGTGGTGCCCTCCGCCGGGGCCTTCTGGTTGAACCCCTTGCCGCCGTCGGCGTTGTACAGCTTGCTGCCGTAGCAGTCGGTGATCTTGGGGTCGAGACCGCGGCACTGGTAGACCCGGACGGCGTAGAGCGCCTGCTTGGACCCCTTGGTGACGATGGTCAGCGGGGTGCCCGAGGTGTCGACGGTCGGGGTGAATCCGCTCCAGGAGACCTGCAGCACCTGGTTGGACAGGTTCTGGGTCTGCGCGACCGTCACGCTCCCCTCGGCGCCCTCCTCCCAGGTGTTCGGGTCCCACACCTTGGGGCCGGGCTTGGTCACGGCGGACGAGGTCGCCGCCGCGGCCTGCGACGACGTGCCGAGGCCGATGGGGGCCACGCCGAGCGCCACCACCACCGACCAGACGAGGGCGACCGCCGGCAACCTCCGGCGCCACCCCCCGCGTCTCGTACCGGGTAGTAGTCGGAGTCTCATGACGGGCACCTCCGTGCGAACGCGCACCGCCGTGACGCGGCGCGAGAGTGGATCAGGCGGCGAGCAGGCCGGCGGTTCCGGTTCGCATCCATTCGGCCAGCCCTACATGGCCGGATCCGGTCGTACCGATGTACGAGACCACAACGCGACGACTCTGTAGCGGAGTTGGGAACTCCACCTGCGAACGGCGGGCCCGTGCCGTCGCACGGGCCCGCCGTCCCACCGAGCCGGTCGCAGGTGTCGGCTGCCGGTGGTGGAGCTCAGCTGCCGGTGGTGAAGCTCAGCGAGAAGTCGCCGATCGACTGGCCGGCCTTGAAGAAGGTGGTGTTCAGCTTGGTGTCCACGTACTGCGCGCCCTCGGCGTCGACCTTCAGGTCCGCGGCGGTCACCGTCTGGGTGGCGCCGGTGCGGGTGATGTCGGTCGAGCCGGCCGGGTCGAGCAGCGCCACCGGGGCGGTGCCGCCGACCGGGACCCCGGTGATCGCCCAGCTGTCGGCGCTGAACGCCAGCTGCTTGAAGACCGCGGTCTTGCCGGTGAACAGGTTGACGAAGAGCAGGCTGCCGCCCAGCTGGACGTTGCCGTAGTAGCCCTGGAGGTTGACGTCGCCGCCCGTCACCGGGAACGACGTGGAGAAGCCCGTCGTGGAGTCGTAGGACGGGGTGGCGGTGGGCAGCGGGATGACCACCAGGCCGTTCAGGGCGGAGTCCTTCAGGAAGGCGGTGCTCTCGTGCACCACCGCGCTGCCGGTCGGGGCCGCGGGGGCGGCGTCGGCGGCAGCCGCACCGCTCATACCGGTCACGGCGAGGACGACTGCGGCACCGGTGGCGGCAAAGCGGGCGCTGGTACGGGTCATGCTGAACTCCTTGGGAGAGGTGATGTGCTCGGTGGTGCGGGCGGTCGTTCGACCGCCCCGACGGCCTTCCTCCTCCGCACTGCCCGGCGGCGGAGGAGGCCGAAGTCGATGGGCGCCCGGCCGGCTCCGACAGGCACGAAGGGGTGCCCGGGTGTGGCCGGCGGCCACGGGCACGAAGCCCGTGGCCGCCGGATGGTGCGGGGTGTGATCAGCGGGTGTGGTCAGCTGTGGGTGGTGCTGCCGCAGGCCGCCGCCGGGAGGGGCAGGAAGCCGTAGCTCTTGATGTCGTTGGTGCCGTTGGAGCAGATCCAGCCCGAGGGGCCGAAGATCGCGCGCAGCGCGGTGCCGTGGGCGTTGGTGGCGGTCCACTCGGCGTCACGGACGACGTTGTAGACCACGCGGCCGAACGCCGAGGCGGCGAACGGGGCGTTGATGGTGTTGGTGGTGGTGTTGACCGGCACCAGGGTGCCGACGTTGCGCAGGGTCAGGCTGCCCGGGGCGGAGGTCGGGGTGGAGTGGCCGCCCACGGTCTGGGACAGGTACGAGGCCACCGAGTACGGGAAGACGGTGTCGGCGCCGGCCAGGCGGGTGTCGACGCCCTCGTTCTCCTCCGGGCCGTCCTGGACGCAGCTGCCCACGGTCGGGTTGCCGATCGCGGTCAGGAAGAAGGCGCGGGTGCCGGAGCTCGCCTGCGGCAGCCAGGGCTTGATCGTGGCGTTGGTCAGCGAGGCGTTGATCTGCGTCCAGTTGGTGATGGAGCAGTCGTAGATGCCCTTGAGCTGGGCGGCGGTCAGACTCGCCGGGGCGTGGCCGCCGGAGTTGGCGGACCAGGTCACCGCGTCCTTGGCGAACGCGACGAAGATGTCCGACGCCGGGTCGGTGGACTTCGGGGCACGCGAGGAGCGGGCCACGTCCAGCGCGGAGCCGGAGGTGTTCAGCTCGGTGATGCCGGCGCCGGAGCCGTTCGGGCGGACGATCGAGGAGGCGCCCGACTTCAGCGTGATGTTCGTCGAGCCCGTGGCGTCCCAGCTGTAGTAGCGCGGCGAGGTGGTGTCGCCGATGCTCGTCAGGTAGGCGTTGTAGTCGGTCGAGAGCCGGGTCGACACGGCCTGCGTGGTGTCGGAGCCCGCGCTCACGATGTCCTGGGCGGCCGGGGTCACGCTCGGGTCGGCGCTGGCGGTGCCGGCGGCGACGGTGGCGAGCGAGGTGGCGATGGCGGCGACGGCGAGCAGCTTGGCAGCGGTCTTGCGCATGTTCCTGTTCCTCCGGTGGGAGAGAGGTGCATCGCTTGCCCGGGCCCTGGTTGGGGGTCCGGGGCCGGTGGCCACATCCGCGGTGGCCGCTCCGGCAGAGCTGATCCTGTCGGGACGGGCTGTTCCCCCGGAAGGGCCGTCAGCGGCGGCCGGCGATTGTCGACTCATCGGTTCGGACAGGTTTAGTGACTGGTCAGCCCGGCCGCAGCGGAGTGGAAAGCCGCAGGTCGGAGGCCGATGACGTTCTTCTCCAGGTGGCGGCTCGGGGGGTTGCCGGAAACCTGCGCTTCACCGGACCGGGGGGGAACGGGCGCGGACGGGGCCAGCGCCGGGGCCGGGCTCGCCGGGCGCGGACGGCGGGACGCACGGCATCCCGGCCGGCCGGAACGGGGGTCTGACGAGGCGCCATCCGCGGGGGCCGTCAGGGCGCCGCGCACCGGGCGAGGGTACTACCAGGGCCGGCGGGCGTCCCGGCCGGTTCTGCGCAGCTCCTGGCCGATCCACTGGAGCCCGGCCAGGAAGCCGTCGACGCCCGCCTGGCACTGGTCGCGCCGGAGGTAGCCGCGGGCGCTGCGGGCGATCGGGCCGGCCTCGACCACGCCGGGCCGGGTGCTGCGCACCGGCAGCTGGGCGGTCCAGACCCAGAGCCGGGCCTCGGACTGCCCGACGGTACACCGCAGGGCGGCCCGCTCGATGATCAACTCTCTGACCGCGTCGGCGAGTTCGTTCTCGCTGCGATAGGTGCGGACGCCGACGCCGAGCTGTCTCCCGTTGGCGGCGCGCAGCGACCAGCCGAGGCACCGGTCGGCGGCGGGCACGATCAGCAGGCGCGGACCGCGCCGCTCAGCGGCGGGCATCGGAGCGTCTCAACGGTGCCGCGCGTTCCGGGAGTTCGAGGGCGGGCTGCTTGGCGAGCAGCACCACGAACCGGCGGAAGGCGTTCTGGCAGGTCGCGTACCGCTCGTAGGCGCGGCTGGAGCGCACCTCGGGGAGCAGGCGCGAACCGGGGACGACCCAGACCCAGCCGATGCCGTCGCGGACATGGGTGATCCGGGCGACCAGGGCGTCGGCGCCGGCGCGTAACCCGTCGAAGCCGCGCTCGGCGTCCGCGGCCGTCTCGTATCCGGCCGCGGTGACCGCGACGACCCGGCCGTTGGGAGCCTTCAGCTGCCAGCGGTAACGCCCGTCCGGTGCCCGTTCCACCCGGAATCCCCCACGCCCTGCACCTGCTGCGGTGTGACCGCGGTTCGACGCGTCCACTGCTCCCCCAGTCCGGTTCCCTCCGAGACGGGAGTAAAGCTATGTGTGCACACGAGCACGCCGGAAGGGAAGGAAATGCACAACTTGCTCCGTTGGCCGCGAAGTTCTCCCTCGTTAAACATTCACCGACTGCACACCAACCACACGCCCGGCCCCCTCACCGAACTCCCTTGACCCGCACAGACCGTTCGACAGCGCGCGAAGACTCAGAGCCGCGCGGTCCAGCGCACCCGCGTCCCCTTTCCGTACGGACCGGGCTCGTGCCAGGCGTCCCCGCCGAGCACCTCGGCCCGTCGGGTGAGGTTGCGCAGACCGCTGCGGCGGCCGCCGGGGGGGATGCCGACGCCGTCGTCCGTCACGGTCAGCAGCACCCCGGGACGCCCGGCCCGGTCGAGTGACTCCGGGTCACCGCTCACCGGGCGTCCCTCGTCGTCCAGGTGCACGGTGGCGTCGACCTCCACGCCGACCCGCGAGGCCCGTGCGTGCCGGGCCGTGTTGGAGAGCATCTCGCGCAGCGCGGCCAGCAGTTGACGGCCGGTCTTCTCGCCGACCAGGCTCTCCACCGGGCCCGTGAAGGTCACCGAGGGCTTGAAGCCGAGCGCCGCGGCGGCCTGGCTGCCCTCCCGCAGCACCCGCGTCCGCAGGGTGTCCGGCGCGTCGCCGTGGTTGTCGTGCTGGAGCGCGTAGATGGTGGTGCGGACCTCCTGGATGGTGGCGTCCAGCTCGTCCACCGCGTTCCCGATGCCGACCTTCACCTCGGGCACGACCGCGCGCCGGGCGGCGCTCTCCAGCATCATCCCGGTGGCGAACAGCCGCTGGATCACCAGGTCGTGCAGGTCGCGGGCGATCCGGTCGCGGTCCTGGAAGACGGCGAGGCGCTGCTGGTCCCGCTGTCCCTCGGCGAGCCGCAGGGCCAGCGCGGCCTGCGAGGCGAAGGTCTCGGCGAGCTGCTTCTCGGTGTCGGTGAACGGCACCGCGCCGCGCGGGCGCCAGACGCAGAGCCCTCCGAGCACCCGGCCGGCGGCGACCATCGGCACCGCCATCGACGGGCCGAAGCTGCGCGCCAGGCGGATCACCACGGTCGGGTCGCTGGACATGTCGTCGAGGTAGACGCTGTCGCCCTGGAGGAGCCGGGCCCCGAAGCTCTCCTTCGGCAGCAGCTCGCCCTGGACGAACTCCGCGGCCTCGCCGGAGGCGTGCGCCACCCGCATCTGGCCGTCGCCCTCGCCGTCCACGGTCGGCAGCAGGATCATGCCGAGCGCCGCGTCCGCCAGCTCGCGCACCTGCTCGGCCGCGACGGTCAGCGCGACCTCGGCCTCGTCGGCGGAGAGCAGCGCCGTGGTGACGGCGGCCGCGCCCGCGATCCACCGCTCGCGCCGCCGCCCCTCCTCGTACAGCCGGGAGTTCTCGATCGCGACGCCGGCGGCCGCGGCGAGCGCGTGCACCACCTGCTCGTCCTCGGGGGTGAAGGCGCCGCCGCCCTGCTTCTCGGTGAGGTAGAGGTTGCCGAACACCTCGTCACGGATCCGGATCGGCTCGCCGAGGAAGGTCTTCATCGCCGGGTGCTCCGGCGGGAACCCGGAGGAGCGCGGGTCGGTCGCCAGGTCGGTCAGGCGCAGCGGCTCGGGCCGGTCGATCAGGGCGCCGAGGATGCCCCGGCCGGCCGGCAGCTCGCCGATCGCGGCGGCGGTCTCGTCGTCCACGCCGACGTGGATGAAGTCCGCCAGGCCGTGGCCGCCCGGTGCGATCACGCCGAGCGCGGCGTACCGGGCGTCCACGAGCTCGGCGGCGCCGGTGGCGATCCGGTGCAGCGTCGCGTGCAGGTCCAGCCCGGCGCCGACCGACACGACGGCCTCCAGCAGCCGCTGCATCCGGTCGGTGACGGCGGCCGCCGACTGCAGCCGCTCCGCCACCTCGGTGACCAGCGTGTCCAGCCCGAGCGAGGAGATCTCGGGCACCCGGTGGGGCGCCGGGTCGGGAGCGGCGGGGGGTGGCAGGTCTGGCGTGGGGTCCATGGTGTCGAGCGTAGTTTGTACGGTTTTCAGCCGAAGGTCGGCGCGACCACCGGCGGGCGACCGGCTGCGGCGGTGCCCACCGCCACCGGGCCGTCCGCCGCGCGCTCGCGCTCCCACATCGCCCGCAGCCGGCCGCCCGGCTCCGCGACCAGCTCCGACCAGGTGCCGCGTTCGACCACCCGGCCGCCGTCCAGGACCAGGACCTCGTCGACGGAGCCGTCGTCGAGGCCGGCCAGTCGGTGGGTGATCAGCACGGTGCTCCGGCCGGCCGTGGCGGCGAGCAGGTCGGCGGTGAGCGCGTCGGCGGTGGGCAGGTCGAGGTGCTCGGCGGGCTCGTCCAACACGAGCACCGGGAAGTCGGCCAGGAGCGCCCGGGCGAGCGCGAGCCGCTGGCGCTGGCCGCCCGAGAGCCGGGCGCCGTGCTCCCCGACCATGGTGTCGAGGCCCGCCGGGAGGGTGTCCGTCCAGTCCAGCAGCCGGGCGGCGGCGAGCGCGGCGCGCAGCTCCCGCTCGTCGGCCGAGGGCCGGGCCAGCCGCAGGTTCTCCCGCAGCGAGCTGTCGAAGACGTACGCGTCCTGGGCGCAGAGCCCGATCACCCGGCGGACGTCGTCCCCGGCCAGCTCCCGACTGTCCACAGCCTGTGGACGGCCGTCGGCGAACGTGATCCGGCCCGCGGCCGGCTCCAGGAAGCGCAGCAGCGCCTGGGCGAGCGTGGTCTTGCCCGAGCCGGACGGGCCGACCACGGCGATCCGGCGGCCGGCGGCGAGCTCCAGGTCGAGGCCGACCAGCGCGTCCGCCTCCTGTCCGGGGTGGCGGACGGTCAGCCCGCGGACGGTGATCGGCAGCGGCTGCCCGGGCAGGGCCGCCGGGGCGGCGGGCTCGGTGACCGGGGCGGGCGCGTCCAGCACCTCGGCCAGCCGGGCCGAGGCGGTCCGGCTGCGCCGGCGGGCCTGGACGGCGAGCGGCATCCCGGTGACGGCCTCGAAGGCCGCCAGCGGGGTCAGCACGACCACCGCCAGGCAGACCGGCGCCAGCGCGCCGCTCTGCACACCCCGGATGCCGACGGCCGCGGCGGCGGCCACCGTCAGCCCGGTGAGCAGCGCGATCAGCCCGGTGCCGAGCGCGGTGGTGGCGGCCGAGCGGGCGGCCAGCCCGGTCAGCGCGGCGTCGGCGGACCGGACGGCGGCCAGCCGGCCCGGCAACGCCCCGGCCACCGTGAGTTCGGCCGTTCCGGTGAGGGTGTCGACGACGGCGGTGGCCAGCCGGCCGCGGGCCGGGGCCTGCCGCCGCTCGGCACCGGCCGACCAGCGGGCGGCCAGCGCGGGCACCACCGCCCCGGCCAGCAGCAGCCCCAGCCCGAGGACCAGGCCGGCCGCGGGCAGGAAGGCGGCCATCGCCGCCGTCGCGGCCGAAGACACCACCGCGGCCACCGCCGCCGGCAGCCGCCAGCGCAGGTGGTGGTCCTGGACGGCGTCGACGTCGGCGACCAGCCGGGAGAGCAGGTCCCCGCGCCGGAAGGCCGGCAGCCCGGCCGGGGCCAGCACGGTCAGCCGGCGGTACACGGCGGCCCGCAGGGTGCCGAGGGTGCGCAGCACGGCGTCGTGCGAGACCAGCCGCTCGGCGTAGCGGAACACGCTGCGCCCGATGCCGAAGGCCCGCACCGAGGTGACGGCCATCATCAGGTAGAGCACCGGCGGCATCTCGGAGGCGTAGGAGATGAGGTAGCCGGAGGTGGCCATCAGCGCCACCGCGCAGCCGAGCGCGAGCGCGCCGAGCAGGACGGAGAGCGCCAGCCGGGGCCGTACGGTCGCCGCTCCGGCGGGCTCCTCCGGCAGGGTGTCGGCGGCCGGAACCGGCCGCCCGTCGTGCGCGGGCCGGGGTGGCGCGGCGGTGCCCGCGGGCACCGGCGGCCCCTCCAGCCGGACCAGCCGGTCGGCCACCGCCAGCAGCGCCGGCCGGTGCGCGACCAGCAGCACGGTGCGCGCCGGATCGGCGCTCAGCACCCGGACGGCGTCCACCACGGCCGCCTCCGAGGCGCCGTCCAGGCCGGCGGTCGGCTCGTCCAGCAGCACCAGCGGCCGGTCGTCGGCGAGCAGTACCCGGGCGAGCGCCAGCCGCTGGCGCTGGCCCGCCGACAGGCCGGCGCCGTCCTCCCCGAGCACGGTGGCGAGCCCGTGCGGCAGCCGCCGCACGAAGTCCCGCGCGTGCGCGGACCCCAGCGCCGCCCACAGCTCGTCCTCGCCGGCGCCGGGCCGGTAGAGCCGCAGGTTCTCGGCGACGGTGCCGGCGAACAGGTGCGGGTGCTGCGGCACCCAGGCGATCTGCCGGTGCCAGCTCGCCGGCTCCAGCTCGTCCAGCCGGTACGTCCGCCCGTCGGCGGCGGTGATCCGGACGCTGCCCGCGTCCGGCACGGTGAGGCCGAGCAGGACGGCGAGCAGGGTCGACTTCCCGGCCCCGCTCGGGCCGGTGAGCGCGGTGGTGGTGCCCGGCCGCAGGGTCAGCCCGGCGGCGTCCAGCGCCGGTGCGCTCCGGCCGGTGTGCAGCACCGTGAGGCCCTCGGCCTCGACGACGGCGCCGGCGAGCGCGGGGGCGGGGACGGTCCCGGCCGGCGGCAGCGGGGTCTCCAGCACCGCGAAGAGCTCGTCGGCCGCGGTCAGCCCCTCCACGCTGGAGTGGTACAGCGCGCCGACCTGGCGGATCGGGAAGTAGACCTCGGGCGCCAGGATCAGGATCAGCAGCCCGGTCTCCAGGTCGAGCGTGCCGTCCACCAGCCGGAAGCCGATCGAGACCGCGACCAGCGCCACCGACAGGGTGGAGAGCAGCTCCAGGGCGAACGAGGAGATGAAGGCGATCCGCAGGGTGCGCAGGGTGGCCCGGCGGTAGTCGGCGGTGATCCTGGCGACGGTGGCGGCCTGGGTACGGGCCCGGTTGAACACCTTGAGCGTGGGCAGGCCGGCGACCACGTCCAGGAAGTGGTGCGAGAGCCGCGAGAGGGTCTCCCACTGCCGGTCCATCCGGCTCTGGGTGGCCATCCCGATCAGCGCCATGAAGAGCGGGATCAGCGGCAGCGTCCCGGCGATGATCGCGGCCGAGGTGAGGTCGGCGCCGACGACCCGCAGCAGCACGATCACCGGGACGACCACGGCGAGCGCCAGTTGCGGCAGGTAGCGGGCGAAGTAGTCGTCGAGCGCGTCGACGCCCCGGGTGGCGAGGGTGGTGAGTTCGCCGGTGCGCCGGCCCGCCAGGTGGGCCGGGCCGAGCGCGGTGGCGTGGTCGAGCAGCCGGCGCCGCAGGGTGGACTTCACCCGGGCCACCGAGCGGTGCGCGGTGAGTTCGGTGAGCCAGCCGACCAGCCCGCGGCCGACCGCCGTCAGCGCCAGCCAGAGCAGCGGCGCGGTCAGCTCGTCGAGGCCGGCCCGCTGCTGGAAGCCGCGGACGACGATCTCGGCGATCAGGCTCGCCTGGGCGACCACCAGGGCCGCCCCCGCCCCGCCGAGCAGGACCGATCCGGCGAGGAAGGCGCGGGTGGTGCGGGCGTACCCGAGCAGTCGGGGGTCGACGGGCTTCACGGCTCAGCCCTGGTCGAGCGCGGCGGCCGGGTCGTGCCCGGGGATGTGCTGGACGCCGATCCGCTTGCGGAAGACCCAGTACGTCCAGCCCTGGTAGAGCAGCACGAGCGGGGTGAAGACGGCCGCGACGATCGTCATCAGCTTCAGCGTGTACGGCGAGGAGGCGGCGTTGGTGACGGTCAGGCTCCACTCCGGGTTCAGGGTGGACGGCATCACGTCCGGGAACAGCGAGAGGAAGAGCATCGCGACCGCTGCCACGATGGTCGCCCCGGAGAGGACGAACGCCCAGCCCTCGCGGGCCAGTTGGTTGGCCACCAGGGCGCCGACCAGGGCCAGCACCGCGACGGCCAGGACCGCGAGGCTCCAGCCGTTGCCGTGGTCGGCCTGGGTCCAGAGCAGGAAGGCCAGTGCCAGCACCGCCGTCACCAGGCCGAGTCGCATCGCCAGGGCACGGGCCCGGTCGCGGATCTCCCCGACCGTCTTCAGTGCGGCGAACACCGCGCCGTGGAAGGTGAAGAGGGTGAGCGTGACCAGTCCGCCGAGCAGCGCGTACGGGTTGAGCAGGTCCCAGAAGCCGCCGACGACGTTCTTCTGCGCGTCGATGTCGACGCCGCGGACGATGTTGGCGAAGGCCACGCCCCAGAGGAAGGCCGGGAGCAGTGACGTCCAGAAGATGGCCTCCTCCCAGTTCCGCTGCCAGCGCGCGTCGGAGCGCTTGGCCCGGTACTCGAAGGCGACCCCGCGCACGATCAGGCAGACCAGGATCACCAGCAGCGGGATGTAGAAGCCGCTGAACAGCGTCGCGTACCAGTCCGGGAAGGCCGCGAAGGTGGCGCCGCCGGCGGTGAGCAGCCAGACCTCGTTGCCGTCCCAGACCGGGCCGATGGTGTTGATCAGCACCCGCCGCTCGGCGGTGGAGCGGGCCAGCGGCTTGGTGAGGATGCCGATGCCGAAGTCGAAGCCCTCAAGGAAGAAGTAGCCGATCCACAGGACGGCGATCAGGACGAACCAGACGTCGTGGAGTTGCATGTCGGATCCTCAGTAGTCCTCGGTAGTCCGCGGTGGGGCTCGGTGAACCGGGCGGGCCCGGTGGCTCGGGTGGGGGCCCGGGCTCAGTAGGCGAAGGCGAGCGGCTTGTCCGCGTCCTCGTCCGGGGACGGGCCGCGCAGCGTCGGGTCCTCGGTGGGCGGCCGCTCGGAGGTGACCGGCCCGGCCTTGGCGTACTTGACCAGCAGCCGCACCTCGATGACGGCGAGGATCGCGTACAGCGCGGTGAAGGTGGTCAGGGCCCCGATCTGGGTCCCGATGCCGACGTTGGGCGACACCGCGCTCGCGGTGGTCATCAGCCCGAAGACGGCCCACGGCTGGCGGCCCATCTCGGTGAAGATCCAGCCGAAGCTGTTGGCGATCAGCGGGAACCCCATGGTGAGGATGCCGATCCGCCAGCTCCACTTGGTGAGGGCCGGGCCGAGTTCGCGCTTCGGCAGCAGCATCAGTCTCGGCACCTCGGTGTCGCCGGTGCGGAACTCCGGTGCCAGCAGCCACTTCCGCCGGGTGGTCCAGAGCCCGACCACCCCCGCCACGAAGGAGGTCATCCCGAAGCCGATCATGAGGCGGAAGCCCCAGTAGGTGACGAAGATGCTCGGGATGTAGTCCTTCGGATCCCCGCCGTACCGGGCGGCCTCGGCATTGGCGGTGTCGTTGATGCCGGGGACGGAGGAGCTGAAGTCGCTGTTGGCGAGGAAGGAGAGTATCCCGGGGATCTCCAGCTCGACCGAGTTGTGGCCCTTGCCGACGTCGCCGACCGCGAAGACCGAGAACGGCGCCGGGGCCTGGCTGTCCCAGAGCGCCTCGGCGGCGGCCATCTTCATCGGCTGCTGGCGGAACATCACCTTGGCGAGCGAGTCGCCGCTGAGCGCGGTGCCGAGGCCGAAGACCACCGCGAGGACCAGGCCGAGGCGCAGCGAGGTCCGCATCACCGCGACCCGCTTGGGGTCGGCGGCCTCCGGCCGGCGCTTGGCCTTCCAGAGGTGGAAGGAGGCGATGCCGACCATGAAGGCCGCGCCGGTGAGGAAGGCGGCGGTCAGGGTGTGCAGGACGACGGTGACGGTGGTGTCCTGGAACAGCACCCGGGCGATGTCGGTGAGCTGTGCCTTCCCGGTGACCGGGTCGACCGAGTAACCGACCGGGTGCTGCATCCAGGAGTTGGCCGCCAGGATGAAGTAGGCGGAGAGCACGGTTCCGAGCGAGACCATCCACATGCAGGCGCAGTGCAGCTTCCTCGGCAGCTTGTCCCAGCCGAAGATCCAGAGCCCGATGAAGGTCGACTCGAAGAAGAAGGCGATCAGCGCCTCCATCGCGAGCGGGGCGCCGAAGACGTCACCGACGAAGCGGGAGTAGTCCGACCAGTTCATCCCGAACTGGAACTCCTGGACGATGCCGGTGACCACGCCCATCGCGATGTTGATCAGGAAGAGCTTCCCCCAGAACTTCGTGGCGTGGAAGTACTTCTCCTTGTCCGTCCGGACCCAGGCGGTCTCCAGTCCGGCCACGATGGCGGCCAGGCTGATGGTGAGCGGTACGAAGAGGAAGTGGTAGACGGTGGTGATGCCGAATTGCCAACGCGCGATGGTTTCGTGAGCGATTGCCAGTTCCACGTCGCCCTCTCTCCGACCCGACCTCGAAGGTCACTTTCCGGACAAACTTCATCTATGGCTGTAGACCGCTGCGTACCCGTGCAAGCTTGTCCGCTTGTGAACGTGAACACGTTCACAAGGGCCAGTATCCATCATGCTTACGAGTGGTTTGCAGGCGGGGTGGGATTGACCGGCGATGCCGTGCGCACAGTCTGCGGACCGGCCCTGGCCTGCCACAACGAGCGCCCGGGCGACTCACGGAACGATCTTGGACGATCCGGCGCTTGACATTCGGCCCATCGCCGCGGCACGCGCGACCGTGCCCGGCCGGGTGGTGACCCGGCCGGGCACGGGCCCGGCGCCTAGTGGCTGCCGTAGGGGCGGGTGGTGATCTCCATGCCGTGGCCGGCCGGGTCGAAGAAGTACAGCCCCCGGCCGCCGTGGTGGCGGTTGATCTCGCCGGGCAGTTTCAGCTGCGGGTCGGCGTAGTAGGCGGTGCCGCCCGCCTCGATCCGGGCGAAGGCGGCGTCGAACTCCTCGTCGGAGACGAGGAAGGCGTAGTGCTGCGGGGCGATCGCCTCCGCCGGGACGGACGCGAAGTCGAGGGTCACCCCGTTGCCCGTGGCGACCGGGACGAACGGACCCCAGGCCGTCCCGACCTCAAGGCCGAGGATGGCCGCCAGGAAGGCGGCGGATTCCCGGTTGTCCCGGGCGTGAACGATGGTGTGATCGAGCTGGATTGTCATGCTTCGAATGCCTCCGTAAGGCACTCACGGGCTACCTCCATGCCTCACCCGGACGGTGACCGACACGCGATGCCGTACCGGGATCCTAGGCCGCGGCGGCACCCGCCGACCAGCCCCCGCCGGACGGGTCGGACCGTCATACCGCTTCGCCCACGCGGGGATCACGGCCGGACCGGCGCCGCGAGTGCCGCCAGCTCCGCCAGGTCCTCGGCGCCCAGCCGCAGCGAGGCGGCCGCGACGTTCTCCTCCAGATGGACCGGCGAGGAGGTGCCCGGGATGGCCAGGATCGAGGGGGAGGCCGCCAGCAGCCAGGCCACCATCACCTGCGCCCGGGTGGCGCCGTGCCGCTCGGCCACCCGCTGGAGCGCCGGGTCCTCGGGCACCCCGGAGCCGCCGAGCGGGAAGAACGGCACGAAGGCGATGCCCCGCGCGGTGCAGTCCGCCAGCAGCGCCGCGTCCTCCGCCGAGTGCTCCAGCACGCTGAACCGGTTCTGCACGGCGGCCACCGGTGCGATCGCCTCGGCCTCGGCGAGCTGGGCCGCGTCCACGTTGCTGACCCCGAGGTGCCGGATCAGCCCCTCCTCCCGCAGCTCCGCCAGCGCCGCGAAGGACGTCGCGATCGACCGCAGGCTGGGCATCCGCCGCAGGTAGACCAGGTCGAGCCGGTCCACCCCCAGCTCACGCAGGTTGCGGTGGACGGCCGCGCGCAGCTCCGCCGGACCGGCCGGCTCCAGCCAGCTGCCGTCGGGGTTGCGGCCGGGGCCCACCTTGGTGGCGATCACCAGGCCGTCGCGGTACGGGTGTAGGGCCTCGCGGATCAGGCCGTTCGCCGAGACGTCCTCGTGGAAGTAGAACCAGGCGGTGTCGATGTGGTCGACACCGAGCTCGACCGCCCGGCGCAGCACGGCGAGGCTCCGCACGGGGTCGCAGGCCGGGCCGTCCCAGTCGCGGGCGGGCAGCTTCATCGCGCCGAAGCCCATCCGGGCGATCGGCAGGTCGCCGCCGAGCAGGAGGGAGCCGGCGGCCGAGGCGTGGGAGGTGGTCGTCATGTCGGTAAGCCTCCGCCCGGCTCGCCCGTCGCCCGACCGATCTGGCATGTTGCTGCCATGAGCACCGACCCGATCATCACCCTGCACGGCGAGCGGGAGCTCGTCCAGCGGGCCGGCCACCTCTTCGTCGCCTCGCGTGAGGAGTTCCTGGTCGCCGCCACCGACCTGCTGACCTGGTCGTCGGGCGTCAACGCCGCCTTCGCGGAGGGCAAGCGACCGCACCTCGTCCCCGGGCTCACCATGCGCAAGCTGTACACCCGGCGTGCCCTGGCCGATCCGGAGTCGCACCGGCGGCTGGTGAGGATCGCCGGCACCGGCATCGAGGTCCGGATCAGCGACGGACCGCTCGCGCGCGAGGCGATCATCATCGACCGGCGCACCGCGATCCTGGCCGGCGCCCCCGTGCGCGGCGTGCGGACGTACACCGTGGTGCAGTCGCCGGAGGTCGTCGACGGCGTGCGCTCGCTGTTCCGCGCCGCCTGGGAGACCGCCACCGACCTCGCCGACTGCGCCCGGCCGCCGCACCTCACCGAGCAGGCCCGGCAGATCCTGAGCGCCCTCGCGACCGGCCACACCGACGAGACCGGCGCCCGCCTGCTCGGCCTCTCGCTGCGCACCTACCGCCGCCGGGTCGCCGACCTGATGACGACCCTCGGCGCCACCTCCCGCTTCCAGGCCGGCCTGCTGGCCCGGGAGCTGCTGGAGGACGGCGTCACCCCCGCCGCCCGCCGGTGATCTCCGGCCCGATCACGAAGCCCTTCGCCGGCCCCTCCGGCACGAACGCCTCCTCCCCGTACGGCGTCCGGACCGAACGGGCGTAGGCACCGCGCTCGATGTCGGGGCCGGTCAGGACGGTGACGGCGCCGCCGTCGTCGAAGTCGTCGATGATCACGTACACCGGAATGCCGGCGGTCGCGTAGGCGCGGGGCTTGAGGACGAGATCACGGCGGCGGGCCGCACTGCCGGGGGAGACGGTCTCGACCACCAGGACCACTCCGGAGGCGAGCACCCCAAGGCCCTCGGGGTGCTCGATCTCGTCCACGTCGTCGGGCGCCACGAAAACGTCCGGGGCCAGCACCTTGAGCCCGGCGATCACGTTGCCGTCCTGGGCGGGGCCATAGCCGCCGCCTCCCAGATACCTGTCCAGGGCCCGACTCACCCGCCGGTTGACGCTGAAACGGCGGTGCCCGCGGGTGGGCGACATCTCGATGGCTCCCTCGATGATCTCCGCCCTGATGCCCTCAGGGACGTCCATCTCCTTCCACACCTGCCACAGCGCCTGGTCCAGGTCCACGACGGTCTCCTCGGCTACGAGCGCGGTGATTGAGACACCTCTTCCCGTCCAGTGCGGTCGGCTCGCGCGATCCGCATCAAGCCGCAGCCGTACGGTCGCACACGACCGGAGACCGGGCGGAGAGAACCAGGGCGGTTCACCCGAACGGGCGGTTTCAGCGCTGGTGGGGGATCTCCACGCGGAAGGTGGCGCCGGTGCCGGGGGCGGTGTGGAGGGTGAGGGTGCCGCCGTGGGCGTGGGTGAGCGCGGTGGCGATGGCGAGGCCGAGGCCGGCGCCGCCGCCGTCGTGGCGGCTGCGCGAGGCGTCCACCCGGTAGAAGCGGTGGAACACCCGGACGGCCTGCTCCTCGGTGAGGCCGGGACCGGAGTCGGCGACCTCCAACAGGCAGAGGCCCTCGGCGGTGCCGACGCCGATCCGCACCGGGGTGCCGGGCGGGGTGTGCTTGACGGCGTTGCCGACCAGGTTGGTGACCACCTGACGCAGCCTCGCCTCGTCGCCGAGCACCGGTGCGGGGCCGGGCGCGCCGGTGCCGGACGGACCGGTGAGGGCGACCGGGCGGGACGGGTCGAGGGCGGTGAGGTCGTGCAGGGCGTCCGCGGCGAGGGTGCGCAGGTCCATCGGCGCGAGGTCGAGCGGGCGTTCCTCGTCGAGCCGCGCGAGCACCAGCAGGTCCTCGACCAGGGCGCCCATCCGGACGGCCTCGCTCTCGATCCGGAACATCGTCCGCTTGACGTCCGCCTCGGTGGGCAGCGCCCCCATCCGGTACAGCTCGGCGAAGCCTCGGATGCCGGCCAGCGGGGTCCGCAGCTCGTGCGAGGCGTCGGCGACGAACCGCCGCATCCGTGCCTCGGACTCGGCCCGGGCGGCGAACGCGGCCTCGATCTGGGTGAGCATCGCGTTGAGGGCGGCGGACAGCCGGCCGACCTCGGTGCGGGTGGCGAGCTCGGGCATCCGGTGCGACAGCTCGCCGGAGGCGATCCGCTCGGCGCCCTCCTCGATCCGGCGCAGCGGCCGCATCCCGGCCCGGACGGCGAAGAAGCCGAGGGCCGCGATCAGCACCAGCACCGCGCCACCGATCGCCAGGAAGGAGGTGCGCAGCCGGGCGACGGTGGCGTCGATGTCCTCCCGGGAGACCGCGACCATCAGGTACGCGGGGGTGGGGGTCGGCACGGCGAAGGCGCTGGGGGGAGCGGGGCCGAGGGCGGGCGGCCGCTGGAGCGGCAGGACGAGCGTGCGCCAGCTGCGCTGGCCGCGCTGGTCGGGCAGGTCGAAGGGGGTGTCCGGGGCGGCGGCCGCCGGGTCGAGACCGGCCAGCTGCGGCGCCGGGTCGTTCTCGGAGACCGGCTGGCGCACCACCTGCTGGACCTTGCCGTCCGCCGAGAGGTACTGGACCAGGTACTGGCTGGGCAGCGCCGCCGCGGGCCGCCTCCCGCCGACCGAGGGCTGCCGGCTCTCCGGCCAGGTCGTCCGGCCGGGGGCGCGGTGCGAGAGCGGTTCGGCGAAGCGCTGCAACTGGTCGTCGAGCCGCTCCACCAGCTGCATCCGGACGGTGCCGAGCACGACGGCGTCACTGACCGCGAGCCCGGTGGTGACCAGGGCGAGGACGAGGACGAGCAGCCGGACGCGCAGCGAGAAGCGGGGCAACACGGGGGGCGGTCAGCTCTGCGGCGGCCGGCGCAGCGCGTAGCCGATGCCGCGGACGGTGTGGATCAGCTTGGGACCGTGCGCGGGGCCGGAGTCGAGCTTGCGGCGCAGGTAGGAGATGTAGGACTCGACGATGGAGAGGTCCCCGCCGAAGTCGTAGGCCCAGACGTGGTCGAGGATCTGCGCCTTGGAGACCACCCGGCCGACGTTGGCCATCAGGTAGTGCAGCAGCTTGAACTCGGTCGGCGAGAGCGCGACCGGGGTGCCGCCGCGGGTGACCTCGTGGGCGATCGGGTCCAGCGTGAGGTCGGCGACGACCAGCCGGCCGTCCTCGGCGGGGCCGCCGGCCCGGCGCAGGATGGCCCGGATCCGGGCGATCAGCTCCTCCAGGCTGAACGGCTTGGTGACGTAGTCGTCCGCGCCGGCGGCCAGGCCCTGGACCTTGTCGCCGACGCCGTCCTTGGCAGTCAGGAAGAGCACCGGCAGGTGGTCGCCGGGGTGGCCGTGGGCGGGCCCGGCTATCTGGCCCCGGGTGGTCTGCTCGCGCAGCCGCTCGACCACGGTGAAGCCGTCCAGGTCGGGCAGCATCACGTCGAGGACGACGAGGTCGGGGCGTTCGACGGCGATCAGTTCGAGCGCCTCGGTGCCGCTGGCGGCGGAGGCGACCCGGAAGCCGGAGAAGCGCAGGGAGGCGGAGAGCAGCTCCCGGATGTTGGGTTCGTCGTCGACGACGAGGAGGAACGCCTCGCCCGGGCCGCCGGCCACGGCGGAGCTGCCAGGTGTGGACACAGTGCCTTGCACGGGGGTTCCGCCTCCCGGTCGGACGATGGCGTTCAGCTTGAGGCTAGCCCGGGGAGGCTATGCGCCGTCGATGAATGTTGGATTAACACCTTAGCGGGCGGATTTGGGCGAACGAGCCCGCGCGGTCGGGCTGGATGGTGTGCGTACGAGCCGGTGGACAGGGCGGAGGCACCGCGCGGCCGCGGCACGGAGCCGTTCCCGGCCGGAGGCCGGGCGGTTCCGGACCGGGGCGGGCGGTTCCCGGCCGGAGGCCAGGCGGTTCCCGGCCGGAGTGAAGACCGCGCGTGACCCAGGGTACGGACACACCGCGCGGGCACGGACACCGCGCGGCCCCTGGCCCGGCACGCCACCCGGTCACGGACAGCGCGCGGCCCGGCCGCCGGAGGAGGTTCGGCCGGGCCGCGCGGGCGCCTGGGGGCTGCGGGGTCAGCCGCCAGGCCCCCTCCCACCCGTGGACGGGCTAGGAGGGAGGCGTCTGGGTCTGGTTCTGGGTCCCCCGGCCACCGGCGCCGCCGCCGAAGCCGCCCGCGCCGAAGCCGGCGGCGCCCTCGACGAGCTGGGTGGCGGCGTACCCGCCGTCGGCGGCCGGGGTGCCGACCACGGTGACGCTCTGACCGGGCTGCAGGTCGGTGACCTTGCCCTCCTTGTTGAGCTGGACCTTGGTGGCGTCGCCGGTGGTCACCTTGACGGTGTTGCCGTTGGCGTCGGTCAGGTAGACGGTGGTGCCGTCGACGGCCTTGACGGTGCCCCGGGTGAAGCCGCCCTGCGCGCCCTGGCCACCGCCCTGACCCGCGCCCTGACCGGCGCCGGCGCCCTGCCCGGTGCCCTGGCCGCCCCGGCGGGTGCCGTTCTGCCCGCCGCCGAAGCCGGAGGCCGCCGCCCGGGGCTGCTGCCCCGCCGCGGCCGACTTGCCGGAGCCGGTGGAGCCGTGGCCCTGCTGGTACCAGACGCCGCCCGCGAAGGCCGCCGTGGCGAGCACGGCGCCGGCCAGGACGAGGGTCGGCCACGGCAGCCGGCGGCGCGGTGGCGCGGCCAGCTCGGCGGTGACGTCCCGGACGTCCGGCGCGGTGGAGAGCAGGACCACCTGCTCGGCGGGGGTGCGCGGCTCGATCTCGTTGCTCATGGTCTGCGGGTCCTTGGTCACTCGTGGCGGAGGGCGTCGATCGGGCGCAGCGAGGCGGCCCGGTTGGCGGGGTAGCTGCCGAAGAACAGGCCGATGGCGACGGCGATGCCGAACGCGCCGAGCACCGACTCGGGGATCACCACCGGCTTGATGCCGACGACGGAGAAGTGCGATCCGGCGAGACCGGCCAGCACCCCGAGTCCGGCCCCGATCACCGACAGCAGGGTGGACTCGACGAGGAACTGCCCGAGGATCGCCACGCGCGGGGCGCCGAGCGCCTTGCGGATGCCGATCTCCCTGGTCCGCTCGGTGACGGTGACCAGCATGATGTTGGTGATGCCGATCCCGCCGACCAGCAGCGAGATCGCGGCCACCGCGCCGAGCAGCACGGTGAAGGTCTTGGTGGTCGACTCCCGGGCCGTGAGCAGCGAGGCCTGGTTGCCGATCCGGAAGTCCGCCTTGCTCGGGTCGGCGATCGCGTGGGTGCCGAGCAGCACCCGGGTGACCTCGGCCTGGGCGGCCGTGGTGGTCTCGGCGGAGGTGGCCTGCACCAGGATCTGGCTGACCGGTCCGAAGCCGGTGAAGGCGTTCTGCACGGTCGGCAGCGGTGCGATCACCACGTCGTCCGGGTCGGTGAAGCCGGTGCCGCCCTTGGCCTGGAGCACGCCGACCACGGTGAGCGGGGTGCCGCCGACGGTGATCGCCCTGCCGACCGGGTCGGTGGTGGCGAACAGCTGCTTGGCGGTGGTGGCGCCGAGCACCGCGACCTTGCGGGAGCCGAGCACGTCGTCGGCCGTGAAGTACTCGCCCCGGCCGATCTTCAGGTTGGCGGTCTCGAAGTACGCGGGGTAGGTGCCGACGATCGAGCCAGGGCTGTAGGAGATGTCCCCGTACAGCGCGGTGCCGCTGGCGGTGACCACCGGCGCGACGGACTTGATCGAGGTCGCCTCCGGGTCGCTCGCCAGTGCCCTGGCGTCGGCGACCGTGAGCTTCTTGGCGGTGGAGGCGGTGCGCGAGCCGCCGAAGGAGGACCCGGCGGTGACCGTCAGCGAGTTGGTGCCGAGCGAGGTGATCGACTCCTTGACCGCCACCGAGGAGCCGTTGCCGACCGCGAGCAGCAGGATCACCGAGGCCACGCCGATCAGTACGCCCAGCATGGTCAGGGCGGAGCGCACCTTGTTGGCGGCCAGGCCGCCGACGGCGAACCGGAGCATCTGCCAGAAGATCATGCGAGCACCCCCTGGAGGTCGGCGGCCGCGAGCAGGGCGGGCGGCGGGCCCTCCACCGGAGCCTGCCGGACGTCGCTGACGACCGCGCCGTCGACCAGCCGGATCACCCGCTTCGCGTGCAGGGCGACCTCGTCCTCGTGGGTGATCAGCACCACCGTGCGGCCGGTCGCGTTGAGGCCGTCGATCAGGGCCAGCACCTCGTCGGTGGAGCGGCTGTCCAGGTTGCCGGTGGGCTCGTCGGCGAGCAGCATCGCGGGCGCGGTGACCAGCGCCCGGGCCACCGCGACGCGCTGCTGCTGGCCGCCGGAGAGCTCGTTCGGCCGGTGCCCGGAGCGCTCGGCGAGGCCGACCAGGGAGAGCGCGGCCAGCGCCCGGCGCCGGCGCTCGGCGCTGCGCACGCCCGCGTAGGCGAGCGGCAGCTCGACCTGGGCGAGCGCGGTGGTGCGGGGGACGAGGTTGAAGGACTGGAAGATGAAACCGATCTTGCGGTTGCGGACCAGCGAGAGCTGCTGCTCGTCCAGGTGTCCGACGTCGATGCCGTCCAGCAGGTAGCGCCCGGCGGTCGGTACGTCCAGGCAGCCGAGGATGTTCATCAGGGTGGACTTGCCGGAGCCCGAACTGCCCATCACCGCGACGAAGTCGCCCTGCTCGATGTCCAGGTCGACGCCCAGCGGCTCGCCGGTGGCCGGGTCGGACGGGCCGCGCAGCGCGTGCACGGTGGCGTCGCCGTGGCCGTAGGACTTGGTGAGCCGGCGGATCTGGATGACCGGGGGCGCCGCCGCCGTGCTCTGGGGCGCGGGGGCGGTCCTGCGCCCCATCAGCGGTTCCCGCCCCGGCCGGTGCCGCCGCCGGCGGCCGCGCCGACGCCTGCCACGCCGGCCGCGCCGCCGGCTCCCGCGCCGCCGCGGCTGCCCTGGCCGCCGGTCAGGCCCGGGAAAGACCCGTTCGGGAAGCCGTTGGTCCCGCTGGTGGTGGCGAGTTCGACCTTGTCGCCCTCCTTCAGCCCGGAGACCACCTGCACGGTGGTGTCGCCCTCGACGCCGACCTCGACGGTGACCCGCTCGCTGGAGCCGTCCGGCTGCACCAGGGTCGCCGTCCGGCTGGTGCCGGTGCCCGCCAGGGCGGCGGTGGGCAGCGAGAGCGCGTTGTCGGCCTCGCCGGTGACCACCGAGACGGTCGCGCTGAGGCCGGTCCGCAGCTTGCTGGTGTCGCCGGTGATCTGCAGCGTCGCCGCGTACTGGACGGCGGCCGCGCCGCCGCTGCCGCCACTGCTCACCGGCAGCGAACTGACGGACAGCACGGTGGCGTTGAGCTTGGTGTCGGACTGCGCGTTCAGCGCGACGGTGGCCGACTCGCCCTTCTTGAGCTTGAGCGAGTCCAGCTCGGAGAAGTTGGCGGTGACCTGCATCCCGGTCGGGTTGGTCAGCACGATGAAGCCGCTCAGGGCGCCGGAGCCGGTGGTGGTGCCGGTGGACTTGGCGGTGCTCCCGGTGCCGCCGCTCCCGGTACCGCCGCCCAGCGTGTCGCCGACCTTGTTGGAGACGGACGCGACCGTGCCGTCCACCGAGGCGGTGAGCGTCGTACCGGCCAGCGCCGCCTGGGCGTTGGCCAGGTTGGTCTGCGCGGTGGCGACCTGCTGCTGGGCCTGGGCCACGGCCGCCTCGTCCACCTTGGTGGTGGTGATCGTGGTGGTCTGCGGGACGGGGGTGGTCTGGGGAGCGGGCGCGCTGCTCGCGCCCGCTCCCCGTTCCCCGCCACCGGTGCCGCCACCGGTGGAGTCGTTGGACGAGCCGCCGGAGCCGCTGGAGGACTTGTTCGAGCTGCCCGGGATCTGCTGGGTGGTCGTGGTGGTGACACCGGCCTGCGCCTTGGTCAGGTTGGCGTTGGCCGTGGTCAGCGCCGACTGGGCGGCGTCCACCTGTTGCTGGGCCGCCGTGGTGTCGACGGTGGCCAGCACCTGTCCCTTGGTCACGGTGTCGCCCACCGCGACCTTGACGGCGGTCAGCTTCCCGCCGGTGGTGAAGTCCTGGGCGGCGTCGGTCGGCGAGGCGAGCGTGCCGGTTCCGGACACGGTGGCCAGGACCGTGCCCTTCGCCACGGTCGCGGTTCGGACCTGGGCCTTGCCGGCCGCCTTCTCCGTCCCGCTGTCCAACGTGGTGTACGCCAGGGCCACGGCGCCCACCAGGGCCACGCCCAGTGCGGAGTTCAGGAGGACGGCACCACGCCGTCGCGGAAGCACCTTCATGGCGCACAGCTTCGCCGGACGCTCTTGCGGCACCCTGGGCGCGGCCTGAGAGAACCCTGACCGGCCGAATCCGGGCGTTCCGGCATGATCCGCCCGCCCCCAGCCCTCACCTTGCCCACCCCCCGCCCAACCGTTGGCCGAACTCCCAGCCCCTTCCCAGCCATCCCCAGCCATCCGGCAGCCCCGGGGGGCATGGAGCCGGCCTGTCCGCCGCCGCACCGCCACTGCTGGGGAGCCACTGCGGCGGAGTGGGAAGTCGGCCGGACCGACTTCCCACTCCGCGCCCCGCTGGACCACGCCCAGCCGACTGCCGACAGGCCACCAGTACGCTGGGCCGATGCTGCTCCCGGCCCTCCCGCGGACCCGCCTGCGGTCCGCCGACCGGCCGGCTGTCGACACGCCGTTCGGCCCGTTGACCTTTGCCACCACCCTCGGGAGCACCGACCTCCCGAAGCTGCCCGACGAGGGTTTCGAGGTGCCGGGCGGCGGAATCCTCGCCCGCTGGAGCCGGCCCGAGGCTCGCGTCGAGCTGCTACTGGCTCCGTACGACCCCGGCCTCGACCCCGAGGTCTGGGGGCCGCTGACCGGCTGCCACGCAGGGGTATGGCGGATCGACGCTCTCGCGCCGCTCGGGCGGGTGCGGTTCTCGGCGGGACTGCCCGTGCGGCTTCCGGAGGGTGCCGAAGCGGGGTGGGACGGCGGGCAAGCGCTGGCAGCGATCACGGTGGAGGACGGGACGACCCGGCTCACCGTCGGCGGTCACGACGAGGAGGCGATCTGCGGCGCAGTCGACGCGGGCGAGGCACCCCTGCGGTGGGCAGCCCTGATCGACGAGGTCCACAACCGTTCGGCGGGTACGTGGGGTGTGGACGTCGACCGCGACCATGACATCTCCTGGAGGCTGCCCCCGTTGGGGCCGGGCGACCACTGCGAGCTGCCCGTGATCGCCGCCTGGTCCCCGGTCGCGGACCAGACCGCGAACACCTGGTACGCGGTCATGGCATCACCCACGGTGCTGCTGCGTCAGTTCACCCCCGGCCCGACAAAGCGGCACGGTAATCCGGACGCGCGCTGATCACGGCCCGCGCTCTGCCGTCTCCCCGCGGAGTGGGAAGTCGGACCCACCGACTTCCCACTCCGAGTCGGCTTGTTCTCCGGACTGAGGCGCCTCGCTCGGGTGAGCGAGGCGCCTCAGGGGCGCGAAATCGTCACCGGTGCGGGTGGGTCTATGCAGGAACGTGAATGGTCCTTGCCCGGTTCACCGGAGGCTCCTTATGGTCCTGACTAGGAGTCCGCAGCGTGTGTAGGGGAGAGGGTCATGGAGCTCACGAGGATCGCTGGCGGAGACCCGGACTGCCGCGAAGACGACTGTCCGACCGTCTACACGACCGATCGGGGGACCATCGCCGTGCAGGGCTTCACGGTGCACCGGACGACCCCGGAGGGCGAGGCCGTGGTGGAGATCCCGGAGGCTCTTCTGCGGGAGGCGTTCCATGCTCTTGACCGGTGAGGACTGGCGGGCGTTCTTCGACTCGTTCAAGCAGGAGGCGTTTCGGCTGGAGACCCGGAGTTCCTATGCCATGCCGGGCGAGGCCGAGGAGTTCCAGGAGTTCCTGGCCACCGGCGAGTTGCATCTCGATGCCGACGACAGGTGGCTCACCCGTGTGCGGAACTACCGTGCCACGGGCCGCAGGATCGCTCGGGTGCATGTACTCACCCGGCCGTTGTCCGACTACCTGCGGTACGAATTCGCGGCCTACGCCTACAACGTCGAAGCCGGGGAAGACATCAGGATCCTCGATCTCACCAGCACGGAGAACCCTGGTCTCCCTCATCAGGACTTCTGGATGTTCGACGACACGAAGGTCGTCGACATGAGGTATGGCCCGGATGGCACGCAGATCGGCCGAGAGCTTCTGGAAAGCCCTGACATCGACCAGTTCCGGCACTGGCGGGATCTCGCCGTCTCGCTGTCGGTCCCCTTCACGGAGTACAGCGCGGATTGACCCACGATCCCGGTAGGGCCGGAGAGCAGCGTCGAGACCTTGCAGCAGCACTCAAGGATCTCCGGCGCGCCTCCGGCCTTTCCGGGGAGCGTCTGGCTGTCCGGGTGGAGCTACGCGTCCGGGCTCGCGCTGCTCACCGTCACCGGAGCGGGGAGTGCGACCGGCCGATTCCTGCCCGGGTTCACCAGCTTCATGATCGCCCGCCCGCACGACCGCCCACCC
Source organism: Kitasatospora sp. NPDC005751 (assembly GCF_040630835.1). Classification (NCBI taxonomy): domain Bacteria; kingdom Bacillati; phylum Actinomycetota; class Actinomycetes; order Kitasatosporales; family Streptomycetaceae; genus Kitasatospora; species Kitasatospora sp. NPDC005751. The sequence goes on from NZ_JBEXYC010000031.1 coordinate 69,779, forward strand.
CGACCCGGCCTCGCGATGCTGCCCGGGGAGGAGCGCGCGAGCCGGATCGACCCCGCCGTCATCGGAACGTGGACCGGGAGCTGGGTGGCCCAGCTCGCAGCACCCTCGGCGGAGCGGATGGGGGCGGGCGGAGAGCAGATTCTCGTGGATGTGGCCACGGGTTCGCTGGCCCGGACGAGAGCTGATGCGAGTGGTGGTTGGACCGTGATCCAGCGCGGACCGTTGCGGCTCTGGGACCAGGTGGAGCGAGCCGTCGAGGCCTGGCAGGAGGCCGGCGAGCCGCACCAGGAGGGATTCGGGATCACCGTTTCGGACGCAGGGCAGCGGGTGTGGATCGGCACAGAGGACGGCCCGGGCTGGGACCTGCCGGTGTGAATGTGGTGGATCGGTTGGAGGCGCCCCCTCGCTTCGCAGCGCCCGACAGGGCCGCCGACACCTGCGGCGCGGGCACCAGGCCTCGCACGCCTGCACTGCTGAACTCGCACCTGGCGTGCGGCCACTCGCACCTGCGGTGCACACCCGTCCGGATCCCTGGAAGCTCGTTGTTCCGGTGGTTAGCGTCATTGGTGCAGGTGCATCGGCACCTATGCACCACTCGACGTCATCGAGAGGAGCACCACATGACCGTCACGTCCATCGAGCTGATCGATCTGGTCGCCCCCGAGCCGCGCAACCCAAGGGACTTCATCGAGCCAGAGGTGTGGGATCGCGAGATCGCGCTGCTGATGCGCGACCACCCCTTCGACGAGGTGATGGCCACCCGCCTGTTCGGCGCGGCCGTCTCCTACCTCGTCACGGCCATGGAGAAATGGGGCCAGGGCCTGGAGATGTGCTGCGGCCGGATCGTGGACATCGCCGTCCACGTCTTCATCCTCGACACCACGAACTACCGGGAGTTCTGTGCTGCGCACTTCGGCGGCCGGTTCCTGGAACACATCCCGGAGATCGCGTTCAAGTACGACGGCTCCGTGGAACGGACGGCCCAGATCATCGCGGACAACGGGTTCGAGGTGGACTGGAAGCTGTGGGAGGCGGACTACGCCAAGTGCGGTCCGTGCAGCCCCGGCGCCAACTGCCACTGACTCTGTAGGGCTGGGACGGGGCCCGGAGGCGTGGATCGCCTCCGGGCCCCGTTCGGCTCAAATCCCCACGTTCACCCCCGCCCCGGGAGCACGCACCGGTAGGTTGGCGCCCGCTTCGACACGGCACCACCACCTCGTCGCCCCGGAGACACTCATGTCCAGCGCGCCCCGAACCGCCCCGGAGTACTGGGACAAGTACCGGCCCCACCGTGGCGAGGATCCCCAGAGCCGCCCGGCAGCGGACCGCTTCGACTGGACCGGTGTTCCCGGCCACGGACCGGGCGCGGAGATTCTGGGGGCTCCGAGGACCGCCCTGGATCTCGGGCCGGCCGAGGGCGAGAACGCGGCCTTCCTGGCGAAGGCCGGGGTCGAGGTCGTCGCCGTGGACTTCTCGCCGTTCCAGGTCGAGCGCGCTCGCGGGTTCTGGATCGATCTGCCTGCGTTGGAGTTCGTTTACGCCGAGGCCTGCGCGTTCCTCGACCAGGACGACCGACGGTTCGACGCTGTCTACTCGACCTGGGGCGCGGTCTGGTTCACCGATCCCGAGGAGTTGTTCCCCCGGGCCGCCGAACGACTCGCCCCGGGCGGGACCTTCGCGTTCTCACATCGCGAGCCGTCCGTCGGAACGTACGGCGCACAGATCATGGGCGGAAAGTGGCTGGACGGCCGAGAAGCCGAGCTGACGGTCCTACGCTGGCAATACACCGCCGAGCAGTGGACGGATGTGCTCAAACGGCATGGCTTCGTAAGGATCGACGCGCAGATCCTCCCGGCTCTGGAACCCGGCGCGCTCGGCACACTGCTGGTGAGGGCCAAGGCCCCGGAAACGCACTAGCCGCGATCGGCGTATCGGAATCAACTGCTCTAGTATCTCGCTGGATTGAGCGCACCACACGCCCTGTTTCGCGCCCCCTGGCTGCCGCTACCGTGGTATACCCGCCGAAGCCGGGGAGGGGCCGTGTCTCGGACGAACGTGGACGTGGACATACCAGCGATCCTGCGCGCCGCCCGGGCCGTGAAGAGGGCGACACTGGCCGAGGTCGGCGCACACGCCGGTTACTCGCCCTCTGCCATGTCCCGCATCCTCCGAGGACAGATGGCGGTTACCGATAACGCCCTGCTCCGCATCGCGGAGTTCCTGGACGTCCCGCCCGTTCACCTCGGACTCCGCCTCGACTCCCCGGCCCGACATGCTCCGGCGACGGTCCCAGGAGAGCCGGCTGCCATTAGGGTGACGACAGGTCACCAGTGCTCGGAGGACGAGGTGCGGCGGAGAATCTTCCTCGCGGCGGGAGCCGCGGGCGTGGGTGCGGCGGTCATCAGCGCCGGACAGGCTGATGCCGAGACGGTGGCCACGAACCCACGGATCGATTCACTGGAAGAAGCCCTGTTCACTCCTGGGGCGGCCGTACCGCTACCCGACCTCACTGCCACTCTCACCACTGCCCGCGCCGACTTCCGCGCAGCCCGCTACTCCCGCCTACGCCGCACCCTGCCCACATTGATCAGCGGAGCCGAGGCGGCGCGCGACGCAAGTACCGGGCTGGCACGTGAACAGGCGTGCGCGGCTGTAGCCCGCTCCTACGTACTCGCCACCGAACTCGCGGTCAAGGAGAGCTCAGACTATGCCTGGGCCACCGCCGACCGCGCCCTGACCGCAGCCCGTGCCTCGGGCTCACCCATCGCCGTCGGGGAAGCCGCCCGCGTACTGGCCATCACCATGCGCCGCTCCGGCCGCATCAACTCCGCCGTCCAGCTCCTCACCTCGACGGCGAACCAGCTGGACTCACAGGCCGGGCGGGAGGAAGACGTGCTCGCCGTACGCACGACCCTGCTCCTGACCGGGGCCTACACGGCTGCGACTGGGGGCGACAGCCACACCGCCAACGACTTGGTGGCCGAGGCGGAGCGTACGGTCGGCCTGATCCCAGCAGGGCGGCCAGGAGAACTGTTCACGGTGGAGGCGACAGCCGAACAAGTGATGCTGTACCGCATCGGTATCGCAACCGCGCTCAACGACCCGGACGCTGGGGTGCCCCACGCCCGCGCCCTGGACCCCGCCCGCCTACCGACGCGGGAGCGGCGGGCTCGGTTCCACACCGACACCGCCCGGCTCTGGACCGCCCTTGGAGACAATCGCCGGACATACGAGGCGTTGCAGGCAATGGAGCGGGTAGCGCCGGAGGAGCTGCGCAGGCCATCCATCCGTGCGGTCACGGTCGGCCTCGTCCACTCCCCGGCTCGTCTCCCTGGGCTGCGGGCCTTCGCCGTCCGCACCGGCGCGCTTGAGGGATAGGGGCCGAGGATCATGTTCCGGCCCCTCGCTCGGGCGAGCGAGGGGCCGGATGGAGGTCAGGCGGTGAGGTGGTTGAACTTGCCGGCCTTGATGCCCTGGACGAACTTGGCGAACTTGAGCGGGGTGGTGCGGACGATGATCTCGCCGCTGTCGGACTCACGGAGTTCGACCATGCCGTCGACGGTGCGAACCTCGACACACTCATTGTTCGAGGCACTGTAGCTGGACTTCTGCCACTCTGACCTAGGCATTCGCGGCTTTCACTTCCTTCATGATGGATCGGATGAAATCTCGCGATCCGTCTTCGGACAGCGCGGTGGTGGCGCCCCCTCGCTCGGGTCGAGCGAGGGGGCGCTGTCGGGTCAGGTCATGAGGTGGTCGAACTCGCCGGCCTTGACGCCCTGGACGAACTTGGCGAACTTGAGCGGGGTGGTGCGGACGACTATGTCGCCGGTGTCGGACTCACGGAGTTCGACCATGCCGTCGGCGGTGCGCACCTCGACACACTCGTTCGATGCACCGCTGAAGGTCGACTTCTGCCACTCGGACCTACTCATACCTGCCCTTCATTTCATCCCTGATAGATCGAATGAACTTTCGCGAGTCATCATCCGACAGTGCGAGGGAGTCAAGGCGGGCGAACGTTGCGCGGTGGCTGGCCAAGTCTGCTGGAGAGTCGAAGAAGAGGACGCCCTGCGCGGTGTCCATCTGGAGGGTCGCGAGCTCCGGTACCGGACCTTCGGCGAACATGATGTTCTCGCCCGCGCCAGGAAAGGTGTCCATGTCGAACGGCACCACTCGCAACGAGCAGGTTCGCCGCTCTGAGTCCTCGATCAGGCTACCGAGCTGCGCTGCGAGCACGCGAGGGCCGCCGAACTGCATCCGTAGCGCGGCCTCGTGGATGAAGGACACGTACGGCGTGCCACTCGACCGAATGGCGTGCTGGCGCTGGACGCGAAATGCAGTTCTGAGCTCGATGTCGCGAGGTGGTAGCGGCGGTGAGACGCGGGCGAACACCGCAGAGGCATAAGCCTGGGTCTGCTGTAGGCCAGGTACGTAGGTGGTCGCCCATGTGTAGAGCTTCTGCGCCGTGGACTCCATCTCCGCGACCTCCAGAAAGTCGGTCGACAAGACCCCGCGGTACTCCTCCCACCAGCCCTTTCCGCGCGCTGCGATGAGGTCGGCGAGTGCATCGATCAGAGGCTGGTTGGTGCACTTGCAACCCGCCGCGATCGTCTGGAGACGCTCCGCGCTAACACTGCTCTTCCCGTTCTCCATCTGCGTCACTTGGGCGGCACTGACGCCGAGGACTCGGGAGAGCTGGCTGCCGCCCAAGCCCGCTTGCTCGCGCATTCTCCGCAGCTCGGCACCCAAGCGGCGCTGACGAAGAGTGGGGCTCTGGCGACCAGGCATGGCGTCCTCTCTGCGTTTCGTGGCATCAGTCTGCCGCGACGGCAGCCGTCACGGCCATCTGTCCCACGGAAGAAGGAAGCTTTCCAGGATCCACTTAATCTTAAGTGCTTCTGCGCTATGGTCGTCTCACATCGATCCGATGGATCGTCAGTAACGCCTGTTCCGAGGGCAGTAGGCGCCTGCTGCCCGCGCACCGCAGAGCAGCCGTACGCGGTACTCCCAGTCCCGTTCCGGCCTGGCTCACGGCGACGTATCCGCCGGTTCCACCGCACCCACTCCACTCCGCCTCTCTTCGGAGGTCCCTCATGTGTGCCTTCACCCTGCCC